>CAYUSM010000213.1:0-5973 GCA_964447345.1 uncultured Sulfitobacter sp. | reverse complement strand
CAGCGATGGGTCACGAACATGTCGAATTCTTCGAACGAACCCTCATCGAGCAGCAGATCGACACGTTCGCGTGCTGTCAGCTTGCCGCGTGCGTGCTGCGCATCGATCCGCGCCTGACCGCCGCCCATACGTGCCGTTTCGCGGCGCGCGTCGAGTTGTTCGAGAATATCTTTCATGACTGACCCCTGATGAACATTTGCGGCATAATACATGGGCCGCAGGGGCCGGGTGAAGCGGCTTTGTGAATATTTGCAAACCCTATGCAAGGGCATCGATGCAAACTGCATATATGCAAATATCACCAGCCAGCCTCGACATTCCCGCGGAGCGGGATTACTTGCATTTGCATGAAAGACGCCTCCCCGGCTGCTCCGGTCATTCGTTTTCTCGACAGCAGCACACCACCACATGTTTTCACGCTGATTCTGCTGGCCGGTCTGTCCGCGCTGGTGATGAACATCTTTTTGCCAAGCCTGCCGCAAATGGCGGAATACTTCGGCACAAGCTACGCGGTGATGCAGCTTACGGTGCCGCTTTATCTGCTGACCTCGGCCATCCTGCAGCTGTTTATCGGGCCGCTGTCGGACAACATCGGGCGGCGTCCGGTCCTGATTGGCTCATTGCTGCTGTTCATGCTGGCCACACTCGGCTGCATCTTTGCACCCAATACAGGTGTTTTCCTGTTTTTCCGGATCGCACAGGCCATCATCGCGACGGCCATGGTACTGAGCCGCGCCGTGCTGCGCGACCTTTACACGCAGGATCAGGCGGCCTCGAAAATCGGTTATGTGACCATGGGCATGGCACTGGTGCCGATGATCGCGCCAGCCGTCGGGGGCGCGATTGAGCAGTTTGGCGACTGGCATCTGACCTTCTGGCTGATGATCGTGATTGCAGGGGGTATTCTGGCGCTGGTCATCTTTGATATGGGGGAGACGGCACAACCCAGCGAGAATTCCATCCTGGGTCAATTTGCCGAATATCCCGAACTGCTGCGCTCTCCACGCTTTTGGGGCTACGCAGGCGCTGCGGCCTTCTGCTCAGGTGCGTTCTTTGCTTACCTGGGCGGCGCGCCTTTCGTGGGGTCCACCGTGTTCGGCCTCGATCCCTTCTGGCTTGGCATCTATTTTGGCGCCCCCGCAATCGGGTATTTCTGCGGCAACTGGCTGACGGGCCTCTTTGCGCAGCGCTTTGGCGTCAATTCGATGGTCATGTGGGGCTGTCTGGCGAATGCAACGGGCGGCACGCTGTCACTGGTGCTGTTCATGATGGGCTATGGCTCTGCCGAGACGTTCTTTGGCATGATGACCCTCATCGGCCTTGGCAACGGGCTCTGCATCCCCAACGCGACCGCAGGCATGCTGTCGGTGCGTCCGCATCTGGCAGGCACGGCCTCCGGCCTAGGCGGGGCAATCATGATCGGCGGCGGGTCCGGTCTGGCCGTCCTCGCAGGTCTGCTGCTGACCCCCGAAACTGGGGCCTATCCGCTGATCCTGATCATGCAGTTGACGGCCATCGCCGGGGTGATCTCCATCCTGCTGGTGATCCGTCGCGAGCGAACCTTACAGCTGCACCCAAGGTGACGGCGCTTGCAGCACCCGCTTTGCAAAGCTAGAGACAGTCTGTCTGCAAAGTTGCAAAGGGTGCCGCCATGGCGAGCCAGAAACTCTACGCGGGGGCCAAGCTGCGGGAACTCAGAACCAAGCTGAGCCTCACCCAGAAGGATTTCGCCGCACGTCTTGGCGTGTCCCTGCCCTATCTGAACCAGATGGAGAACAACAACCGGCCAATCTCAACAACGGTGGTTCTCGCCCTTGCTTCGGAATTCGGTCTGGATGTCACGGAACTCAGCGCCGGAGACGGTGAACGGATGGTCAGCGACATGCGTGAGGCGCTGGCAGACCCGGTTTTTCAGGGCAAGATGCCACCCTTGGCCGACATCCGTCTTGCCGCGTCCAATGCGCCCGGATTGGCCCGCGCCTTTCTTGACCTGCACCAGAGCTACCGCCAGACCCACGAACGCCTTGCCTCGCTGGATGAGGCCCTTGGCCGCGAAGATGCCCGCGCCGCCCCCTCGCCCTGGGAAGAGGTGCGCGACTTTTTTCACTACTGCGACAATTACATCGACGCCGTGGACCGCGCCGCGGAGCGTTTTGCCAGCCGGGACGGCACGGATACATCCATGCGCGCCACGGCTCTTGATGCCCTCAGCGGCAGTGGTGTGACTGTCACCTTCGAAGACACCGACACGTTGCGCCAGTTCGATACGGACACCGGCACGCTGATACTCTCTGCCCGGGCGATGCCCGAGACACAGACATTCCAGCTGCTGTTGCAGGTGGCGCTGATCACGCAGAACACGCTGCTGGAAGCCACGCTGGACCTTGCGCGCTTTACCACCGAAAGCGCGCGAGACATCGCCAAAATCGGCTTGGCCAATTACTTCGCCGGTGCGGCTCTTCTGCCCTATACGCGTTTTCATCAGGCGGCACAGGACAACCGCCATGATCTGGAAGTTCTGGCCGGACAGTTCGGTGCGTCCATCGAACAGATCGCGCACCGCCTCTCGACCCTTCAGCGGCCCGGTGCCAAAGGCGTGCCTTTCTTCTTTGTCCGCGTCGATCAGGCGGGCACCATCACCAAGCGTCACTCAGCCACCCGGTTGCAGTTTGCCCGTTTTGGCGGGGCTTGCCCCCTGTGGAACGTGCACCGGGCCTTTGAGACACCGGGCCGTTTTCTCCGCCAGCTTGCCGAGACACCGGATGGCGTGCGTTACATTTCGCTGGCGCGTGACATCTCCAAACCGGCGGGGCGCTACGGTGCCCCGGTGCGCCGCTATGCCATCGCGCTGGGGTGCGAGATGCGTCACGCCGACAAGCTTGTCTATGCGGATGGCCTCGACATGACCCGCGACAGTGCCTTTGAGCCCATCGGCATTTCCTGCCGCATCTGCGAGCGGAAAGGATGCCACCAGCGGGCCGTCCCACCATTGGAGCGCAATCTGGTGGTCGACCCAGATCGCCGCGATCTGCTGCCCTACCGGGTGGAGTGACGCACCGCGCCGGACCTCAGCGCTGTGCTGTCTCCCACTCAGGATGCACCCAGGGCTGATCATTTGACCGCGCCAGCGGATCACGGCCCAGAAGGTGATCCGAGACCTTCTCTCCCACCATGATGGAAGGCGCATTGAGATTGCCGTTGGTGATGCGCGGGAAGATCGAACTGTCCGCCACGCGCAGCCCCTCAACGCCGATCACCCGCGCCTGAGGGTCCACAACCGCATGTCTGTCCTCTGCAGACCCCATGCGGCAGGTGCCACAGGGATGATAGGCGCTCTCGGCATGTTCGCGGATTGCATCATCGAGTTCCGCATCACTTTGCAACTGCGCGCCGGGCTGGATTTCGTGCTTTACGTAAGGCTTGAACGCCTCTTGCGCGAATATCTCTCGCGTCAGGCGGATGCAGGTACGGAACTCCTCCCAGTCTTCGGGGTGGGACATGTAGTTGAACCGGATCACCGGATCATCCGCCGGGTCAGCGGAGCGGAGCGTGATTGCCCCGCGCGCGCGGGACCGCATTGGCCCGGTGTGGGCCTGAAATCCATGACCTTCCGCCGCCGCCTGCCCGTCATAGCGGACGGCCATTGGCAGAAAGTGGAACTGGATGTCGGGATAGGGGATGCCCGCCTTTGAGCGGATGAAGCCCGCGCTTTCAAACTGGTTTGACGCGCCCATCCCTTTCTTCAGAAACAGCCATTGCGCGCCGATCATCGCCTTCGAGACCAGGTTCCAATGCTTGTAAAGCGTGATCGGCTGCGAGGATGCCATCTGAATGTACATCTCCAGATGGTCCTGCAGATTTGCCCCCACGCCGGGGCGATCCGCGACCACATCGATGCCATGTTCGGCCAGATGTGCCGCCGGGCCGATGCCGGAGAGCATGAGCAGTTTCGGCGAATTGATTGACGAGGCGGCCAGCACCACTTCGCGCTCGGCCTCGATGACCTCGCGGCGGCCCTTGCGCAGGACCTCGACCCCGGTCGCCCGACCTTCGCGGATCACCACACGCTGGGCCAGCGCACGGACGATCTGCACGTTCCCTGTGCGCTGCGCGGTCCGTAGATAGGCATTGGCCGCAGACCAGCGCCGCCCGTTCCAGACCGTCTGCTCCATGGGTCCAAAGCCTTCCTGCTTTTGCCCGTTGTAATCATCTGTAACCTGATAGCCCGCCTGCCGCCCGGCCTCGACAAAAGCACGGTAAAGCGGGTTGGCGCGGGGCCCGCGGCTGACATGCAACGGGCCGCTGGTGCCCCGCCAAGCAGGATCGCCTCCGTGGCCGCTGTCGTGCCAGTTCTCCATGCGCTTGAAGTAGGGCAGCACGTCGGCGTAGGCCCAGCCCCGCGCGCCCGCCTCTTCCCAATGGTCGAAATCCATGGCGTGCCCGCGCACATAGACCATCCCGTTGATGGAAGATGACCCCCCGATGACCTTGCCGCGCGGACAGGCAAGCCTGCGCCCACCCAGGTGCGGTTCAGGCTCTGACTTGTAACCCCAGTCATACATTTTCATGTTCATCGGATAGCTGAGGGCTGCGGGCATCTGGATGAACGGACCCGCGTCCGAGCCCCCGTGCTCAATGACAATCACCTTGCGCCCGGCCTCCGCCAGCCGGTAGGCCATCGCGCAGCCTGCGCTGCCCGCGCCCACAATCACAAATTCTGCCTTCATCACGTCTTTCCTTCGTGATTCCGCGCGGGGTCAAGGATGCGCAGCACCGGGCTTTGCCCGGCTTGTCCTTGACGCCGCGGGGAATCGCACCTTCAAAATTGTCGAGGTGACTTGAGGATCATTCTGATCCCTCAAGCACCTCTCAGCAAAACTTCGAGAACCTCAAAATTAACGCCACATCAGCAGCTTGGGGCTCACTTCTTATCCAGCGCCTTAAAAAGGCATGCGCGTCAGCGCTCATTTGGATCACGCTCCGTCAAAACGGCGCCTCCATATCGTCCATGCGCACGAAGACCGATTTAAGCTGGCTGTAATGCGCGATCGCCGCCTTGGAATTCTCGCGCCCGACGCCGGAGGCCTTGGACCCGCCAAAGGGCGCCTCCACAGGCGCGTCGTTGTAGCTGTTGATAAAGCAGGTACCGGCCTCAAAGCCCGCGGCCACACGGTGGGCCCGGGTGAGGTCACGGGTGAAAACGCCCGCCGCCAACCCAAACTCCGTATCATTTGCGCGGGCCATGACGTCGGCCTCATCCTCGAAATCCAGCACCGCCATGACAGGGCCGAATATCTCCTCGCGGGCGATAGTCATGTCGTCAGTCACATCGGCAAAGACCGTAGGCTGCAGGTAGAAGCCGTCGCGGTCCACCCGGTGGCCCCCGGTCACCAGCCGCGCACCTTCGGCTTTGCCTTTCTCGATGTAGTCCAAGACGATCTGCATCTGGCGCTCAGAAACCATTGGGCCAAAACTGGTATCGGGGTCCATCGGATCGCCGATGACGGCGCGGCCCAGCCGCTCGGCCAGACGCTCAAGAAAGATCTCCTTGATCTCGCGCTGCACGAAGACGCGGGTGCCGTTGGAGCAGACCTGACCGGAGCTGTAGAAATTGCCCATGATCGCGCCGGAAACGGCATTTTCGATGTCGGCATCCTCGAAAATCACCAGAGGTGATTTGCCGCCCAGTTCCATTGTGACATGTTTGATGGTCGCCGCCGCGGCCGCATAGACCTTGCGGCCCGTGGGCACCGACCCCGTAAGCGAGACCTTGTCGACCCGGGGGTCAGTGACCAGCGCGCCACCAACCTCGCCCATGCCCTGTACCACGTTGTAGAGGCCCGCGGGCAGCCCCGCCTCATGCAGGATTTCAGCGACTTTCAGGGCGCAGAGCGGTGTGGTCTCGGAGGGTTTGAAGATCATCGCATTGCCGCAGGCCAGCGCCGGTGCGCCTTTCCAGCAGGCGATCTGGGT
>CAYUSM010000212.1:0-5981 GCA_964447345.1 uncultured Sulfitobacter sp. | reverse complement strand
TGACGTGACGCAGATTACCATCAGGCGACCCGGCTGACGGGAGTTCTGAGGGAGCGACATTCATGCCCACCGCTGCACGTCTGATGGGCGCCTTCTGTCTGGCGATTGTTGGCTACATCATCTCTTTGATGGTCATGCCCTTGATGCCCGAAAGCACGGATTTCGGGTATTTCGTTCCGCTCAATGTCTTTCTCGGGATCTGTGTGGGCTGGATTGTCATGGGCAGCCGCGCAGGGCGCGGAACCACTGCCGGTATCAACAACGGGCTGACGGGTGTCTTTGTTCTGATGCTTTGGGGTGTTGGTGTTCAGGCTATAAACGAGATGATGCGCCTTGCCATGCGCAACCGCTATGACGGACCGTTCGAGGCGATTGTGGCGATCTTCCAGATCGGTGCCGAATACGCCGTGATCATCGCGACTGTGCCCATTGGCATTGCGCTGATCATCTCAGCGGTGGTGAGTGGATTGATGACCGAATTTGCGGGCAACCGTTGGCGTTGACGCCATGAAAAACCTTTTCTTTTATGGGACCTTGCGCCACATGCCGCTGCTTGAAGTGGTCATGGGCCTCAGCGCGGACGAGCTGAACTTCACCTCTGCGGTCCTCGCCGATCATGCCGTGTCCTCGGTGCTAGAAGGGCCTTTCCCCACAATAAACTTCCAGAACGGTGCCAGCGCAGAGGGTTTGCTGCTGCGAGAGGTCTCCAACACTGAGCTCGAACGGCTGGATTTCTACGAGGGCAGCTTTGCCTACGATCTCATGGAGGTCACCCTCGTAGGTGGTGAGACCGCCGAGGTCTACATGCCTCAGCCAGACCGCTGGACGCCTGACGGCCCGTGGTCACTCGATGAGTGGATCGCAAAATGGGGTGAGATCAGCGTGATCGCCGCGCAGGAGGTGATGGGGTACTTGGGCCAGCGCAGCCGCGATCAAGTGGCCCAGATGTTCCCGGTGATCCGCGCGCGCGCCGCAAGCAGGGCCCGGGGGCCGCGTTCGTTGCACGGCAACGGCTTGTTCCGGGGGGAGGTGGAGGTTGTAGACCACAAGCGGGCATATTCCGACTTTTATGCCCTTGATGACTACAAGCTGCGGCATGAAAAGTTCGATGGCAGCATGTCCGACGTGCTGGACCGCGCGGTGCTGGTCGGGGCAGATGCGGCATTGGTTCTGCCTTACGATCCGGTGCGCGACCGTGTGTTGCTGGTCGAACAGATCAGACTTGGACCGATTGGGCGCAATGACCGCGCGCGCTGGCAATTGGAACCCATCGCCGGACGCATTGATCCCGGTGAGACCCCTGAAGAGGCCGCCTTGCGCGAGGCCCTGGAAGAGGCCGATATCGAGTTGAGCGCACTGGAGAAGATTGCCGAAGTCTATCCATCACCCGGCACGTCCACTGAGTTTTACTATTTCTTCCTTGGCATCGCGGACCTGCCAGACAATATCACCGGGCCCGGCGGGCTAGAGACGGAACATGAAGACATACGCTCGCATCTTCTGTCGTTTGATGACCTCATGGAGAAGGTTGCCCGGTTTGACGTGGCAAATGCGCCGCTTGCGCTGTCGGCCTATTACCTCGCTTATCACAGGGATCGCTTGAGGTCCGAAAGGGCGGGCGCTACACCGAAAGGTGAGTAACTGATCATCCTGTCTGGGGGCCCATATGCACGTCGCGACCGATCTTGCCGAAGCCATTGGCAACACACCACTTATCAGGCTGCGCGGCCCCTCCGAGGCAACGGGGTGCGAGATTTTCGGCAAAGCTGAGTTCATGAACCCCGGCCAGTCGGTCAAAGACCGCGCAGCCCTGTTCATCATCAAGGATGCAGTGGAAAAGGGCCTGCTCAAGCCCGGTGGAACAATTGTTGAAGGCACAGCAGGAAACACCGGCATTGGCCTCGCGCTGGTGGGCGCGTCGATGGGGTTCAAGACGGTGATCGTCATCCCCGAGACTCAATCAGAGGAAAAGAAAGATATGCTCCGGCTGGCCGGTGCAGAACTGGTGCAAGTCCCTGCGGCCCCATACCGCAACCCCAACAATTTCGTGCGCTATTCAGAACGTTTGGCCAATGAACTGGCGCGCAACACCAATGAAGGTGTGATCTGGGCCAATCAGTTCGACAACGTTGCAAACCGACAGGCGCATATCGAAACAACCGGACCAGAGATTTGGGAACAGACCGGCGGCAAGGTGGACGGGTTCTGTTGTGCGGTAGGCTCCGGCGGCACACTGGCCGGCGTGGCGATGGCGCTGCAGCCCAAAGGCGTGAAGATCGCATTGGCTGACCCGGATGGCGCAGCACTCCACAGTTACTACACCACTGGTGAGCTTGCGTCAGAGGGCGGCTCTATCGCTGAAGGCATCGGTCAGGCGCGCATCACCAAGAACCTTGAAGGGCTCAAACCGGATTTCAGCTACAACATCCCCGACACCGAAGCCCTGCCGATCGTGTTCGACTTGCTGGAGCATGAAGGTCTCTGCCTTGGAGCATCCTCAGGCGTCAACGTGGCAGGTGCGATGCGGTTGGCCCGGGACCTGGGGCCGGGTCATACCGTCGTGACCATCCTGTGTGACTTTGGGACACGCTATCAATCCAAGCTCTTCAACCCCGATTTCCTGCGTGAGAAGAACCTGCCCGTTCCAGGCTGGCTCGACAAAGCGCCTGCAGAACTGCCGAGCGTTTTCGAAGACGTGTGATGCGGCGGCTTGCCTATATCATTTGTGCTGCCTTTGCCGCGCTTTGGCTTTCGGTCTCTGTTGGCTTCCCTCAGAATGAGCTGCTCGAAGAATTGGAGCGCTGGGACACGCTGGCCCAGCGGGCCGAAAAGGCGATTGATCTGGGGCAGGGGAGTGATGACCTCTTTGAGGCTTTGCGCAGCTCCATCGCTGATTACCGTACGGACTTTGCTGCCGGGCGCGAGCTGAACAGCACGCGCATCGCCACGGTACGTGAGCAGATCGCCGCTTTGGGCACGCCGCCAGAGGGCGAAGGGGCACCGCCGGAGGCCCCTGATGTTGCCGCCAAGCGGGATGAATTGAACCAGCAGCTGAATGACTTGCTGGTGCCAGTGCAGAAAGCTGAGGCGGAGTTTGTGCGTGCGGACGCTTTGGTGCGCCAGATTGACCAGATCCTGCGTG
Source organism: uncultured Sulfitobacter sp. (assembly GCA_964447345.1). Taxonomy (GTDB): domain Bacteria; phylum Pseudomonadota; class Alphaproteobacteria; order Rhodobacterales; family Rhodobacteraceae; genus Sulfitobacter. The sequence goes on along the minus strand of CAYUSM010000212.1, from coordinate 2,839 downwards.
ATCGGCAAACCGATCAGCTTTTGGAGGTCGGTGCGACCCCGCTCAACCCTGCGAACTGGCGGACAGCGATCAACGATCTAATCGTTGGGGCAGAGCTGCTCTGGAACGAGAGACCCGAAAGCGAGAACGCGCAGGATTGGCGAGAGCTGCGCGAGACGTTGCCTCTGGTCATCCTGCTCAGCGCGCTCGGCCTGGTGCTGATCTTCCGGGGCCGCCGATGGTCGCGGCTGCTGGTCAATCGCCTGCAAAGGTTCGGTGCGCGTGGATTCGGGATCTGGCGTTTCATTGTCTCGCTTTTGCGCATCATTCTGCCCTTTGCGGGTTTGATGCTGCTGGCGCTGGCGGCGATATCGACAAATCTTTTCGGACCAAAGGGCGATGAGGTTATTCTGACTCTCGCCATTGTCGGCGGCATCATGCTGGGCGTCCGCTGGGTTTCGGAACGTGTATTCTCGCGTGACGACGATGAGGCGTTGATCCTGCTTCCGGCATCGAAGCGAACGGAGGTGCGGTTCTACGTCAACCTGATCACCGTCATGATCGTGATGGCGGAACTGGTGACGCTGGTCGTCGAGTCGGGCTATCCCTCCGACCCCTCCAAGGCCGTGCTGACCTTCCCGTTCTTCCTGGTCTCCAGCATCGCGCTTTTTCGCATCGGATTGATCCTGCGCAGTTTCGCCGATCCCGTCAGCGAGGATACTACGGCGGGAGAGGTGCGCTCCTCCACGCTCAGCCGAGTCGTCAGAATGATAGGCACCGCAGGCGTGGTGGTTGCGGCACTGTCTCCCCTTCTTCTTGCGGCAGGATACTACAACGCTGCGGACGCCCTGCTGCCACCATTCATCATGACACTGGTGATCCTCGGGCTGGTGATGGCCCTTCAACGGTTCAGTGCGGATGTGTATGGGGCCGTAAGCGGCAAGGGCGTCGAGGCGCGCGAGGCACTATTGCCTGTGCTGTTCGGCATGCTGCTTTTGGTACTGACCATACCGCCACTCGCTTTGATCTGGGGTGCGCGGGTCACGGATTTGACCGAACTGTGGGCTGCCTTCGGGCGCGGCTTCTCCATCGGAGACAGCCGCATTTCACCCACCGACTTTCTGGCCTTCGCGGTCATTTTTGCCATTGGCTTTGTGCTGACACGGCTGCTGCAATCTGCCTTGCGCACCAATGTGCTGCCCAAGACCCGGATCGATGTCGGGGGGCAAAACGCAATCGTCTCAGGGCTTGGCTATGTCGGTATCTTTCTGGCGGCCCTTGCTGCAATCACCGGGGCGGGCATTGACCTCAGCTCGCTTGCCATCGTGGCTGGCGCGCTGTCGGTTGGTATCGGCTTTGGCCTGCAGAACATCGTCAGCAATTTTGTCTCAGGCATCATCCTTCTGATCGAGCGGCCTATCTCCGAAGGGGACTGGATCGAGGTGGGTGGGCAAATGGGCTACGTGCGCGATATCTCGGTGCGCTCCACACGGATTGAGACTTTCGATCGCACAGACGTTATCGTGCCCAATGCCGATCTGGTCAGTGGCACTGTCACCAACTACACGCGCGGCAATACAATTGGCCGCGTCATTGTGCCTGTGGGCGTTGCCTATGGCAGCGATACCAAGCAGGTTGAAGAGATTCTGCGAGAGGTCGCCGAAGCGCAGCCGATGGTGCTGGCGATGCCAGCACCGAACATCCTTTTCATGAACTTTGGCGCCGATTCACTGGAGTTCGAAATCCGCTGCTTCCTGAGGGATGTGAACTGGATGTTGAAAGTGAAGAGCGACATCAACCACGCTATTGCAGCGCGTTTTGGCGAAGCCGGGATCGAGATACCCTTTGCCCAGCGTGACATATGGCTGCGGAACCCAGAAGCCCTGCGCGCTCAGGACAACTCATCCGATCAGAGCACCGACCCCAAGGACCAGACGTCATGACGAAACTCCTTTTCCGCGAAGATGCCTATCGGCGTGAGGCTTCTGGAACGGTGGTTTCGATCACGCCGGAAGGGGGCGTCGTTCTGGATGAAAGTCTGTTCTATCCGACCGGTGGGGGACAGCCCGGGGATTCCGGATGGCTGCTTTGGGACGGTCATGAGCTTCCGATTGCGACATCCGTGAAGGCAGACGCCGATGCTATTGCGCTTGTACCTTCCGAAGCGTCCGGTCTGCCGCCCATTGGCGCAAAGGTAACACAGAAGCTGGACTGGGACCGCCGCCACAAGCATATGCGCGTTCATACAGCACTGCACCTTCTCTCGGTTGTTGTTCCTTTTGGTGTGACGGGCGGGCAGATTTCGGCGACCCATGGACGGTTGGACTTCGACATGCCTGACGCCCCGGAAGACCGTGATGAGATCGAACAGGCGCTAAATGGCTATGTCTCAATGGACGCGCCGGTCACCGAAGGCTGGATCAGCGGTGCTGAGCTTGATGCCAATCCCCAGCTGGTCAAGACGATGGCCGTCAAACCACCCAAAGGGGCAGGGGATGTGCGTCTTGTCCGGATTGGAGAGGAAAACAACTGGATTGATCTGCAACCCTGTGGCGGCACGCATGTGGCACGTACCGGGGAAATCGGCGGTTTGCGCCTTGGCAAGATCGAGAAGAAAGGCCGCATGAACAGGCGTATTTACGTGCATCTCGACGGCTAGGGAAATTGCCGAAAATAGCCTGATTTCCCTCTTGCAACTGCCGGGCTGCCCACGCTAAACCCCAGCGGAAGGACGGGTGGCCGAGTGGTCGAAGGCGCACGCCTGGAAAGTGTGTAGGCGGGAGACCGTCTCCAGGGTTCGAATCCCTGTCCGTCCGCCACCTACCCCCCAAGTTTCGAGATATTGCTGCCTGAAGGCACG
>CAYUSM010000211.1:0-5987 GCA_964447345.1 uncultured Sulfitobacter sp. | reverse complement strand
GCGACAACGTCAGCGGCTGGGGACCAACGCTCAAGCGGGTCAAACTGCGCTAACCGTTCATCCGTCCTTAAAAACAGCCATCATGGTGGCGCGCAACCGCGCCACATCATCGTCTGGTGACGCATCCAGATCGCATACAAAGGGCGCCAACACCTTGATCCGGACCGTTCCGCTGTAGGGAAAGAACCTGCCCCGCGGCAGCAACTGGTCCGAATTGAGAATGACGATCGGTCGGATCACCCGCCCCGTCTCGCGCGCAACCAACACCGCCCCCGCCTTGAAAGCGCCCAAAGACTCAGACTTCGTACGCGTCCCTTCCGGGAAAAGCACCACAGACCGGCGCGCGGGCATCTCCTTCACCGCCCGGCTCAGCGTCTCCATCGCAACCTTGCCACTGCGCCGGTCGATCTCGACCAATCCCGCCCCTTTGAAGCCCGTGCGCAACAAGGCGGCATCACACAGTTCTTTCTTGGCCGCGAAGGTAAACCACTTGTCGTCAGGCACCGCGTCCATCAGCGTAAAGCCGTCCAGATGGCTGCGATGATTGATCACGATCAGACTGTCCCGGTCCGCGCTCAGCGCCGTGCGCGCGTCCTCCGCCATCTCAACCCGAATGCTTAACAGCCACAACAACCGCGAACAGGCCCGCTTGACCAGCCGCCAGTACCAGCCGCGAAATCCCTGGCGACGCGCACAAATCAGCGGAACAAAGGCAACAAACAGGAAATAGATTGGCCCCAGCAGAATCAGGACAGCACGTTTGATCAACCGAACGGGTAAGGGATCAATCGGCACGCACGCCCCTTGGCGCGCACCCGCATCTTCACTCATGGACCGCACTACTCGTTACCGCCCTGCGACGGGCATGGGGCCATGAAATTCGGGCACGGTCGCCGCCGCCCCCTGGCGTCATGACACAGGCCAAGGGCGGGTGGTCGAAGTTTCGGATGCGACCGCGCTTCTATCTAGGAGATCGGTCCTGACTGCAACGCCAAAGAGTGACCCTACGGAAATGTCATCGCTGGGCTCATGTCCGGTGGTAGGGCGCGCCAGCCAGAATGGACGCTGCACGGTAAAGCTGCTCTGCCAGCATGACCCGGACCAGCATATGTGGCCAGACCATCTTGCCAAAGCTCAGCGCATGATCGGCGCGGGCGCGCAACGTCTTGTCCAGCCCATCCGCACCGCCAATCACAAAGGCCACATCGCCCCGCCCCTGATCACGCCAGCCGCCCAGCCGGGCCGCAAAGTCCGGTGATGTCTCGACCCTGCCACGTTCGTCCAAAACGCAAACAAGCGCCCCCACAGGGAGCGCCCGTTCCAATAGCACCGCTTCCGCAGCCATCCCACCACCGCGCTTGTCTTCGACCTCAACCACCTTGGCGGGTCCAAGGCCAAGCGCCCGTCCGGTTCTGTCAAACCGGGTCAGATAATCGTCAATCAGGTCTTTCTCGGGGCCTGCCCGCAGGCGACCGACCGCGCAGATATGGATGCGCATGACCCCTCAGACGTGTCTGATCAATTGGCGGACTGAGACGTCTCGCCCCCGTCCATCCACATCTTTTCCAACTGATAGAACTCGCGCACCTCGGGCCGGAACACGTGTACAATCACGTCGCCCGTGTCGATCAGAACCCAATCGCCAATGTCTTTGCCCTCCACCTTGGGGGTGCGGCCAAATTCATCCTTGATGGTCTGCGCCAGCTTCTCCGAGATGGACGACACCTGCCGCGTGGACCGACCAGAGCAGATAACCATATAGTCACCAATCTCGGTCTTGCCGCGCAGGTCGATCTGCACGATGTCTTCAGCTTTGTCGTCTGTCAGGGATTTGAGGATCGTCGCAAGGATTGCATCACTTTGCGATGTATCCGAAGCAGCAGCCATCAGCGCTGTCTCAGTCTTTGCAGGTTTCACTGCGTCAGTTTGGATTGCCAGGACAATGTCCTCCTATGCAGCGCGCCGCCTGTCCCCGGCGCTGGGATACCTTCAGAGTAGCCACCCCGTTGCGACATTTCAATGACAAGCCCGGCGGTAAATCGCCGCGCGTTGCGGTTGTGCCAATTATGCAGGCGTAGACCGGATGTTTCAGAAAGATCGAACATTCCCGTCCAAGCTGCTAGAACGAACCCACAACTGAAGGGGCATCCATGATTGAGGTTCAGGATGGTTTCTAGAGCCGCCATTTTCCTTATCCTTTTTGGCGGCACTGCAGCTGCCGAACACGCCTTTGAAGACCGCGATCTTGCTGGAGGCCAAACGCTCTATGCGGAGCATTGTGCCTCATGCCACGGCGCGAACCTTGAAGGTCAGCCCAATTGGCAGACCCGCAATGACGACGGCACCCTCCCCGCACCGCCACATGACGCCTCGGGGCACACATGGCATCACGACAGCCAGCTGCTTTTTGACTACACCAAACTGGGCGGTGCTGGCGCTCTGGCTGCACGCGGCGTCACCAACTTTGAAAGCGGCATGCCCGGCTTGGGCGATGTTCTGACCGATACCGAAATCTGGGATATTCTGGCCTACATCCGGTCAACTTGGCCTGAGGAGATGCAGAATGTTCAGACGGCCCGCACCCCGGGTCACGACTGACCGGATGAGGCGCGACGCTTCGCCAACTCTCGGTAGAGTGCTTCGCGGCTGACCGCCAAGGCGTTGGCCAGCGCTTGCCATCGGCCTTTCGCAGGCAAACGTCCAAACGCATCCACCCAGGCGTCAAGCCGTTCTTCCACTGTTTTCATGCTCCGTATCTCAGCAACAATGCGCGTTTGCTGAACGGTTCGGGCCAAATGCGCGGCCCAGGCGTTCGCGAGTTTCGGATCTTCATCAAGTTGCCGTCTGAGATCCGCCTTGCTGACACGACGCACTGTCACGTCTTCGACCGCCCGCGCATCACAATGGTAGTTTTCGGCATAGACCGAGGCTTCGGCCAAGACGTCGCCCGCTGTTGCCTGCTGAACACAAGTCATCTTTCCACTCGCCTGGACGCGTTCCAGATTAACCGTTCCGCGCTCGACAAGATGCACATACCGGACGCGGTCACCTGCATGAAAGAGAACCGTCTGGCTTGGAACCTCAAGGACCCGGGAGCGCCAGAAAATCAGGGCCGCAATATCATCCATCATATGATCATAATCATATGAGCGGCCTTCGCAATCTGCAACCTAAGGGACAAAGGAGCACACATATGCGCATCTACCCATCAATCTTGTTGCTGTTCATGTCTTCCGCCGTTCCGACCTTAGCTGAGGAAAAGCACCAGCCTTACGCAGGTCACCAGTCCCGCGACATCGCAGCGCTCTCCGCCGCCGACATCGCGGAACTTAAAGCGGGGCGCGGCTGGGGTCTGGCGCTGGCAGCAGAGCTGAATGGCTATCCCGGACCCGCACACGTGCTGGAACTCGCCGACGAGCTGGCACTGTCGGCAACGCAACGCGCTGAGGTCACTGATATTTTCAGCGAAATGCAGGCGGAGGCCATCAAGGCAGGGAACGCACTGATAACGGCCGAAAGAGCGTTGGACCGCGCTTTTGCTGAAGGCACGATAGACGCCGACCTTCTGAAAGAGCTTGTCAAAAATGCCGCAGAAGCGCGGGGCAATCTGCGCTTTGTGCACCTGTCCCGCCACTTGCAGACCATCAGGGTGCTCAATGCCGGTCAGATTGAACGCTACAATGTCCACCGCGGCTACGCCCCTGACCCTTGCGCATCGGTGCCAGATGGACATGACGCGTCAATGTGGCGCCAGCACAATGGTTGCGATGACTAAGGTTCGTCGCGGACAACCGTCTGGAAATACTCTGCGGCGTTACGGCCCGACTGTCATCGCAAAGCAACGCTCAACGCGCGGTCAAAATAACGAAGACATCCGCAATCCAACCGCGCGACAACCGTCCTACATCACCATCCCTCTTCCGTAATGATCTTGTCTTCCTCGGCGCCCAGCGCCTTCAAGGCATCCCGCACATCGTCCACAAAACCACCGGGCCCGCACAGGTAAAACGTCTGCCCAAAATCACCCACGTGCTTTTGCAGGAACTCCTTGTCGACCTTCCCATGCTCCAGTCCGTCAACCTTTTCGTCCGTCACGGTAAAGACCGTCTCCAGCCCCTGCATCGATTCCCACTCGCCACGCATGATGATGTCGGCTTCGGTCTTGTTCGAAAAGATCAGCTTGCAGTCCATGTGGCCTGCGCGGTCATGCTTGCGCAGAATGGGGATGAATGGCGTGATCCCCGCGCCTGCGGCCAGAAAAACACCCGGCCCATGGTCCCGGATCGCGCCAAAGGGCGCGTCCATCTTCGCGGTCGCGCCCGCCGTCAAATCAGCCAGCTTCTCGGTCACGCCATCATGGCTGGGATAGCTCTTGATCGTGAACTCCAGATCGTGATCATCCGGCTGCGAGGTAAAGGTGAAAGGCCGCGCTTCATCGCGCCAGCCTTCGGCATCAATGGCAAGCTCCGTCGCCTGCCCGGGCTCAAAGTCCAGCCCCTCAGGGCGGCTAAAGATGTAACGCTTGGTGTCATGCGTCAGCGGCACGACGTCTTTCAAAACGATTGTATCGGTCATGGGTGTCTCCTTTGCCCGTCCAACGCGGCAAAGGAAGGTGCGGTTCCTAGTCCGCCTGCGGCATCAGCGCGCGCCAACCGGCGTCGATCTGCGCCAACGCAGCCATGTCCACCGCACCCGCATCATTCGCATAGCGCCCATCCGGTGTGGCATATCCCAGCGCTTCTTCCTCTGCCCGCAGCGCCGCGTAGCGCGCGCGGTCCAGACCAAGCTGCCCTTTCCACCCCCGGACACCGTCGGGCCGCGCCCTGGGAAAAAGGAGCGAAGACGCATCTTCTGACAGGTTCACACAAGCACACCCCTGCTCCGCCGCGATCAAGGCCAGCCGCGCCGATTTTGCCCCCAGATCCCGCAATGAAATGTCATTACGCAGCGGGTCCGGCGCGCCGGTCCCATAGAAATGCGTGTTGCCCGTTTTCGGATAGACCATATCACAGCCCATGAAGGCCATCAGCCGGGGCCTCAATGCCGCCAGCGCCCAATAGGCCGTGGTAAAGGCCATCGTCGCCCCCGCATGCACAAACCCGCCATAGCGGTTCTGCGCGGGCACGAATTCATCCGCCTGCACCATCCGCTGGGTATCTTCGATATCCACCGGTCGCCGCTCAACCGGGAAGTCCTCGGGGAACACCAGCGCATCCCAATCGGGCCGCACGCGCCAGGCGTTGTTCATCACCACAATCTGGTCAAACCATTCCCGCGGCCAGTCTCGTGCCACCCGCACGTTCGGGCCGCTTCCCAGGATCAACAGCACAGGTCCGTCATCTGCCATCAGGCTCGCCCCCAAAGGTTATCCAAAGACTAAGACCGCGGACCCACACGGGCAAGTCACTCCGCTCCGGCGCCCGGCTTCGACACCGACAACTTGCTGTCCTCCAGCATCAGCACCTCGCGCTGCGGGAACGGAATGGAAATGTTGTGCTCCTGAAACGCATCCCACAGCGCCAGATAGACATGGCCGCGAATATTGGTCAGCCCCCCCGTCGGGTCCTTGATCCAGAAGCGCAGGATGTAATCCACGCTGCTGTCGCCAAACCCGACGATGTGGCACACAGGCGGCTTGAAGCTCAGGACCCGGTTCACACCCGATGCCGCCTCAACTGCCAGCTTGCGCACCTGATGCGGATCGTCACTGTAAGCGGTGCCGAAATAGATATCGAGCCGCACAAAGTCGTTCGAATGCGACCAGTTCACCACCTGACCGGTGATCAGGTCTTCATTCGGGATCAGGTACTCGCGTCCGTCCCGCGTCACGACGCTCGCATAGCGCGCGCCCAGCGTCTGTATCCAGCCAAAGGTATCGCCAAGCGAGATCACGTCCCCCGGCTTGATCGACTTGTCGAGCAGGATGATCACGCCCGACACAAGGTTCGACACGACCTTTTGCAGGCCGAAACCAAGGCCCACACCAA
>CAYUSM010000210.1:512-6002 GCA_964447345.1 uncultured Sulfitobacter sp. | reverse complement strand
CTACCCTGATCGCAATATCGCAATTGAAAGGCCAAGCTGATGTGGGAACTTCTTTTGGTGCCGTTGCTGGGGCTCGGTTTGCTCGCTGTGCCGCTGGGCAATGACGATGATGCTGAGGTGATGGAGGACATACCGACGGCCGATCCAGCCGCCGAAGGCCCTACGATGCCTGACAGCGAGGACCCGGATGCCGACAGTCTGGATGACGTGGTCAGCCGTGTGACCGATGGCGAAACCTTGACCGGCAGCGATGCGGGCCTGTCCGCCCCTGACGAAGACGGTATTGTGACGCTCAGCGGCACTGACAACGACGACGCGATCATCGTCGGCGATTCCGAGACCGAGTTTGACGTTTTGCCCGGTGACGGGGCCGATCAGATCACCATCGGGCTGAACAGCAGCGTCAGCATGGGAGAGGCGGTCTTTGGCGAAGCTGAAGAAATAGAGCTTCCGGAAGGCGAGGACATTCCCGATCAGGTGTTTGTACAGACCGATACGGCAGACACAGATACCGACGACATCACGCTCGCCGTAACTCAGGCCGGTTTGACTGGCCTTTCCGGCACCCTGGCGGATGGCGCACGGGTCGATTTGTCAGACCCCGAAGACGCCCTTGTCATCGAGATCGCTGAAGAGATCGAAGGGAACCTGCACCTTGTTCAGGTAGAAGAAATCTCAGGCAGCGAGGCACTGGATCAGACCATCCGCTATACACTTGCGATCTGGACCGATCCTGAGGTCACCGCACTGACTGATGCCCAGGCGCGCGCCATCGGTGAAGGCGCAGAGACTGATGTCGCTTTCGACCAACTGGCACGCATTGATCAAGGCACGCTGATCGTCGACAACCCGGGCGGTGCCAACACTGTGATCACGCGTCAGGACGACCTCAATGAGAACCCGCTGATCACCTCGAACCGCGAGATTGCCAGCTTCAGCGAAGTCGCCCTTTAGGCCCTACTGATCATAGCCCGGATTAACCCTGTTCAGCTTGCGCATCAGGCCAGGCCAAATCAGATTGTCACCTGACCCCACCTGGAACGCTGCTGCCGCCTGGCCGGCTACAGTATCCGCCATCTCCTGCGGTTCCTCATGAAGGTTCTCGGTGCCTGCGCTCTGGGCAAAGATTTGGGTCTTGCAGGCGTTCTCAAGGAAATACATTCGCAAAAAGGCAATCGCGCAATTCTGGCCCAATGTAAGCGTACCATGGTTGCGCAGCATCAGCAGGCTCTTGTCACCAAGATCGTTTACAATCCGCTCGCGCTCATCCAGCTCAAGGGCGATGCCTTCATAGTCATGATAAGCCAGATCGTTGTTCACGATCATGGAAAACTGCGTGTAACGGCGCAGACCCTCGTTCTGCACCGACACCGCGACGCCATAAGGCGTATGCACGTGTATCACGCAGCCCGCATCATCACGCGCAGAGTGAACAGCAGAATGGATCGTGAATCCGGCTGGATTGATAAAGTACGGCGTTTCCTGACAGATGTTCCCATCCAGGTCGATCTTGACGAGGCTTGATGCCGTTATCTCATCAAACATCAGACCATAGGGGTTGATGAGAAAGCGTTCCTCCCCATCCTCATCGGGCAAACGGGCCGAGATATGGGTGAAGACTAGATCCGTCCACCCGTGCAAAGCGCAAAGCCTGTAGGTCGCGGCAAGCTGCACGCGCAGGTCCCATTCCTCGGCGCTGACTGTGTCTTTCACACATGGCAGGTCCACCGGATCAGGAATGTCGAAACCTTTGCCAATGTTCGTGCCGCTGGATTGATCGTTCATGTCGTGTCCTCCCTTTGCAAAGAAGACTAGGCCAACGATCCGCTCCCGTCTGCACTGGATGTCACCTCGGACACCACGACGTTACGTAGCGCCAGCTTGATCCATCATGCGGTCCGCGTGCGCTGCCGAAATTACCAATCCGAATGATCTGTGTGAGGTGCGGGCCGTGCAATCGATGTGGGAGATGCACGGCCCGCGTAGAAACGACGAAATAGTCGCGCAATGAATGGTCGCAGAGCGATCGATCATCTGATGGGTGCGGGATTGCTCCCGCGGAAATGAAATTGAGAAAGTCAGCGCGCCGAAATGGTGGCGAGCCGTAAACCGTATCCTAACCGCAATTTACGCACCGCTGAACCCGCAGCCCTGCAAGACAGTCATGCAATTCTGCAACCAAACAACGGCGCTCAGGTTTTTGCGACCTTTCTGGCGCCTCCATTGTCGAGCCCGGCATTATAACACTCTTACTCAAAAGGCCGGCACCCAACCTCAGGGTCAGTTCAACAACGCATTTGCCAAACCGACAAAGGCAAGGACACGACCGGTCTCGGGGCTGATGCGAAACACCTCCTGACCTGCAAGATAGTAGAGGTTCCCTTGCCGCAGCCCGTATCTGTCCGCATCGCGGATGACCCTGTAGTCCCGCAAGATGACATCACCAATACCATAGCGCGGAATGTAGTCACGGCTGGCAGACTTGGCCTGACCGGGCGGGACGCAGGGTGGGTTCTTCTTCGCAAGCCCCGGTGGACAGCCAGCTGCAACAAATCCACCCTGCTTTTTGGCGTGCTTGTTCTTGCCGTTGCCAGCATCCGCTGGCGTGGCAACCATCGCCAACACCATCAGACAGGCAGGGATCACGGTTTTGAAAGTCATTGTGGTGCCTCCATTTGATCTTTCAAACTAAGACAAACCCGTACCCGCGTCCAAACCGGGCGCGAACTTCCGCTTACATCCATTGATGCGCGTCAGCTGACAGACCTTTGCTCCACCTCAACAGGCTGAGACTGCAGCCCTTGCACGAAGTCCCGCACGTCGGCATCAAAGTCGTCTGCCAGCACCTTGCTTTGGCCAACGCTCAACATGGCTTCAAGCGGAACAGGCAGCAGGTCCTTGACCATCTCTGCAGCCTTTTCAGCGGGGGAGTGCCCACCAGACGTGACAAACAGCGCGACCCGGGGTGGGAAACCAACACCTTGCTCCAGAAAGGCGCGCATCGGTGCAGAGGGATAGCTTGTCCATATGGGCGTGCCAATCAGCAACAGATCATAGTCGGCCAATGTCAATGGTGGCGTGTCGATCTGGGGCAAGCGGCCTTTCAGACTGTCCCAACCGGCCTTGAGATAGCCAAGCCAACCTGAGCGTTCGACCGCATAGCGTGGACAATCAATGGTCACCACACGGGCATCCAGCGCGTCTGCCAGCGCGCGGGCCAACTTCTCAGTGGTTCCTGTCCGGGAATAGTAGACAATGAGAGTCTTCATAAGAGGGCCTTGTGCAGAGCAGTGTGAAAGAGCAGAGAAACGCTTGGCGGCGCCTGCACACACTCTGCCACACGCTCCGCGTGCATGCTTTGATCTTAATCAAGGTCGGAATGCTTGCTGAACCCTCACAGCATTCAGGAAGACGCGCGGCCCACGGCCGGTTCCGTCAACCCCTCCAGCACGCTGACACGTTTGCGCTTGCGCTCTCTGGTACCCTTTGGCGGATAGACCAGCTTCGTCGCCTCCACCATGAAGGCGCCGCCTGCAACAATGGCAGGCATGTTGCGCCCAATGCGCTCAAACAGGCCCGCAGACTTCATCCAGAGCCGCTGCTGCGAGGGAAACTGGTAAAGCGAACCGACATGCCGTTCCGGCAGAAACTGGTGCTTGCGCAGCTGCGCATCAAGCTGCCCGGGCGAGTAAGGCCGCCCATAGCCAAAAGGCGTCACATCGCGCCGCGCCCAAAGGCCTGCGCGGTTTGGCACGATGAACAGCACCCTGCCCCCCGGCCCCAGTACCCGCCAACACTCCTCCAGCAGATCAGACGGACGCTCGCAGGTTTCCAATCCGTGCAGCAGCACCAGCTTGTCCACGTGTCCGGTTTCCAGCGGCCAGAGCGTTTCCTCGGTCAATACGGATGTATTGGGCATGCCAGCTGGCCAGGGCATGACGCCTTGCGGCCCTGGCATCAGCGTGATCACCCGCCGCGCGTCCTTGAGGTAGGGGCGCAGAAGGGGGGCCGCAAAGCCAAAACCCACCACGGTCTGCCCCTTCGCCTCTGGCCACAGCTCCAGCAACCGGCCCCGCAGGCTCTTCTGCGCGGCGCGGCCCAGCGCGCTGCGGTAGTAAAAGTTGCGTAGGTCTTGCACATCAAGGTGCATTGCGGCGCGGCCTTTGCGGTGTCAGTCTGGCATCAACATAGCGATGAAAAAGGAGAGCGCCATGCCCTTTGACCTGATCACAGTCCCCTGTCTGAGCGACAACTACGCCTTCATCCTGCGCGACGGCGACAGCGGCGAAGTGGCAGTCATCGACGTGCCAGAGGCAGGTCCGATTGAGGCGGCACTGGCGGAGCGGGGTTGGAGCGCGAACCAAGTCTGGCTGACCCACCACCACCCGGACCATGTTCAGGGTTTGGCGCAACTGCTGCGCGGCAATCCGGCCAAGGTCGTCGGGGCCAAGGCTGACGCACACCGCCTACCCGACCTCGATCTGGAAGTTGTCGAGGGCGACACCGTCAAGCTCGGCAATCTTGAAGCTCAGGTCATGGACGTATCGGGCCATACAGTAGGCCATATCGCGCTTTATGTGCCCGGGGCACAGGCCTGCTTCACAGCCGACAGCCTGATGGCACTTGGCTGCGGTAGACTCTTTGAAGGAACGGCAGAGCAGATGTGGGGCAGCATGCAAAAGCTGATGGCCCTGCCGCCGGATACGACGATTTGTTCCGGCCACGAATACACCGCAGGCAATGCCAAGTTCGCGCTGACGGTTGATCCGGAAAACGCGGCCCTTATATCAAGGTCAAATGACATTGAGGCCGCTCGTGCAAAGGGCGTGCCAACGGTTCCTTCAACACTTTCAACCGAACTTGAAACCAATCCCTTCCTGCGCCCCGCCGATCCCGGCATTCGTGCAACCTTGGGGATGCCAACCGCCCCGGACGCCGAAGTTTTTGCGGAAATACGCAAACGCAAGGATAATTTCTGACTGCGACAAATGGGTGCAAAAAGATCAGATCACGGCAATTGTGAGCGAAATATGAAAGAAAAAGCTTGAAGCCGGGCCATGATCAACCAAACTCTAATACTAAGAGGCCATGGTCGGACCGGGGCCCTGTTATCCCACAGCACCTCGCCGACCCCGAAGGATAAGGAGCACACCGGTGCCTTCATTCTCTAACACACTGGAGCAGGCAATCCACGCAGCTTTGGCCCTGGCCAACGCACGCAGACATGAATTTGCAACGCTTGAGCATCTGCTGCTCGCGCTGATTGATGAACCCGACGCGGTGCAGGTGATGAAAGCCTGCTCGGTCGATGTGGACGAACTGCGCGACACGCTGGTCGAATTCGTCGACGAGGATCTGAGCAATCTGGTCACCGATGTGGACGGCTCCGAAGCTGTCCCTACGGCCGCCTTCCAGCGCGTCATTCAACGCGCTGCGATCCACGTCCAATCCTCTGGCCGGACGGAGGTCACGGGGGCCAACGTGCTGGTC
>CAYUSM010000210.1:0-502 GCA_964447345.1 uncultured Sulfitobacter sp. | reverse complement strand
GCGGCCTATTTCCTGCAGGAGCAGGACATGACCCGCTATGACGCGGTCAATTACATCGCCCATGGGGTCGCCAAGGACCCCGCCTATGGTGAAAGCCGCCCGGTTGCCGGTGCGCCGGAAGCCGAGGAAGAAGCACAGGGCGTCACCGACGGCGAAAAGAAGGAATCCGCGCTGGCCAAATACTGCGTGGACCTTAACGCCAAATCCCGTGAAGGGGGCATTGACCCCCTGATCGGGCGTGATCTTGAAGTGGAACGCTGCATCCAGGTCCTCTGCCGTCGCCGCAAGAACAACCCGCTTCTGGTGGGTGATCCCGGCGTGGGCAAGACCGCCATTGCCGAAGGTCTGGCCCGCCAGATCGTGGCAGGTGAGACGCCCGAAGTGCTTCAGAACACCACCATCTATTCGCTCGACATGGGCGCGCTTTTGGCAGGGACACGCTACCGTGGTGATTTTGAAGAGCGGCTGAAAGCGGTCGTCTCTGAGCTTGAAGAACATGACG
>CAYUSM010000209.1:0-6029 GCA_964447345.1 uncultured Sulfitobacter sp. | reverse complement strand
CGTCGTTGGCGGTCAGTTTGCCGAAGCGTTTGGTGATGGTGTCGAGGCGCAGGACAACCCGCGCCTCGGTACTTTGAGACATTTAGGAGGACTTCGGCTCTTCGTCGTTTATGTTTGTGACGTAAGAGCCGTCCATGATTTCCTTGGTGCGCTGCTCCACAAGATCGAGCGCTTCCTGCGGGACCTTGCCCTCGAACGTGCCGAGTGGGGCCAGTGACGAACCACCTTCTTTCATGAAGGAATAGACGCCGTAGTCCTTGGCCGTAAACTCACCTGCCTTCACCGCTGCGATGGCGGTGTCGAGCGTCGGCTCGAAATGCCAGATGGCGGAGGCCACCACCGTTTCAGGATAATCCGCCTGCGTGTCGATCACGTTGCCGATGGCGAGGATGCCCTTTTCTTGCGCCGCATCCGAGACTCCGAAGCGTTCGGCATAGAGCACGTCCGCGCCGTTTTCGATCATGGCAAAGGCGGTTTCCTTGGCCTTGGGCGGGTCGAACCAGGAGCCGATGAAGCTGACCTGGAACTGAATGTCGGGGTTCATCTCTTTTGCACCGTCCATGAAGGCGTGCATCAGGCGGTTTACTTCCGGGATGGGAAAGCCGCCGACCATGCCGATGTTGGCGCTTTCCGTCATGGAACCCGCGATGATGCCGGAGAGGTAGGCCGCATCCTGAATGTAGTTGTCGAAAACGGCGAAGTTCGGAAGTGCGGCGTCTTCCTTGAAGGACGACCCCATGAGGAAGGCGACATCCGGGTAGTCTGCCGCAACTTCGCGCGCTTCCTGTTCTGCGCCGAAGACCTCACCGATGATCAGCGTGTTCCCGGCCTCGGCATATTCGCGCATGACGCGGGCATAGTCGGTGTTGGCGACGTTTTCGGTAAAGGTATAGGAAATGTCGCCCCGGGCTTGCGCGGCCTCGGCGGCCTTGTGGATGCGGCTGACCCATTGCTGTTCGACGGGGACGGTGTAAATGCCCGCCACCTTGATCGGCTCAGCGGCCAGCACAGTGGTGGGCAGTGCTGCCGCAAGGCTGAGCGCGGCAGCGGTGCCAAGCAAGTGGCGGCGGGTAATAGTGAATTTCGACATGAGAGTCCCCCTTGGTTTTGATTGCGCTGATCGTTCGGCAGGCGCGCAGATGAGTCAAGACAAGGTCCGGGTTTTCCGCAATACTCTTCTTGAAACGCCGGGCAATCCGCTCACCGGGCAGGCGATACAACCTGTGGGTGGGAAAAGACCCCGATTGGATTGGGAGATGTCCATGAGCCATGTTCTGCGCCGCACCCTGACCGGGGACCAGCCTGTGATTGTCAAAGGCGAAGGGTCTTACCTGATCGACAGCACAGGAAAGCGGTACCTGGACGCCTGTGGCGGGGCAGCGGTGTCCAGTCTGGGGCATGACAACCGCGCGGTGCGCGATGCGGTGGCAAAGCAGATGGAAACGCTAAGCTTTGCGCATACCGGCCTTTTCACCAACGAACCTGCCGAGACCCTGGCCGACCACCTCATTTCGCGCGCACCTGAGGGCACAGGCGAGGGACGGGTCATGTATCTGGGCAGCGGATCAGAGGCGATGGAGGCGGCACTGAAGCTGGCACGGCAGTACCACGTGGAGCGTGGCGACACCGGTCGGCGCCACATCATCGCGCGCATGCCGAGTTATCACGGCAACACGCTGGGCGCTTTGGCGGTAAGCGGACACGCAGGCCGCCGTGCGCCCTTTGCGCCACTGCTGATCGACGTGGAGCATATCGACGCCGCTTATGCCTACCGCTTTCAGCAGGCGGGTGAGAGCGAAACCGACTTTGCGCTGCGCATGGCGAACCAGTTGGAGGAACGTGTGCAAAAGCTGGGGCCGGAGACGGTGGCGGCCTTTGTGGCCGAACCGGTTGTTGGGGCGTCTTTGGGGTCTCAGCCTGCGCCTGCGGGATATTTCAAGCGCATCCGAGAGATCTGCGACCAGCATGGCATTCTTTACATCGCCGACGAGGTGATGTGCGGGATGGGCCGGACGGGCACATTGTTTGCATTGGAGCAGGAAGAAATCTCTGCGGACATCACCACGATGGCCAAGGGGTTGGGGGCCGGATACCAGCCCATTGCCGCCGTCATGGCCTCGGAAAAAGTGGTGGGGGCCATTCTCGAAGGTTCTGGCAAACTCTGGAACGGGCACACTTACATGAGCCATGCAGTGGCGACGGCAGGCGCGATGGCGGTGATGCGCGAAATTGACGAACGTGATCTGCTGAGTGACGTGCGGCGGCTGGGAGACCGGCTTTCAAGCGGGCTGCGGGACCGGTTGGGGCAGCATCCGCATGTGGGTGACATACGCGGGCGGGGGCTGTTCTGGACAGCAGAGGTTGTGGCGGATCGCGGGACCAAGGCCCCGTTTGATGTGACCATGAACATGGCCGGACGGATTTTGAACACCGCCAAGGACGCGGGGGTGATCTGCTATCCATCACAGGGGTGTGCGGATGGGACATCAGGAGATCATGTGCTGCTGGCCCCGTGCTTTACCTCGACGGATCAGGAGATTGACACGATTGTGGATGTGATGGCCAAGACGATCGAGACGGAGACGGCGAAAGCGGCTTGAGGCAGTCTATTGGACCACCACGTCCCGGACGTGATCCGGGACCCCTTGGCAGATGGAGAGGCAACGGATGAAACCTGGGGATTGGGGTGATGCTTGGCAGTTGAGACGGCCTTAACAGCTGGCTTTGTTCTTACCCATCAGCCGACAGCTTCTGATTCAACAAATCTCTGACCGGCGCGGCAGCCTCAAACTGACGACGTACGGCTGAGACCAGCCCGCCCTCATCCTTGCGCCAGCTGTCATCCATCTTGGCATGCAGGATGAGGTTCTTGCGCTTGAGCAGTTCCGCATGCGGGTGATCCTGATCAAAGGGTTTTGGCACCCTTTTGAGTGGCTCTGCCCCCCAGGACGAAAAGCTCATGCCTGATTTTTCAATCGCCTCTTCCAGCTGATCGCCCCAATTGTCCACAAACGCCCGGAAGCGCGTCATTGTCTCGCCCTTCATCGAGGGCAGGCCAAAGCCCACGGACATGTCGCCAGGCTCAGAGCCGAAGAAGTAGAACGGCGCAAAGGGGTTTTCGGTCACAGGCGACCACAGGATGTGCAAATGAGCGTTGAGTGGCGTCTTGTCCTTGGAGAAACGCACGTCGCGGTAGATGCGGAACAGTTTTGGCTTCATTGGTCGGTCCGCAATGCGACTCAGATCATCCGCCAGAAGATCGGAAAAGAACTCCGCCGGTTTCTTGATGTTTTCGTTGTAGTGGTCCTTGCGCGGGTTGAACCATTCCTTGTTGTTGTTCTCTTTCAACTCGGCAAAGAATGCGTTGCTGTCATCGATCATCTGGGTGAAACCATCGGTGCTCATGGGCGTGCCTTTCCAAGGTGTCTTAAAGTGATCCTAGCACTGCCTCATCCATTCGCGAATACCGCCTGCGAACCTGAGCAATCAGAGATGATCGGTCCACCCCGCTCTGGTCAGACCTTCGACAAGGTGATCAAAGACGATCCGGATGCGGCGGCTGGTGCGGATTTCCCGGTGCGTGACCAGCCACGTCGGCACCGAGATCGGCGGCAGATCGGGCAGGACCTGCACAAGTCCCATGGGCGCCCCCGCCATGGCGACGGGCAGCAGGGCAATGCCCGCCCCGCCCCGCGTCAGCTCATAGACCGAGCAACCGTTGTTGGTGGTGATCCCGAAATTGGCTTCGGTCACCGGCAGTCCCATGGCCTTGAGTTGAGGAACAAGCTGCGCGCGGCGTTCAAACCCTATGAATTGGGCGTGGGCCGTATCCGGCGGCCCCAGAATGGGCCCGAAGGCATCAAGATAGGATTGTGAGGCCAGCAACCCGATCACGAGATCCGGCAGGCGCCTGGCCACAAGATCAGGCTGTTCGGGCCGGACATGACGGATGGCGATGTCGGCGTCGCGCAGGGTCAGATCGGTAAGGGCGTTGGATGGCATGAGTTCAATGGCGATGCCCGGATGCCTGCGGCGCAGGTCGATCACGTGACGGGGCAGGATATAGGCGGCCATCGCATCGCTGGAGGTGATGCGCACGGTGCCTTCGACGGTCTGGTTCTGGCCCGTGGCAACACGCGAGATTTGCGCGGCGGCACCGGCCATCTGCTGCACATGCACCAGCAGCTCGTGCCCAGAGGCGGTCAGCTGCATCTGGCGCTTGCCGCGTTCAAAGAGGGTCAGGTCGAGCGCCTCTTCGAGGCTGGTGATCTGACGGCTGAGCGTCGGTTGCGTCTGGCGCAGCGTGCGCGCAGCCGCAGAGAGCGAGCCCTGCTCCACCGTCGCGAGGAAGGCCCGGATGTGGTTCCAGTCGAATGATACGGCGTCCCAGTTCATGCTTTTTTGTATAGTACGCATAGAAATTTGCGCAATTCCATTCGCAAAGCGGAGAAGTCAGAAGGTCCGCGAAAGGAGACCTTCCATGTCAAATTCGTTCTCACCTGACCGCATCCGGGACACGATCACCCTGCTGTGGGTCTTTGCAATCCTCAACACCGTTTTCCGGGACATCCATGAGATGGCCAAGGCCGAAACGATCCGCGAAATACTTGGCGGCACGCTGAACGGCAATCCAGTAACGGAGCCGGTCTTACTGGCTGGGGCTGTCGCTGTGGAAGTGTTTCTGCTTGCTCCGCTGCTGACACATTTGCTGTCTGCGCGATGGGCACGGCAGGTGAATCTGGCTCTGGCCCCTCTGGCGGTTCTGGGCGGGTTTCTGGCCCTGCCGAATGATCCGGACGACTACTTTTTTGCCGCTGTCACCTCGGCCAGCTTCATCGCGATCTTCTGGATGGCCTGGCGCTGGGACGTGCGGCAAGCGGCATGGGAGATGCGCCGTGTCGCCTGATCTCAGCCATCCGATGAGCAGTACGGTGGTGCCTGTGTTCTCCCGCAGGGTCGGTAGCTGGCAGGTCTCGCTGGGCCGCCAGACCTATCCTCAGCAGGAGCTGGTACGCCAGTATGATCGCGAGGCCGGGGCCTGGCAGGACAAGATCGACCGGCTGGGGTTTGAGGCGGCCTATGGCGCACTTTTCGCGAAGGTTCTGGGTCAGCGGCGTTACACGCAGAAGGCCGCCGCATTGCGGGTGCTGGACGCCGGTATCGGCACGGGTGCGATGAGCCGCGCATTTTGTGACACTGTTGCAGTGCCCGTGCGGTTGACCGGGGTCGATATTTCGCCTGCGATGCTGGATCAGGCGCAATCGCGGCTGACGGGCCGGGTCGAGGCGCTCTACCTCAATCTGGCGGACCTCTGCGCGTTGCCGCACCCGGATGAGACATTTGATGTGGTGTTGGCAGCGCATGTACTGGAGCATCTGCCTTCGCCCACGCTTGCCATGGCCGAACTCTACCGGGTCCTGAAACCGGGCGGCATCGTGATCACCTGCATCACCCGCCGGTCCCGCATGGGCGCAATGATCCAACTGCTGTGGCGGACGCATCAGGTTGAACGGCGGCAGGCGCTGGACTGGCTGCGCAGCAGCGGCTTCGAATTGGTGCGTGCCGTACCGCTGCCCCGAGGTTCAATCCCGCGGCGCTACAGTATTGGCTATGTGGGCCGAAAGCCGGGCGGCTAGAGTTTCGCTAACCGCCCTACCCGCACTTGGAGTGCCCGCAGGAAGCGCAGGTCATGCAACCTTCAACCATGCGCATGTCGTACTGACCGCAGGAGGGGCAAGCCTTGCCGCGCGGCGTGTCGAGTCCTACGACCTGCGCTTGCGGGTCGGTCTTCAGCCCCATGCCTTCGCCCGCGATGAACCCGGTTGCGATCATGTGCTGTTCGATCACCCCGCCGATGGCGGCAAGGATGGAGGGGATGTATTTGCCCTGCATCCAGGCCCCGCCACGCGGGTCGAAAACAGCCTTGAGTTCCTCGACAACGAAGGACACGTCGCCCCCGCGCCGGAAGACAGCGGAGATCATCCGCGTCAGCGCCACGGTCCAGGCGAAATGCTCCATGTTCTTGGAGT
>CAYUSM010000208.1:0-6057 GCA_964447345.1 uncultured Sulfitobacter sp. | reverse complement strand
CAGTTTGGCCGCGGCGGCGGCGCAGGAAGAGGATCGACATGGCCAACCAGATGGCCGCAAGCGAAAACCAGGTGATCGCATATTGCAGGTGATCGTTTGGAATCTGGCTGGTGTCTACCGGGAAAGGCGTCACTGCAGGATCAGCGGGCGACACTGCCCTCGCGACAACCAATATGGGTTCGGTGCCAAGGTTCTCGGCCAGCGCAGGCACATTCCTCGCAAACCAGATATTCTCGGCCAAATCCGGAGCGGGTGTGAAACTGTCCGTCTCCTGCGGCCATTGCAGGTTTCCGGTGACGGTCACATCCCCCTCCGGGGCCTCCGCAGTACCGATGTCTGTAGTGACAAAGCCACGGTCGACCAGCACTTCGCGTTCACCGGCCTGAAACGCAGTGATCAGTCGGTATCCCGCGCCGATGGTCTTCTGCGAC
Source organism: uncultured Sulfitobacter sp. (assembly GCA_964447345.1). Taxonomy (GTDB): domain Bacteria; phylum Pseudomonadota; class Alphaproteobacteria; order Rhodobacterales; family Rhodobacteraceae; genus Sulfitobacter. The sequence goes on along the minus strand of CAYUSM010000208.1, from coordinate 5,626 downwards.
ACCAGCACGCGGCGCGTCTCACCAACGAATGAACCGGTGACCTCGACGGGCAGATAAGCGTCTTCAACAGGATCGGGGCTCTCAGGCAAATCGACCGGCGCACCGATGATCCGCGCATTGATGTCCGCGATCACACCTTCTTTCCACGCCAGACGCTGCACTTGCCAGATGCCAAGTGACACCAGAATGGCAGCCCCACCAAGGCCGATGATGATCAGGAATAGCGCGCGGCGCATGCGGCAGTTTCACCCTCAAAGAAGAAGCGCGCGAGAGCCTTCTCGCGCGCTGTGTCTTGTCTTTTATCGGGGCCGCAGATGCAACCCCGCTGATGGATCAGGATGGCCCCGGCACGCCCCAGATGTAGACGGCAAAGAAGAGGAAGAGCCAGACCACGTCGACGAAGTGCCAGTACCAGGCGGCGGCCTCGAAGCCCACGTGCTTTTCCGGGGTAAAGTCGCCGCGCATCGCACGCACCAGACAGACGGTCAAAAAGATCGTCCCGATGATCACATGGAAGCCGTGGAAACCGGTGGCCATGAAGAAGTTGGAGAAGAACTTGTCGCCGCCAAACTCCCAGCCTTTGTAGAGCAGGTAGGAGTATTCGTAGGCCTGCAGAGCAGTGAAGAGAACGCCGAGGATGATCGAGATCGCCAGACCCCAGACCAGATCCTTGCGGTTGTTCTCATGAACCAGCGCGTGGTGCGCCCAAGTGACCGCGCAGCCTGACAGCAGCAGGATCAGCGTGTTGATCAGCGGCAGGTGGAAAGCGTCGACCTGATAAATCTCTGGCGGAATGTACTCGGACCCGACGTATTCGTTCATCGGGTAAAGGGCGTGCTTGAAGAAGCTCCAGAACCACGCGGCAAAGAACATCACCTCGGACATGATGAACAGGATAAAGCCGTAGCGCAGGCCGATGCGCACCACAGGGGTGTGGTCGCCGATACGGCTTTCGATCACCACGTCGCGCCACCAGCCGAACATAACGTAAAGGACGGCGACAAAGCCCATCCAGAACAGGAACGGCGTGACGTCATGCATCCACAGCACAGCGCCAAACAGCATGACAAAACCCGCAACAGCACCCAGCAGGGGCCAGCTTGAGGGGTTCAGAATGTGATAATCGTGGTCTTTTGCATGGGCCATAGTGGCTGTCCCTTACCTTTAATTCAGGTCTGTTGTTGTGTCCTGGTCCAGAGAGGCATAGCCCTCCGGCAGGTCAATTTCGTAGAATGTATAAGAAAGCGTGATGGTGTGTACATACTGTCCGTCACGATCATCGACGATTTCAGGATCAACGTAGAAGCTGACCGGCATCTGCACACGCTCACCAGGGGCGAGCACCTGTTCCTGAAAGCAGAAACAGTCGATCTTATCAAAGAACGCGCCGGCCGTGTAGGGCGTCACGTTGTAGCTCGCTTGCCCGGCAATGGGGCGGTTTGTGGGGTTGTATGCCTCATAAAAGGCCAACCCCGTCTCGCCGATACGCACTTCCATCTCGCGCACAACTGGCTTGAATTCCCAAGCCATGTTGTTGTTGAGCGTCCCGTCAAACCGGACCTTGATGGTCTGGTCAAGGATCTCCTGGCTGGCGGTGTCCACCTGCTCTGGCACGCCGCCAAAGCCGGTCACCCGGCAGAACCAGTCATAAAACGGCACCGATGCCCAGGCCAGTCCGCCCATCAAAACAACGACTGAAACTGTCTGCGCAACTGTCTTTCCAGGTCCTGAAAGGGCCATCAGTCTGTTGCCTCCGATCCAAGTGCAGAATTTGCGGTACCCGGCGCGCGGGTGAAGTCTGTTTCGGTGATCTTCACAAATGTCAGCAGCATCACCAAGACGACAAAACCGCCCAGCATCAGCCCCACGCCCATATTGCGCCCTTTGCGACGCCCGTGAATTTCATGCTCTGCCCGGATTCCCATTACCAGCCTCCCAACCCATAAGGCCGCAGCGTCGCCTCGATCAGGATCGCGCCAAAGTGCAGGAACAGATAGTAAAGCGACAGGCGGAAGAACTTGCGTTCCACAAGGTAGTTGTCCTCTTCCGCCATGTCCTCATCACGCTGCCAGATGCGGTAGGCTCCGATCAGAAACAGCGTGTTCAGCACGATCGCAAAGCTCAGATAGATGTAGCCCCCGATGGCGGTAAACCCGGTGCCCACGGCAAGGACTGCCAACAGGACCGTATAGGCCATGATATGGCGACGTGTTGACGGACGCCCATGTGTTACGGTCAGCATCGGCACATTCGCATCGTCATAGTCCGACCGCATGAACAGCGCCAACGCCCAGAAATGCGGTGGTGTCCACATAAAGATCAGGGCGAACATCAGCCAAGCCTCAACCGAGAAGCTGCCCGTGGCAATGATCCAGCCAATGACCGGAGGAAACGCGCCCGCAGCGCCACCAATGACGATATTCTGCGGCGTCGCACGCTTCAGCCACATGGAATAGATCACCGCGTAGAAGAGAATTGTGAAAAGCAGCATGCCTGCGGCCAGCAGGTTCGCGCTCAACGCCAGCATCATCACCGAAAGGCCCGACAGCGCCACGCCCAGCGCCAAAGCCTCGCCCGGCTGCACCTTGCCCGCCGGAATGGGCCGCTTGGCCGTGCGGCGCATGACCGCGTCAATGTCAGCATCCCACCACATGTTCAGGGCGCCCGAAGCGCCTGCGCCAATGGCCACAAACAGGATAGAGGCGAAGCCGACGACCGGATGCACAGACACGGGTGCGGCCAGCATGCCAACGACCGCCGTAAAGACAACCAATTGCATCACACGTGGCTTCAGCAGGGCAAAGTAATCGCCCAGTTGCGCCTCATGCTCAGCAGCAGGTGTATTTGTGATGTCCGTCATCCGGCACCCTTAGCTCAATGAAAGGTGGGGTCACCCCCACCTGATCAGTCTCGTATGTGAAGGCGGACCAAGATCCGCCCTGCTCTTCATTACTTGGAAGCGATCTGAACGGTCTGAGGGATACCTGCGTATTCCTCTTTCGCCGCATTCAGCCAGTTCTCATAGGCTTCTTCGGACACAACCTTGACCGTGATCGGCATATAGGCATGGGCCTGACCGCAGAGTTCAGAACACTGACCGAAGTACACGCCTTCCTGCTCAGCCTCAAACCACAGCTCGGCCAGACGACCGGGCACACCATCCTGCTTCACGCCGAAGGCCGGGATGGTCCAGGAGTGAATCACGTCGGACGCCGTCACCTGCATCACAATGGTCTGCCCCACGGGCACGACCACCGCCGTGTCTGTCGCCAACAGCCAGGCATCGCGGTCATAGCCAGCCGCTTCCAGCTTTTCCTGCATGACAGGACCATACTGGTTTGCAATCGCACCGCGTTCTTCCTCTTCGGAAGTGATCGTCGCAGGCGCGCCAATCATGTAGCTGTCAAAGGTGAACCCTTCATCGACGTAGTCATAGGTCCAATACCACTGGTTGCCGATCACCTTGATGGTCACATCGGCCTGCGGAATCTCCTGCTGGCGGAAAAGAATCGGCAGCGAATAGGCACCGATCAGCACCAGAATGAGGATCGGACCCACGGTCCAGGCCACCTCCACCGGGGTGTGATGGGTAAAGGACGCAGGCTCCGGATTGCGCTTGGCATTGTAGCGGACAATCACCCAGCCGATCAGCGCCGTCACAAACAGCGTGATCAGCGTGATGATCACCAGAATCAGCCAGTCGAGATCGTGAATATCCTGCGCAAGTTCCGTGACAGCGGGCTGAAAGCCCATCTCACCGTCCACCGGCTTGCCAATGACCTCAAGCCCGTCAATGCGCAGATTGTCCTGCGCCAGTGCAGGCAGCGCGGCAAAGCCTGCCATGACAGCGCTCAAAGAGAATAGATGTTTCATGTGTCGTCCTGATCTTTTGACCGATATGGCTACGATTGTTCGGCATGACCTTGGTCAGCGTCACGCCGTTGTCTTTCCGGTGCTAACAACCATATTCTGTGCACAAGATAAAGTCATTCGATTGCGTCAAACGGACGCGAGAATGGAATTATCGCGCAAAAACAGGATATCCCCCATGAGCAGCACGCCATTTTCCCCTTTCGACACCGATCTGGACCGCGATGCAGCGCTCAGCGTCTTGCGTGACGCGGTGGCCGGGGCCGATGACGGGGAGCTGTTTTTCGAGCGCCGCCGCTCCGAGGCACTAATGTTTGACGATGGGCGGCTGAAGACGGCCAGCTATGACGCATCCGAAGGGTTCGGCCTGCGTGCCGTGCGCGGTGAGGTTGCCGGTTACGCCCATTCCACCGAGATTTCCGAAGCCGCCCTGCGCCGCGCGGCCGAGACCGCGCGGCTTGCGGTGGGTGACGGCGGCGGCACCTGGGCCGATGCGCCCGAAGGCACCAACAAGAAGCTCTATACCGATGCCGACCCCATTGAGGGCGCGACCTTCCCCGTCAAGATCGAGACCCTGCGCGAGATAGACAGCTTTGTCCGTGAGCTTGATTCCCGTGTGGTGCAGGTCACCGCCAGCATCGCTGCCAGCCTGCAGGAGGTCGAAATCCTGCGCCCCGAAGGCACGTCGGTCCGCGACATCCGCCCCATGACCCGCATCAACGTTTCCGTCATCGTCGAAAAGGACGGACGCCGCGAAAGCGGGAGTGCCGGTGGAGGTGGCCGCGTGGGTCTCGACGGCCTCCTTGTTCCGGCCGACTGGCAAGCCAAGGCGCGTGAGGCCCTGCGCATCGCCACCGTCAACCTCGAAGCCGTGCCTGCCCCCGCTGGCGTGATGGATGTGGTCCTCGGCCCCGGCTGGCCCGGTATCCTACTGCACGAGGCCATTGGCCATGGCCTCGAAGGTGACTTCAACCGCAAGGGCAGTTCCGCCTTTGCCGGACTGATGGGCGAACAGATCGCCGCGAAGGGTGTGACCGTGCTGGACGACGGGACCATTCCGGACCGACGCGGCTCAATCTCTGTCGATGACGAAGGCACCCCGTCTGGCAAGAACGTCCTGATCGAGGACGGCATACTGGTCGGTTACATGCAGGATCGCCAGAACGCCCGGCTGATGGGGGTCAAGAGCACCGGCAATGGCCGACGCCAGTCCTACGCCCACATCCCGATGCCGCGCATGACCAACACCTATATGCTGGGCGGCAATACGGCGCGTGAAGACATCGTGGCGGACCTCAAGGATGGTATCTATGCCGTCGGATTCGGCGGTGGTCAGGTCGACATCACCAATGGCAAGTTCGTGTTCTCCTGCACCGAAGCCTACCGCGTCGAGAACGGCAAGGTCGGCGCACCCGTCAAAGGCGCCACCCTCATTGGCGACGGGGCTACGGCATTGAAGCAAATCCGTGCCATCGGCAATGACCCGGCTCTTGATCCCGGCATGGGCAACTGTGGCAAGCAGGGCCAATGGGTGCCCGTGGGAGTGGGCCAGCCAACGCTGATGATTGGCGGGCTCACGGTAGGCGGTGCAGCCGCCTGACGTCAGTGTCGTCGCCAATCAAGCGGAGATTGGCGCTATTATGTTCATTCCCTGTTAACCACCCTCTCCTATACCTGATTCTGCAACGGACGGAGCCATGGGATGACTGATAAGGACCACAATCCTTCTTCCACTCACCCCCCACTCCCACCCACC
>CAYUSM010000207.1:0-6071 GCA_964447345.1 uncultured Sulfitobacter sp. | reverse complement strand
ACCCATCTGATTTCTCCAATGTATTTGGGTGGTGCGCGGCACCTACACCTTTTGCACATGGGTGAAAAGGCCCCCTCGCGCGGCGCTGGTCGCGCAGGTGCGAGACGTGTTAGGCTTGCTGCAATAAATGGAGCGACGGCTTGGGCAAGACCGACCCTTTCTATGATACCCTGCCGCGCCGCCGCGCGTTTGAAGAGCTGACGGATGCCGCGCAATATGCGCCCCTGCCTGAAGACTGGATCATTGGCGTTTCGGACGTCGTCAATTCCACCGGTCTGGTCGCCGCCGGTCAGTACAAGACCGTGAATATGGTTGGTGCGGCGGTCATCTCGGCGGTGATGAACGCGCTTGAGGGCGCTGCTTTCCCTTTTGTTTTTGGCGGCGATGGCGCCAGCTTTGCCGTGGCGCCGAGAGACGCAGACGTGGTGCGGGATGCCTTGGCGCGGGTCGCACGCTGGGCGCAGGCGGAGTTTGACGTGGGGCTGCGCGTGGCTCTGGTGCCCGTCCGTGAGGTGCGGGCCGCCGGGGCGGACGTGAAGGTCGCACGGTTTCAGGTCTCGGACGGGGCGGATTATGCCATGTTCGAGGGCGGTGGGCTCCATTGGGCCGAGCAGCAGATGAAAGCGGGAGCCTATGCGGTTGAACCTGCCCCCGAAGGTGCTTTCCCCGATCTCACGGGTCTTTCTTGCCGCTGGTCACATATGCCTTCGCGGCAAGGTACGATTCTTTCTGTCCTTGTAGCTCCGGAAACCGATGCCGATCCATTGGCTGTAGCAGAAGTCTATGCCCGGATCATTGCACTGGCGCAGGGGCTGGAGCGCGGCGGGCATCCGTCACCGGCGGAAGGTCCGGGAACGGACTGGCCGCCCAAAGGGGCAACGCTTGAGGCGCATGCGGCCAAGGGCGCCGGACCCCTGGGCAAAGCGCGCAGGAAGGCGCTCTTTGAATCGTTTATGGCCTGGCTGCTCATTCGCACCGGTATCCGGCTTGGCGGTTTTGACGCGCGGCGCTACGCACGGGTGGTTGGGGAGAACGCGGATTTCCGTAAACTCGATGATGGCCTGAAGATGACTCTGGATTGTGATCCGGCGACGCAGGACAGGATCGAGGCTGTGTTGTCAGAGGCCGCTGCACAGCACCTCGTGACCTATGGTTTGGCCACGCAGGACGAGGCGATGATGACCTGCATCGTGCCCTCGATCATGACAGACGATCACGTGCATTTCATCGACGGGGCGTCGGGCGGCTATACGCTGGCAGCGTCCCGGATGAAGGGACGTTCAGTCTGAATTGTCGCGGCTGAAGAGATAGATCAGGAAGCCCACCCCGAGGGCGACAGTGAAAAGCACAAAGACCGCGACATAGGGGCCTGATGCGGTCTCTGCGGGTAGCGCTGCGCGATAGACGCGACCGGACAGGAACTGCGCCACACCCACACCGCCGATGCTGAAGAGGTTCAGCATGGTCACCCCCCGCCCGATCAGATGGGGTGGCAGGAAGCTGCGGCCATGGGCCATGATCACCGGGTAAGTCGCACCAAAAAAACCAACTGCGCACATGGCGGCGACGCTCATGGTGTAGTTGTGGGCGGGCAACAGGATCAGTACGGCTGCCGCCGCAAGCGTGGCTGCGGTGCCTCCGGCAATCATCCACTTGCGCGACGGGCTGACCTTGTCCGCCGCGCCATAGGCGAATGCGCCCATGATCATGGCAAGGCCCATCAGCAGGCTGGCCGTGCCGATGGTGGCCGTGTCGGTGTTGAAGACATCCGCGAGATAGGGACCGATCCAGAGGCCGCGCGCGGCACCGGGGAAGGCATAGCTGGCGCCCATCAGCGGGAAGATGAACCATAAGGCACGAATGCGGAAAAGCTCGGCCAGTGAGCCGCGCTGTTCGCCTGCCACCTTGCGCGGGTCCCTCACGATGACCAGCGCGCCAAGGGCAACCAGCGCGGTGATCGCACAAAGGGCCCAGAGCGCGTTGCGCCAGCCCATGAGCTCGGCTGCAACGGCCATGGGGTAAGCGGCGACCAGATTGCCGAGAGAGCCAAGCCCCACCATCAGCGAGGCGAGGAAGGCAAACTGCGCAGGCGGGTGATCGCGTGCGAAAATGTAGTAGGAGGCCATCAGCACCGGCGCACAGCCGATCCCGATCAACACCATGGCGATGTTGATGTGCAGTGGTGACGTAGCAAGCGCAAAGACGGCCGCACCCCCTCCACCCCCCGCCAACAAGAGCCAGCCAGCCGTGCGGCGGGGACCGATGCTGTCCAGCGCGGCCCCGATGGGGATTTGGCAGGCGGCGAAGGTCAGAAACCAGAGGCCGGAGGCGAGGGCAAGGTCATCAGGGGTGGCGCCGATGTCCTGCTCAAGGATTTTGGAGAGGACCGCCAGGAAAGCACGGTAGAATTGGCTCAGCACATAGGCGAGCCCGAGGATCAGGATACCGGCGTTCATGGTGGGCTCAACTGAGCCACTTCTTGGCCAATGCGCGGGCAGAGCCCACGAGCAGCATTGAATCCGCACCAACGGCCACGAACTGCGCGCCCGCATCCAGCGCGTCCTGCGCCATCTTTTCTTGCGTGGCGAGGATACCCGGCGCCTTGCCCGCCGCGCGGATGCGGCGCAGCGCATCCATAATGGCCTCTTGCACGTCGGGGTGGTTGATGTCGCCCATGTGGCCCATATCGGCGGCAAGGTCGGCAGGGCCGATGAAGACGCCGTCGACGCCGTCAACGGTCAAGATGTCATCAAGTGCGGCCATGCCCGCGCGGTTTTCGACCTGCACCAGCAGGCAGATTTCAGCATCGGCGGTCTGACCGTAGTCCGTGATCGCCGCAAAGCGCGAGGCGCGGGCCAGAGAATAGCCAACCCCGCGACGACCCGCCGGCGGGTAGGTCACATCGCGGACCAGATCGCGCGCCTGTTCGGCGCTCTCCACCATGGGCACGAGGATCGACTGCGCGCCTGCGTCCAGCATCTGCTTGATGATATAGGTTTCACCCAGCGGGACGCGGACGATGGTGTGGCTGTCGCTGGCCTCCAGCACGGCAAGTTGTGCGATCGTAGAGCGCAGGTCGTTGGGGGAATGTTCGTTGTCCACGAGCAGCCAGTCGAACCCTGCGGTGCCCATCATCTCGGTTGTGTAGGGATTGGCGAGGCTGACCCAGCAGCCGATCTGGGTCTTACCCGCTTTGAGGGCTTTCTTGAACGGGTTTGTCGGGGCTGGCATCTGGCGTCTCCTCCTCGGCTGACAGATCGTCGCACCCTAGACAGGGTTCGACGTCTTTGGCCAGAGGGGTAGGTTCTTCATCTAAGAGGTCGTCTCCAAGTTGGGAGAAGCTGTGCTTGGACGTTGGCACCGCGTTTGTGTTGATCGGCTGCGCGGCGCGGGCGATGCCGGTGACGCTTGGCGCGCGCAACACGCCATCACGTAGCATTTCGTCAAAGAGCTGTTGCGCGGCTGTTGCGTCAAGGCGCAGGTGACGGGCCAGCATTGCAGGGCTGCACCGGTTCTGCGCGCGGGCAATGAGCTGCGCCCAGGCATATGTCCCCGCGGGGACAGAGGCGGATTGTGACGCGGTGGCTGCACTTAGCCCTGCCGGTAACGAATAAGTAACCGGTAGGGAGGCGAGAAGTGCGGTGAAGTGGCGTCTGTTCATGAGGAAATGGTAAACGTGGCGTGCGGTTGGGTCAGGGGGAAAGACGGTGCGGATGGCCCCGTCGCCGCGCTCTTCGCATCCCGGGCGCTCATCGCGTCGCAAGAGGCCCGCTACCATTTTCGGAGGTCGGGGCGTGGAAGCCTCTCGGAGCATTGTCCGGGGCGGGGCGCGTCAAATCACCTTGATCACGTCCTTGTCGATGGCCAGCATATAGCCGCGCCGGGCGATGTTCTTGACCAGCAACTCGCTGACGATCTGGTTGCCCAGGGTGTCGCGCAGCCGTTTGATCCGCGTGGCCCCCGCCGCCTCGTCACAATCCGCCGCATCGCGGCCCGAGATCACCCCTTCGATCTGCGAGCCGGACATCACGTCGTCGTCCATGCGCGCTTCAGCCAGCACAGACATCGTCTCCATCGCGGCGTCCGTCAGTTTGAAACCGAGGTTGTTGAGATACACCGTGTTCTCTTCGCGGCTGATCAGCAGGGAATTCACCTGAATGCCTGCCCGTTCGATCTGCGCCATGCGGCGGTTAAAGGTGATCAGCATGATCAGAAACACCAGTGCAGCAATCAGCATCGCGGCCGCAAAGACCAGTAGCACGAAAATCACCATGCGGTAGCTGGCCAAAGTGTCGGAAAAGGCCGTGCCGGATTGGGCGAGGATCTCCAGCAGCTTGATCTCTGCCCCGCTTGTCAGGTCGTCGTTCTCGACAAAGATGCGTGTGACCTGCGCGTTGAAAAGATTGCCATCCGGCAGGGTCCAGAACAGCACGACGGCCCCGGTGATCAGCAGGGCCGCAATGGCTGCGATGCCAAAGCCGACGAAGCGGCGGATATCAGAAGCGGAGGTAATTTGGTCCGGCACTGTCTTTCCTTGAGCTGAGGCCATCCTCACCGAAGACGGAGAGGATGTTGAGAAGCGTCCAGCCTTGGGCGGCCAGTCGGGGGGCCAGTTCATTGGCCGCTGCGTTGCGGTCACAGGCCCCGTTTATCTGCGCCACACCGTAATGCAGGCGCAGGGGGTTGTCCTGCTTGGCCTTGTAATCGGCATAGCAACCGGCGGCAGACGCGGGCAGGGCAAGGCCCAAAGCCAGCACTGCGGCGAGGATGAGAGATACGTGTTTCATGGCCCAAGTCATGCGCCTTTACCCCCAGTTATTCAATATCCAGAGGGTCTTGGCCCGGCTGATATCCGATAACAGGGGGGTGTTATTGCCTGTCTGAGAGGGAAGAGCCGAGGGTGGTTGTGTCAACGCCCACCAGTGAAAGGACCACCTCATGTACCGCAAGTTCATCGCCACTGTCGCCGCCGCCTCCATCGCCCTGACCGCCATCGGGGCCGCCCCTGCCGCCGCCGGGGATCGCGAGACCGCCAATGCCATCGCCGCCATTCTGGGGCTCGCCGTGGTCGGCAAGCTGATCCACGACCGCAACGAGCGCAAGAAGGACCGCTACAAGCAGCAGACCTATCACAAGCCGGTGCATAAGCAGCCCAAGCAGAACTATCACACGCCGACTTACAACCCGCCCACCTATCACCAGCCCAAGCCGCGCCCGCTGCCCAAGGCGGCCAGCCGCAAGCTGTTGCCCAAGCAGTGTTTCCGCAGCTTTGACACCTATCAGGGCAAGGTGCGCATGTTCCCGACACGCTGCCTGAACCGCAACTTCGATTTTGCCCACCGGCTGCCGCGTCAGTGCGAATACGTCTTTGACACCCCGCGTGGCGACCGCCGTGGCTATGACGCCCGTTGCCTGCGTGACCGGGGCTACCGTTTGGCGCGGGGATAACACCGCGCCGTGCTCCGGGCGGCCCCCCCGCCGACCGGAAGACTGGGGAGGATGTTCGGGCATCCTCCCTTTTTCGTTTGGGGTTGAGGTTTCGGCCCCTTTTGGGTCTTGAGGGGCCATGGAACCGGATTTCAGTTTTGAGCAAGCCGCGATGGCCCGAGGCTATGGGCGCATCGCAGGCGTGGATGAGGTGGGGCGCGGGCCATTGGCCGGGCCAGTGACGGCGGCGGCGGTGGTTTTGGACCCGGCGCATATCCCAGAAGGGCTGCGCGATTCCAAAAAGCTGACCAAGCGCGCAAGAGAGCGGCTTTATGACGAGATCATGCAGGTGGCCGATGTCAGCATCGCGCACGCCAGTGTCGAAGAGATCGACACGCTGAACATCCTGCGCGCAAGTCATCTGGCGATGATCCGCGCGCTCAATGGGCTGAAAACGCCTGCGGATTATGCGCTGATCGATGGCAACATGCTGCCACGTGACCTGAGCCTGCCAGCCGAGGCGATCATCAAGGGGGATGCGCGCTCGCAAAGCATTTCGGCGGCCTCAATTATGGCCAAAATCTGTCGAGATTGTGTCATGTTGTCCCTCGCGCAACAGCACCCCGGCTACGGCTGGGAGACGA
>CAYUSM010000206.1:0-6140 GCA_964447345.1 uncultured Sulfitobacter sp. | reverse complement strand
CCGCAAGCGGAACTTCCGCGCGCTGTGGATCCAGCGGATCAACGCCGCCGTGCGCGCCCATGACGAAGCGCTGACATACAGCCGCTTCATCAACGGCCTGAACCTGGCCGGGATCGAAGTGGACCGCAAGGTGCTGGCAGACTTGGCCGTAAATGAACCCGAAGCGTTTGGTGCCATCGTGGCTACCGCACAGGGTGCGCTGGCGAAGTAAGTCGTCCGGCATTGAGATGATGAAAGCCGTTCCTTCGGGGACGGCTTTTTTGTTGATTTGAAGATATGGGCGCGCAATGCTTCGGCGAAAGAAGTGTCTTTTGTGAGATGACTGCATCAAGACTTGCACGCGCAATTGAAAGTTACGCTCTTTATGGGCATGAGGGTCTGGGGGGCAGCGAACGAACACGTCGCATCGCATTTGCCAAAGGTGCGATTTTTGGCGGTTTCTCCACTTTCTTTTATATACCTTTTTTGTGCGCTGTACGATGAGATCGTTTTTGACGGTTCGTCACTCGATGTTCTTCAATGGGTAACTTTTCCAGCGATAGTTTTCCCGCTGGCACCCGTCGTGATCAGAAACGACCAAACTGCTGGGCTCGTTTTCTTCTCACTTTATTGCCTCGCGATTTTCGGATCGTCCGCTTACCTCATGCGCGCGGATTCGGGCGTTCATCTATTCTTGATCCTCGTGATGCTGAGCGGCATGATCCGTTTTGGCGCCACCCAGACCAGGCAAGTTGCTGCTTGGGCAGGTGTGTACATCGCGTTTATCGTGTTTTGCGAATTGCGCTTTACGAGCCCTTCTAAATTCCTCCGCATGGACGAACTCTTTTTGAGTATCGTTTTCACCTCTGTAGTTGCGTCTACGATAATTCTGCTCGTGCTAGACGTTCGAGCCTTGGTTTTGGAAGTAGAAGAAGCGGAAACTGCGCTGGCCGTCGAACATGCCCGATCCGAAGCGCTTTTGAGAAGCCTCCTACCCGGCGAGATCGCCGCCCGATTCAAGGAGCGCCCCGGGGAGGTCATCGCAGACGGGCTGCCTGCGGTACGCTGCTTTTCGCAGATATCGTGGATTTCACGCCGCGCTCGGCCCGGATGGAGCCAGGGGCGCTGGTCGGCTGGCTCAACCGGATCTTTTCAGCCTTCGACGTACTCACTGAGGAGCGGGGGGTGGAAAAGATCAAGACCATTGGCGATGCCTATATGGTTGCCGCCGGGTTGCCCGTAGCACGAGACGATCACGCGGAGATCATCGCGGACATGGCGCTGGCCATGCAGGCGGAAGTGGTGCGGCTGTCCGAGGAGCTGGACGAACCGATCCAACTCCGCATCGGCGTCCACTCTGGCCCCGCCATCGCCGGTGTCATCGGCACCTCCAAGGTGTTCTACGACGTCTGGGGTGATACGGTGAACACTGCGAGCCGAATGGAAAGCCACAGCGAGCCGGGGCGCATCCAGGTGACAGCAGCGACGCGGGCACTCCTCAAGGACCACTTTGAGTTCGCCCCGCGCGGGCCGGTCGAGATCAAGGGGATCGGCGAAATTGAGACCTTTTGGCTGATCGGCCGACGCTAGCGCGGTGGCAACTTGTCAACCGCAGGCACCCCCTCCGCGATCACATGGAACGGTTGTTTGTCACAGCAATAGATGGCCATTTGTGGGCCTTCATAGACATTCATGTCATCCAGCGTCCCAACCTTGATCACCATGCGTTTTCCGTCCGGCAGCCGCGTGGTCAAATGCGTCCCGCAGTTGCCACAGAAATCCCGTGTGCGCGGGTTTTTGATGTCGTCGCGGGTGAACTGGCTCGCGATCCCCTTGGTAAAGGCAAAGTCGTCCACCGCGACGATCATGAAGTAGTTGGGACCACCGCCGGTGATGTACTGGCATTCGCGGCAATGGCATTGCGCGTGCCACTGTGGCTCCCCGCTGACTTGATACTGAACCTGACCGCAATAGCAGCGTCCTGTAAATGACATGGTGTTCCCCCTTGTGGCGTTTTCGAAGTAACGTGAGGCAATTCACATCACCTAACGCGCCAAAATCCCTGATTTTAGGCAGCGTTAGGTGATTCAGGTTTCTCGAAAACTGCTTCAACCTGCTTCGGCGTAGACCGCCCGCTCATAGGCGTCATAGGTTTTCATGAACCGCTCTTCCACGAAGGGCAAAGACTGGGTCATGATGACGGCTGCCAGGTCTTTGGCCGGATCGATCCAATAATGCGAATTCAGCACGCCTGCCCAGCTTTGCGAGCCTGCGCTACGCTTGCCGGGGATGTCTTCCTCGTTCCGCATGAAGCCGACCGAATGGGTGACACGGGTGCCGGGGAAGGGTTCGAAGTCCGCGGTCACCGGTGGGGCCATCGTAACCATCTTGGTCAGTGTCAGCCCGTTCATCTGATCCGCCGTCATCTCGGCCACAGCCTCGGGTGACAGGATTTTCGCCCCGTCCAGCGTCCCCTTGTTCAGGATCATCCGCAAGAACCGCATATAGTCCGGTGCGGTGGAGTAAAGCGCATGGCCCATGCCATAGAATTCCGGCTCGGAGGGCGGCGCCAATTCGAATGGCGCAAACACCCCATCTTCGCCACGCGCTTTCACATCCGCCAAGCGGGGCGCCATGTCATCTTTGACCTCAAATGCCGTGGAGTTCATGCCCAGCGGATCAAAGATGTTCTGCTGACAGAAATCCACAATGTTTTGCCCGCTCACGGCCTCGACCACCTTACCCAACCAGTCGATGGACGGCCCATATCCCCAGCGCGTCCCTGGGTCCGACATCAGCGGGGCCTGCTCCAGCGACAGGTTCAGCCCGCTCAGCACGGTTGGATGGCCCGTCGCCTCCATGTACTTCGGCATCTCGGCGTTCCAGAACTCGTACTCCGCACCGCTGGTGTGGGTCGCCAGGTGCCGTACGGTTGCTTGCGTCTTGGGGGCGCGCAGACGCGGCGCGTCGCCGTCCCAGCCATCAAGCACCTGCATCTTGCCCCAGGCAGGAAGGACCTCTTCAACGGGTGTATCGAGGCTCAGCTTGCCCCGATCAATCAGGATCATCGCAGCGAGGGCGCCGATCCCCTTCGTCATCGAAAAGATTCGGAACACAGTATTGATGTCCGCCGCACGGCCATTTGCGGCGTTGCCCGCAGTGCCTTCAAAAAGGATGCCGCCGCTATTGCCGACCATGCCGACCGCGAAAGGCACATCCTGCGCGGCGACAGCCTCATCTAATACACGCTGTAATTGATTTGTCATCTTCATCCCTCCCTGATTTCCCGCAATAGTTTAAAGGCTGCCGTGTTTTGGACAAGTCACGGTAGAAACACGGAAAAACCGCGGCTTTTTACCTTGAAAAGATGCCGATTCTGTCTCAGAAATTATCAAGATATTGTAGTGTTTTTTCGGTGAGCCACATGAACTTGACACGCCTTGTGTATTACAGCCAGCGCAATCCTTCAGAGAGCCTGGACGTCAAGGAATTGATCGAGACATGCAAACGCAACAATGCCCGGCTCAACCTATCCGGTCTTCTGCATTACAATGGGGATCACTTCCTGCAAGTGCTGGAAGGGGGCCGGGTCGAGGTTTCCGCACTCTACCACCGCATCGCGCGCGACACCCGCCACAGCAACATCATCCTTCTGGGATGTACCGACGTGAGGGAACGGATGTTCCCCTCATGGTCGATGGGTCTGCATCAGGGCATGGATGACCGGACACGGCAGATTTACCTGCGCTACTTTGCCACCGATGACATCAATCCCGAAACGATCAACGTTGAAAGCTTGCTGGATGTTCTGCAGGACCTCTCCGTCGAACTATCGCCCCGGGTAACGATCAACCAAAGCTGATTTTCAGGCTTCCAATCCGCCACTACCGCGCCGGTCTGCTGGAAACTGGCGCGGTTTCTGCAGGTAACGCCGCGCTTTCAGGCGCGCCGCCTGCGGTCTCTGCGGCGTTCACGTGACAGCTGAGCATGGGCGGATACCGCCTGGGCCTCCGCCGTTGCGGCACGGCGGCGCATCTTCAGAAGTTCCGCAGACATGGTGGCCGTGGTCGTATCATTTTCCTGCCGCTGTCGCGACAGCGCCAACATGTAACCAAAAGTGCCGGCAACCAGCATCGCCAGCACGACAACCAACAATTGGATCCAGAAAACGGTGGTCATGACTGGTCCTCCCGCAGGCGCAAAACGCGGAAATCGACACGGCGGTCCGCGCCATCTTCTGCGACCGACCCTTGGGAAAGCGGCGCGCGGGCCCCGAAGCCCACGGCCTCCACGGCATTGGGGTTAACGCCAAGTTCCACAAGCCGGTTGAGCGTCCGGTCGGCCCGCTCCCAACTGAGCGTTATGTTGGTTGAGTCGTCCCCACTGCTGTCCGCATGGCCAGCGACCATCACATAGGCATCCTCGCAGGTGATGATCCGGTCGCTGATCCGCGCCAGAAGCTGCGCATTTTCGGGGGTGATCAAAGTGCTGCCCAGGTCAAACTGCACGAAAAGCGGCGCAAGATAGCTGTCCAGCTTTGTGACACAATCTTCTACTTGAAGCGTGGCTGGCGTCGGCTCCACCTGCTGTGCGGTGGTCGCAGGGGGTATTTGCGCGATCACCGCTTGTGCGGCCCTTTCGGCAGCTTCCTTGGCCATCGCCGTTTTGATGGCCGCAGTCAGTTCTTCCTCACGCTGGGCGGTCGCTTGGTCCGAAACACCAATCGACGCAGGGGGTGGCGGTGTCACAAGGTTGTCCATTGCCTTAACCTGAGCTGAAGGAGCAGCTTGCGACGCCGGTGGTGTGGCGTCCATCTGCAGGGCCAGCACGGCGATGGCACCGACCAGCATAACGCCCGCACCGCCGACCAAGGTCAGAACAGCGCCACCGCCCCGGCGGGACTGTGCGGCGCGATTGGCATGTGCAACTGAAAGTCCGGCAGACCGCAGCCGCTGAATTTCCTTTTCCTTCGACTTCTCAAATAATCCCATAAATGCCCCCGGATGGTTATCTGTAGAACGTGATGAATGTGGCGTTGTCGCTCTTCTCAATCTGAATCTGGATGCCTAGCAGTTGTGCCGTTTCGCGGATCATCGGCTCATGTTCCGCCAACGAAAGCTCGGTGCTTTCGTCGGTGATGGATAGGGTCAGCCCCAGCTCACGCACGGTGTGCTGCAAAACCGTTTTCAGGCGATGTGAATACATCATCGGGGGCATAACAACTCCTAGAAGGTGCCGCGAAATCTTGCGGGCTAGGCGGACAGTACTACCCAATATAGTGGTGCGCCAACCCTTTGACGGCCAAATCTTCCAGTTTTTCGACCTTTTCTACCGCGCGTTAGCCAGCTTTGACGTCCTTTCCCGGCATGCGGGTGGGTTGCATTTCAATAGGGTGCCGAGTAGCAGGGGCGGAGCAATATTCACGGGTGTCTGATGGACGATCTCAAGCAAAAATACCTTTCCCAGATTGCGGATGCGGCTGACGAATCTGCGTTGGAAGATATCCGTCTGGCGGCCGTCGGCAAAAAGGGTGAAGTCGCGCTGAAAATGCGGGAGTTGGGCAAGATGACCCCTGAAGAGCGGCAGGTTGCCGGGCCCGCGCTCAATGCTCTGAAGGATGAGATCAACTCGGCGCTCGCAGCCAAGAAGGCCGCGCTGGGCGATGCCGCACTCGACGCCCGTCTGCGCGAAGAATGGCTCGACGTCACGCTGCCCGCGCGCCATCTGCGTCAGGGCACGCTGCATCCCGTCAGTCAGGTCACCGAAGAGTTGACCGCGATCTTTGCCGAGATGGGCTTTTCTGTCGCCGAAGGTCCGCGCATCGACACCGATTGGTACAACTTCGACGCGCTGAACATCCCCGGCCACCACCCCGCACGGGCGGAGATGGACACGTTCTACATGCACCGTGCGGAAGGCGATAACCGTCCGCCCCATGTGCTGCGCACCCATACTTCCCCGGTACAAATTCGCACGATGGAAAAAGAGGGTGCGCCGCTCCGCATCATCTGTCCGGGTGGGGTTTACCGTGCGGATTATGACCAGACCCACACGCCGATGTTCCATCAGGTCGAGGGCCTCGCCATCGACAAGGACATCTCAATGGCGCACCGGAAATGGGTGGTGGAGGAGTTCTGTGCCGCCTTCTTCGAATTCGACGG
>CAYUSM010000205.1:0-6155 GCA_964447345.1 uncultured Sulfitobacter sp. | reverse complement strand
CTGACCCTATTCGGCACGGTCGTGATCGCGGGGATCGTGGGCTATCTTTCGGAAAAGACGGGCTGGACGCACAATGGTTACCTGCAGTCGATCATCATCTGCGTGGGCGGTGCGTTCCTGTTTTACTTCCTGCGGATCATGTTCGGGGTTGGGTTTGGATCACCTGGGGTGGATGCGATCCTGTCGTCGATCGGGGCACTGATCATCGTGCCGTTCCATTGGCGGCGCTGACGGGATGAATTATATTGGAAAGATGAAGCCGGGGCGGTGCGCTTATTGCTTGGGCGGGGTGCTTTTGTAGACCGGCAGGTGCCAGCCGAACCACAAGGAGCCTGCGCGCAGGACCCATGCGACGATGGCGCAGGCCAGAAGTGCGACAGGTGTTT
Organism: uncultured Sulfitobacter sp.; assembly: GCA_964447345.1. Lineage (GTDB taxonomy): Bacteria > Pseudomonadota > Alphaproteobacteria > Rhodobacterales > Rhodobacteraceae > Sulfitobacter. Next base: position 5,769 of record CAYUSM010000205.1, on the reverse strand, counting down.
CGATCAGATTGTGTCTTGACACTGCAGCAGTGGCGGCACCGGCAAAGGCTGCGGTGACGTAAAGCTCGCCCTGTTTGAGGACGAGGGGCACGTCACCCACCACTACATCGCGCATCAGCCCGCCCATGCAGCCGGTGATCATACCCATCAGGATTACGATCACCGCTGACTGGTCCAAGGTGATGGCCACCCCGGCGCCTGCAGCAACCGCGATGGCCAGGGCGAAGCTGTCGAGCCAGACCAGTGTCCTCAGGCGGCTTTCCAGCAGATGCGCGGTAAAGAAGATCACCAGCGCTGCACCGGCAGCAACGGCCAAATAGGTCGGATTGGCGATCCAGAAGATCGGGTTTCGATCCAGCAGCAGGTCGCGGATGGTGCCACCGCCAAGCGCGGTGAGGCTGGCGATAAAAGCAAATCCCACCAGATCAAGCTGGGCGCGGGAGGCAACAAGTGCGCCAGTGATGGCAAAGATCAGCACGGAGCCATAATCAAGCAGGGCAACCAGCGTCATGGTTTGAAAGGCTTCATGCCCGCACGGGCAAGCGCGTCGGCGCGTTCGTTCTCTGGATGGCCTGCATGGCCCCTGACCCATTCCCAGGTGACGTTGTGGCGGCCGTTTGCCTCATCCAGCCGCTGCCAGAGTTCTGCATTCTTAACAGGCTTTTTGGCAGCATTCTTCCAGCCGTTCTTCTTCCAGCCAAAAATCCAGCCCGTGATCCCGTTTTTGACGTAGTTGCTGTCGGTGACGATGGTGATGTCGGATGGCCGCTCCAAGGCTTCCAGCGCGTTGATCGCAGCCAGAAGTTCCATGCGGTTGTTGGTTGTTTCCGGCTCGCCGCCCTTCAGTTCACGTTCCTTCACGACCGTTTCGCCGTCCTTGGCCTGCATCAGCACACCCCAGCCGCCGGGGCCGGGATTGCCAGAGCAGGCGCCGTCCGTGTATGCGAAAAGTTCAGCCATGGGCGCGCAGGGCGATCCATTCCGCATCAGTGCCGTCGAGACCTTTGTCGCAGCCGGTCGTGCGCCCCACAACGGTAAAGCCTGCGTCCTCGACAAGACCAGAGAGTTCGGCATCGGTGTAATAGGTGTAGAACCGGCCAAGCCGGTCGCGTTTGCTGTCTGTGCCGGTCTTCAAGGCGATGTGGAAAATGCCGCCAGGTTTCAGCGCAGTCCTGAGCGCGGCAAGGTGTCTGGGCATCGCGTCGCGCGGGGCGTGCAAAAGGCTGAAGTTGGCCCAGATGGCGTCATAGATGTCCTCGCCTTCGATCTCGTCGAACGTGGCACAGACCGCCGTGACGCCTTGGTGGATGGCAGCGCGGGAGACCATTTCGGGGACCGCATCTATTGCGGTGACCCTATGGCCTGCATCTGCGATGGCGGCGGCGAAATGACCGGGGCCACACCCAAGGTCCAGCACGTGTGATTCTGGTGGAAGGTCATCGATGAAGGCTTTGAGCAAGGGGTCCTTTGCGGCCACATCCTTGATGACGTCGACATAATCGTCGACCTTTTGCGCATAGACTTGAAGGGTTTCTTTGTCGCTCACAGGAATATCCCAACCAGCAAGCAGACTACCACAACAACAGTGAGTTGTATGCGCAGGGTCATCCACCATGGTGGCGTCAACTCCCACCGGTGAAATGCGTAGTCGAGCAGGAGCAGGCCAATGAACCCGGTCGTCAGATTGGTGAGCGCGCTTGTCACGCCGCTGCCGGGCATCAGGAACCACCAGAGGGCGGGGATCACGGACAACCCGTAGCCTGCCATGGCCAGTGAACCTGTTGCCTTGGTTGAAAAACCCCAAAGAACCCCCGCCATGAAAGGCAGGATGATGCCGCCATAGCGGATCATGATCAGCCTGCCATCACCGCTCAGCACTTCTGGCATCGGTCGCGAGAGACCAGGAAAGATGTCGATGACAAGGATCGCGGCCCAGATAAAGGGGATGAGACCGGCAATACCAAGCAACAGGGCGGCGGGAGGGATGCGGACCATGCGGGCGGCCTCAGGCGCGTTCGAGCGCGAGGCGGCCCGCCAGCGCGGCAAAAATCGCCGCGAAGGAGCGACTGAGCCAGCGCATGACCGCCTCAGAACCCAAAAGCCACGTCCGGGCAGCAGCAGCGAAAGCGCCGTAAAGGACGAAGACGGCGAATGTCATGGCCATGAAGACGGCACCGAGCATCGACATCTCAAGCGTTGCGGTGGTGGCATTGCCGCTCAGGAAAGGTGGCAGCAGGGCGAGGAAGAAGATCGACAGCTTGGGATTGAGGATGTTGATCAGCGCACCGCGGCGGGCAATGATCCATCCGTTCTCTTGCGTCTTTTCGGCCGAGACGGAAAGCGCGCCACCTGACTTCAGTGTTTGCCAGGCAAGATAGAGCAGATAGCAAACACCTGCCCATTTCACCACCGTAAAGAGCACGGCACTGGTGTGCAGCAGCGCCGCAAGACCAAGTGTGGCAGCCGCAAGGTGCGGCACGATCCCGAAGGTGCAACCAAGGGCGGCCCAAAGCGCGGCGCGTCGGCCCTGACCAAGGCCAAGGGCGAGAGTATAGATGACACCCGTGCCCGGGGCCACGACGACGACAAAGGCGGTCAGTAGGAATTGGAGGGTGATCATATACTTAATCCCGTCTCGTACACAGACCTGGATAGTCAGTGACAAGGCCGTTCTTGTCCACCGTCAGTCGTGCGGAAAAGCCATTTTCATGGTTCAAGTAGCGCCAGACGGTTCCTTCCCGCGCATAGCTTTGCCGGACGATATGTGTGTCGAGATCGGGCAAGGTGACCATCAGCACATCGAATTGGCCGTGTTCGCGACGTCGCGCCATCAAACGGCGGATCGGGAAACTGTTGGTGGCAGCGGTCCATCCCAGGTCAAGGTCGCGGGCGCGGGTGCTGCCCGGCAGCAGGGCATCGTCATCGTCGCGCCAGCCGTTTGCCGTCCGGCGCAGGGTCAGGGTGCGGTCGCCGCAGCTGGCTTCGAGTGAGACGGGCTCATGATCTGTGTTGATCCTGATGACATAGCGGGTTTCGCCGTGTCGGCCTGACACCTCCCAGCCTGTCGCCGTCAAATCGAAACGCGCGCGGTCAAAGGTGCCGTCGGACCATTCCCAGACTACGGCACCCGCGTAGTCCTCAGGCAGGCTCACGCAGCACCCTTGGCACCTTGAACTCAACGTTTTCCTTGGCGGTTTCGACCAATTCCTGCGTCATGTCATAGCGCTCAGCAAAGGCCGCGATGACCTCGTTGATCAGGACTTCAGGGGCGGAGGCACCTGCAGTAATGCCGACGGTTCGGATGCCTTCCAGGCTGCGCCAGTCGATGTCATCGGCACGCTGAACCAGTTGCGCGTATTTGCAGCCCGCGCGCGCGCCGACCTCGACCAGTCGTTTGGAGTTGGAGGAATTGGGGGCGCCGACAACCAGCATCGCGTCACACTTGGGCGCCATGGCCTTGACCGCCTCCTGCCGATTGGTGGTGGCGTAGCAGATGTCTTCCTTGTGTGGCCCGACGATGGCGGGAAAGCGGGCCTGCAAGGCCGCAACAACCTCGGCCGTGTCATCGACGCTGAGGGTGGTCTGGGTGACATAGGCAAGCTTTTCGGGGTCGCGCACTTCGATGGTGGCCACGTCCTTGGGGGTTTCGACCAGCAGCACGTCACCCTCGGGCAATTGCCCCATCGTCCCAATCGTTTCTGGATGCCCTTCATGCCCAATCATGATCATCTGCAGTCCGGCATCAGCGTGGCGTTGGGCCTCAATGTGGACCTTGCTGACAAGCGGGCAGGTGGCGTCGACATAAACCATGTTCCGCGCCTGCGCGGCGCTTGGCACCGATTTTGGCACGCCGTGGGCAGAAAAGATCACGGGGCGGTCGTCCGGGCACTCTGTCAGCTCTTCAACAAAGACGGCGCCCTTGTCGCGCAAGCCGTCGACGACGAATTTGTTGTGTACAATCTCATGACGGACGTAGACGGGCGCGCCCCATTTCTCCAGTGCCATTTCGACAATCTTGATCGCACGATCCACGCCCGCACAGAATCCGCGCGGGGCAGCAAGGTAGAGTGTCAAAGGGGGCTTGGTCATAGGAAGGCTCCTTGGCTCATCCCAGACCTAATCTGTCGCGCGCGCAGGATCAATCGTTGCTGCGGTTGTCCTGATCACGTGGTGGTCGTCCGATGACCTCGCGCAGATCCTCAAGCTCGATGAAGTTGTCGACCTGACGGCGCAGATCGTCAGAGATCATCGGCGGCTGACTGCGGATTGTCGACACACAGGAGACCCGCACGCCTTGACGCTGTAGGCTTTCGACCAGTGGGCGGAAATCACCATCGCCGGAAAAGATCACGATGTGATCGACATGCGGTGCCAATTCCATCGCATCGACGGCCAATTCGATGTCCATGTTGCCCTTGACCTTACGGCGGCCCATGCTGTCGGTGTATTCCTTGGCCGGTTTTGTGACCATGGAGAAGCCGTTGTAGTTCAACCAGTCCACCAGCGGACGGATCGGCGAATACTCATCGTTTTCCAGCAAAGCGGTATAATAGAACGCGCGCAGCAATTTGCCGCGGCGCATGAATTCATGGCGCAGCAATTTGTAGTCGATGTCGAAACCAAGCGTTTTGGCTGCGGCGTAGAGGTTGGAGCCGTCGATGAACAGCGCCAAACGCTCGTCTTTATAGAACATGAACTATCCTTCCGGCGTTTCCGCCGCTACTCTTCACAACTGGTGTGCGTGACGGAAAACAAATATCGTAATCAAATTCAATTTTCGGCATACACGCATAGTCGCGCGTTTACCTAAGGATTTTTAACCGTCCTGCAAGTCCTAGTTAACGGGGAAATTGGCGGCAACATGCTCACTTCCAATGATTGCATACTCTTGGCTCTGGGTTCTAACCTTGCGTCACTCTCTGGCTCGCCCGCCACGACCCTGCGTACGGCGCTATCTGGCCTTGAAGAAATGGGCGCATCGATTCGCGCCGTGAGCCCCTTTTATAGCACGCCAGCGTTCCCAGCGGGCAACGGTCCAGACTACGTAAATGCAGCGGCAAGGATCAGCGCAAACTGGACAGCCGAAGAAGCGCTGTCCCGCTGTCATGAGATCGAAGCGGAGTTGGGGCGAGAGCGCTTACAACGCTGGGGGCAGCGCACGCTGGATATTGACCTGATTGCCATGGCCGACACGGTGCTGCCGGATGCACAAACCCATGCGACATGGCGCGAATTGCCACTGGAGGATCAGCAAAGACTGACCCCGCAGGAATTGATCCTGCCGCACCCTCGGGTCCAGGACCGTGCCTTTGTTCTTGTCCCGCTTTCCGACATCGCACCGGATTGGATACATCCTGTTCTTGGGCAAACGGTTTTGCAGATGCTTGAGAACCTTGATCCAAAGGACCTTGCCGAGGTCCGACGTCTTGAATAACGGCTTGTAAATCGCCTCAAAGCGACCTACATAGCCCACTTCTGACCGCCTTTTGAGATATTGGAGATTTCCATGGCCCGCGTCACCGTCGAAGATTGTGTAGACAAGGTTCCAAACCGTTTCGAGCTTGTCATGCTCGCCGCCCACCGCGCGCGTGAAATCTCTGCCGGTTCCGCCGTGACCGTGGACCGTGACAACGACAAGAACCCGGTTGTTTCGCTGCGCGAGATCGCTGAGGAGACACAGTCTGCAGATGATCTGCGTGAGCGTCTGATCGAAAGCAACCAGAGCCAGATCGAAGTGGACGAGCCTGAAGAGGACGCAATGGCGCTTCT
>CAYUSM010000204.1:0-6180 GCA_964447345.1 uncultured Sulfitobacter sp. | reverse complement strand
GCTTTCAGAGGTCGCGGCGGAGTTTTATGGGATTGGGGGATAAGACGGATTATGTAATCTGTATTGGGTAAGGCGTATAAAGGATATTAGTGCAAAGTATAGACGCCGCACCCATTGCCCATGTTGCTGCAATTCTTACCAAATGAAAAACTTGATCTAGCTCTGACCACTGTCGTTCTTCAGAACTGCCAGAACGCGCTCCGGATCATCCAACTCGATATTCTTGACCTCACTTGCTAGGTCCGCAAATTCTTTCTTTCGAAGACCCAAAGCATGTTGCTTTCGCCAGGAAACGGCTGACTTGTGCAGCTCGCTCAAGGTTTCATCCTGCAATAGCTTCTTCAGTTCTTTGCGGAGCCTAGGGATGTTGCGTCTGATGGTTCGCTCTTGGCAGCCGTTCCAGTCCATCCGTGTCCAGTAGTCGGCACCAATTTGCGGCTGGCCCTCTGCGTCTCGATCCTGATCACACCGGATCAGAAAGTCATCGAGCGAACGCACTGGATACTTGTTCAACTGAACCAGGTCATATCCGATAGATTTGACATCGGATCTCCAACCACTTTTTGCCCTTGCCGAGGAAATGTCCTGACCTGAACCATTCACCCAAAGGAGTTCTTTCAAAAAGTCCTTTGAGAGGTTGCTTGGCCGGTGAAAGCTCAAGCCTTCATAAGCACCGATATTGCGCGTTGCTGTCTTGAATCCCCACGCTTTGTGAGGTTTTGGCAGGTAGGATGGCGCGCATTTGTCGAATTGGTCAATCAGGAGTTTCTTGCTTAGCGACGATGCACCAGAGGACCCGAACAGGCGCCATGTCATAGCGATGTTGGTGACGTTTTCTGGCAACGCGTCGAGAAGGCAGTCAAACGTCCCGTTGCCGGTCCGAATGTTTACATACTCATCCACTTCAAGCGGAATCACCCAATCAGCATTGAAGACCAGCGGGCTTAAGACGGCCTTGTCCAAAGCGAAGGACCAAGCGGACTTGCCCGTCCAGTCATCTATCCTGACATGTGAGATGATATCCTTCTCTTGCAGCCGGTCCAAAATCTCGGCGGTGCCATCTGTTGATCCATGTGAGAAAACCAAGAAGTTGTTGAGGCCGATTGATCGATGATATGCGATCCACTCAAGTGCAAACGCTCCTTCATTCTGCATGCACGTGACGATGACATATCCGGTACTCGCTCCAGTTGGTGCAGTTACAACTGCACTTTTGAAGGGCGGATTTGTGGCTGTTTCATCAAAGTTGACCAGATCGTTGTGTGGTGTGAATTTCGGACCAAGCTCTTCTGCCGCCTTGCTCACGCTTGCTCGCGGTTCATTGGTGGGAGCTGATGAAACAACGTAGGGCGACATAGCACCTTCCGGTTGTTTAGGTCCGTCATTTTCTGGTTGTTCTGAAGTGGTCTTTCCTTGGTGACCGAAGAGGGCCGGATCCGTCTGAAAATCGGGGGCCAGGAATTCCGAAATCTTGTCGGGTGTGTCTGCTTCGATATCGAATTGCAAAAAGTGCTGGCCGGTGGACCGAAAGAAGCGTGGAACGTCCGTGTGGTGCTGATCCCATATCTTTGACCAAGCCTCTTCGGTTTCTTCTATTGTGGTCAGGCCGAGACCTTGCCGATACCGATTGGCATAATTCTGATTGGTTCCGTGATTGAGCCTGCTCTTGATCCAGCGCTCCTTGTTTCGCGTGTTCAGAATGAAGTACGATCGCGGGTAGTATGCGGCAAGGGAGCGATAGTGGCCGATGGCCTCAATGACACCCGACTTCTTGACCTCCTGCATATCGGTGTAGCCAATCCACTTGTCGATGCCCTCCAAAGGCGGCCTTCTGTAAGTCACATTTTCATTGATCTTGCGCGCCAGCTCACCACGCTTGTAATGGACTGATTTTATCCCATTTTTTTGAAAGAAATCAAAAAATGTTCTCGTCCCGCACTTGTTGAAGCCGATTTGAAAGATTCGAGGTTTGATTGCGTCAAACCCGGGTCCGCCCACATCAGAGAACACTGCCTGTCCCTTTCAACCATTGCTCGGTTTTTCACACAACTATGCGCGGAGCTTTTGGATGATACAACACTGGAAGGAGCAAAGACCTTGTATCTGCAGGATGCCAGTCTTGCAAAATGGAAAGAGCTTTGTTCGAGCCTCTGCAAAGGTTACTAGTCGGGTAGAGTGGTAAAGGTCTCTCAAGAAGAGCAGTTAAGTACAGAGCATCCTCAATGACAAATGACGTCGCCGAACTGCAGCCCCCAAGTCCGGACGACCCGACAAACTGGGCTAGTCAAATGCGCTGTTGCGACAGTGCTGTGATCGTGCCTTCTGATAGTCGCAGCTTGGTGCAGAACTGCGGTGTCTTCGATGAGACGGGCGCCTATTGCAACGATGCGGTTCTATGGCGGCGGCGTCCGCTGATGGTGCCCCCTGAGTTGCCGAAACAGCTGACGCTGGAAGACCCAAGAAAGGGCAGTTTCCTTTGGGGTGGCGTTATCCATGCTCACTTCGGACACTTTCTTGTGGAGTCTTTGGGGCGTGTCTGGGGATATGGCGCACTGCCACACAGACCGGATGGGTTGCTCTTTCTCGAAAAGCGGCGCCAGAAGGATGACCTTCGAGATGACGCGATTGTCTGGCATACGCCAGAGGATCCGGTCCTGACTGACTTTCAATTTGAAACCTTCGCTCAACTCGGTATCGATGTTCCGATTGGCGTTGTCAGGCGTCGTGTAAAAACTGAAAGGTTATGGATACCCGGTCAGGGTTTCGGGATGTTTTCAATGGCGACCGGGACAGAGAAGTTCCGGACCTTTGTCAAAGAAAGAATGGGGGCAGACGTCACGCCAAACGGGCCCAAACGGCTTTATATCTCCCGGTCGGCCTATGGTGCCAAAAGAGGTGGTGTGATTGGCGAGAAGATCGTCGAAGACAGGCTTAAGCATGATGGATACGAGGTTTTTCATCCACAGAAGTCGGACTTGCGAACGCAGATCGCGCGCTACAAAGCGGCTGATGAGATTGTCGCTCTGGATGGCTCTGCCCTTCATCTCGTTGGGATGGTCATCAGATCAGATCAAAAGGTGGCAATGATAAAACGCCGGAGTTCCTCAACAAGTAAGGGTATAGAGGATCATCTTACCGCATTCGCTGAAAAGCAGCCGATCATTATCGACGCAATCAGACGGAATTGGATACGTTCTGACAGAAGTAGAGTGGATCGCTTTTCGCTTGCAGAAGTGGACATACCAGCCCTTGGCCAGGCTTTGGCTGCAGAGGGTATGGCAACGGCCCAGGATTGGCCTGATGTCTCCGAGGACGCCGTTCAGAATATGCTTACAGTGATAACCGAGGGACACTCAAATCGTTTCAGACCCCAGATACCACCCGATGCTTCCGCTTTGCCTGACGGTATCGTTGCAATGTGTCATGGCATCGAAGTGCCCGCATCAGAGCCGGTAGGGCCAAAATGGTTGGTCCGCAAAATCAACAACGGGCGATACGAGAAAGAAGAGATCAGCGGAGCGCTGCATCTGGTTGGAAACGAAGACAGGGTTTTGGAATGTGGGGCAGGTATCGGTATTGTCGGTACTGTGGTCGCGCGGAACTGCAGACCCGAGAAAATCCTTTCTTTCGAAGCGAACCCAAACATGATCCCGGTGATCGAGGCGACCTACGCGCATAATGAGGTCGACAGCATTATTTCGGTAACACACGGCGCGCTGATGAGCGGAGAGGACACACCCCAGACAGTTGATTTCAATATCGCCAAACGCTTTGCGTTCTCATCTCTCGATGCGCCGCAGCGCGAACTCGTCGAAACTGTAACGGTCCCGGTCCACAATTTTTCGGAAGTGAAGGCCAAGCTTCGCCCGACAGTGCTGCTGATGGATATCGAAGGTGGAGAGCTTTCGTTTCTTCGCAATGCCGACCTGTCGGGTATCAATACTGTCGTGATGGAGTTCCATCCCGAAACCTACGGAAAGGACGGAATGAAGGAATGCAAACAGATCTTGCGACACGCCGGGTTTGAACCAGTAAGGAAGAAATCATCAAATTCGGTTTGGGCTGCGCGGCGCATGGACTCGGGCCAAGTGGATGAGCAGTGAAGATGATGCGTGAGCCCACGGAAGGCCTGAATGTGAAACCTGGTCTGGTTCAGCTCTATCACGATGACAGCCCCATCACGGATATCACCGTCGTTGGCGAAAGATCGACAGGGACGAACTATGGCGCGTTCCTGATCAACAAAAATTTCGGCTTCAATGGTGCAAGCTATCGCGGATGGAAGCACGGGTTCCTCCAAGCCCCCGCCATTGGGCGTGGGCACCTCTTCGTCATCTGCTCGCGAAACGTCATAGACTGGCTCAAAAGCATCTATGCCAAACCGTGGCATTGTCCTGAGCACTTGTATGGACAGGGATTTTCACACTTCATCAGAAGCTCATGGGACACCGTCTGCGACCGACCCAAAGCGTTTGCTAATCTACCCGACATCAAAGGTGCCAAAGGAAGGCCACTACTTCTGGATCGCAATCCCATTGATGGGTTGCCATTTGCAAACGCTATCCAGTTAAGGAGCGCAAAGTATCGCTCCTTTCTAGGTTTTGCAGCGCGCCAGATCAGTTCAGTCGTCGCCCCGCTAGAGTATTTTCAGAAACAGCCTGAGGCATTCGTTTCCGATCTCGCGTCGATTTATGGATTGAGGCCGCGGTCCCAAGTCATAACCAAAGCCCCCCACCAGATGGGGTCCAAAGGGCCCTTCGGGGCGCCAGATCAACGCCGCGAGGAAACAGAAGAAATCTCTGACACGGATATGGACTACATTTTGAGCCAGTTAGATTTGGAACTTGAGGCTGAACTTGGTTACTCTTACGACAGCTAACTTGGCATGTTGCCGGGTGCCACAGCCGAAATTCTAAAGAATCCGTGCAATCAAACGCGCCAGCTCGCGTTCGGACTGCTTTATCGCCTGTTCACGAAAAACAGCGAGCTCTGAGTGAACTTCCAGTAGCTCCTGATCATCAACGTCGGACAAACGATCAAGGCTGGCTTCCAGTGTGTTGTCAGAGACAAGCATCGGAAAACGGTAACAGGCTTCCGACCACCGATCCATCACCAAAGGCACGCCGAAGCTTACCGACATGGAGGCCGTCGACGTTATTTTCGTCCGCTGATACTTGGCAAAGCCAGGTGGGATCAGTGGATGGAAAAGAGTGGCGGTTCTAAAGCTGTCAAAAACCTTTTCATAAGAGACCTCTCGCCCCTGCTCCAAGGGCAAGACACGCATCCGATCACCTAGTTTCTGCGCCGCAATTACCGCCTCGATCGCAGCCCGATCAGAGCCGCTTGATGGAAACTCAAAAGTGAGATTGCTCCATTTGTCCGGATGGCTCGCGAGTAGTTCAATCAGGCCCTTATAGTTTCGGGTGCGTAGCGACATGTTGCCCTGAACAACAACCTTCCGAACATCTGGCACGCTATACGGTTCTGACCTTGTGATGGGCAGAACGGGAGCAAGATGCCCAAATCGGTCAACATCTGCGCCATCCAAGCGGGCAAGCAGCTCGCTCATGACATGCCGACCCAGTGTCAGAAAGGCGAACTCCGGTCGCTTTAGCGTGTCGCGGAACGCGGAGTTTCCAGCAAATTGCTCCACGTTGTGGATCATTGCGATGACTGGTTTTTCGGATCGGATCGCCCAATCTGCCACCTTCTCACGATTGAATGTATTGACCAGCACGAAGTCTATGTCGCTTGTGAGAACACTGTTCCAATCTGTCGTGCCTTCGCCGGGCGACGGTGAAAGTGCTTCGTATCGAATTTCCGCCTCACCAACACGGACAAGGCTGAATATGTCCCCCCGTCGCCGCTTGATCCGGCGGTTCAGAATAACAATTGGGCGGTAGCCTGCGACGTTGCAGGCCCCAATCAACGCGGGGAGCACCTCTTCGTGACGGGACTCAAATTGGACGATCAAGCAACTGCGCATAGCTATGCATACTAAGTCTGTCATTGACTGGAAAGCTTGATGAAGCTGATCCTCCCCCACTGAAGTGGTCCTCCGCTATGTTTAGTAAAACGGAGGAAACACATGGCAAACAAGCGACCGAAGCCCGAAGAGATTGTTGCGAAGTTACGGCAGGTTGAGGTTCTGACGGGGCAAGGGATGCCGCGTCTGGATGC
>CAYUSM010000203.1:0-6196 GCA_964447345.1 uncultured Sulfitobacter sp. | reverse complement strand
TTCATCGGCGCATAGAAGGCCAGCCGCATCAGCCCTGCGGGCGCAGCATCTTGACCAGCCGCTCCTTGAGATGGGCAATGCCGGGATGCATCAGGAACTCTGCTGTCAGCCGGTCAAAGGCGGCATCCGCTAACCCTGCTGCCCGCGCCGGGTCACTGGCGAGTTCCTGCATCGCTTGCGCCAAAGCCTCCGGCGCATCGCGCGACAGCACGCCGTGCACGCCATCATCGATAAACTCCGGTATGGCTGAAACCGGTGTGCTCAGGATGGCAAGCCGCTGGCTCGCCGCCTCCATCAGCACGTTCGGCAGCCCATCGCGGTCCCCATCTGCCGCGATCCGCGAGGGCAGCACAAACAGGTCTGCTGCGCGCATGGCCGCGATGACCTCGGGCTGATCACAGGCCCCGCGCCAGGTGATCCGGTCACTGATCCCATGGCCTTCTGCCCGTGCCCGCATCTCTGCATCCAGCGCACCGCCACCGATATGTGTCCAATGCCAGTCCAATGTCTCCGGCAACAGCGCCAACGCGTCGATCAGGTTATCAAACCCCTTCTTCTCGACCAGCCGTCCCACCGACATCATGTGAAACGGATCACCCTCGGCCCGCAGTTTGCGTTCTGGCGGCGCCGGAAACCGCGACAGGTCCAGCCCGTGATAGACCAGATCAACCCGTCCCGGCTGATCCGCCAACCCTTGCAAATGCTCCGCCCCGAAGCGCGTACAGGTGGCCCCAAAATGCGCCCCGTGGGTCGGTGCAGCCAGCTTCTCGCGCAACTCCCATTCCGGTGAAGTCCATATGTCCTTGGCATGTGCCGAGAAAGACCACGGCAGCCCCCGCAGGATCGCGGCGTAGCGCGCAACAGACGACGGCGTGTGCAGGAAATGTGCGTAAAGCCCCGCGATGTCTTCCGGCATCTCATGGGCCAACACGCAGGCCTGCCCCCAACGGCGGCGGCGGTTGGCCGTGTCATCGCGCTCCAGATCGGCCCGGTAGGCCTCCGCCGCAGCCTCAAATCCCGGCAGGTCCACCGCAGCGCCCATCGCACGCCCGACACGGGCAGGCTCATCGCGCAGGTATTCCGGCAGATAGAAGACCTGCGCCTTCAGGCGATCATGCAGCGGATGCGTCTTGGTGTCCGTCGGATGCCGCAACGACCAGATGTCAAAGTCGAGCCCGGCTTCCTCAAGGGCGACAAGTTCCTGCGCGATGAAAGTCTCTGACAGGCGTGGCCAGCCCTTGACCACGATCGCAAAGCGCGGCGCATCCGTCATCCGCGCTTACTCCCCGTCCATCAGGATGCGCGCGCGCTCGATCACCACATCCAGACCGTCTAGCAGCCCATCGGCGCCGGACTGCGATGGCTTGGCCTGATCGGGCAGGGCGCGGATATCGGCAATCATCGCCTCTGTTGTCATGCCGTCGCGGTACTCATCCAGCATGCGCACCAGCCCCAGTTCTTCTGCCCGGCTGGCGCGGATCCATTGTTCCAGCCTCGGCTTGGTGCGCGGCACGATCACGGCAGGCTTGTCGAAAGACAGCACCTCGCAAAAGGTGTTGTACCCGCCCATCGACACCACTCCGACGGCCCCGGCAAAAAGCGCCTCGATCCGGCTCTCAAACCCCACAGCGGTCACCCGACCATTCAGCTTGGCCACCCGTGCGTCAAAAGCGTCGCGCACCTCACCCGACAGGAAAGGGCCGTAGACCAACACTGCGTCAGGCTTCAACGTCGGGTCCTGCTCATAGGCTGACAGCACCAGTGACACCATCGCTGCGCCATCCCCACCGCCACCGGGCGTGACAAGGATATAGGGCTCATCCGGCGTGTCAGAGGCATCCGTCACCTCGCGCCGCAAATAGCCGGTCCAGTACATGCGCGCCCGCGCCTCATCCGACAGGGGCAACCCTTCTGTTGGGTCATAAACATCGCGCACGCCGTAAACCCAAATCTCGTCGTAAAGGTTCTCTGCCGCCGCGACGGCCCCCTTGCGCGCCCATTCGGCAGCCAGAACCTCGGGCTCATCCAACACGTCGCGCAGGCCCAATACCGTGCGGGTCCGCCCGCGCATTCGCAGATACTCCAGTGTCGGCAGCAACTCCCCCCGGAAACCCGTCGGTTCCTTGTCGACAATCAGCAGGTCCGGCTCATACCGCTCCACGGCGGATTGGATCAGACCTGCGCGCAGCGATGTGGTGTCGTCAATGCTCAAGCCCCCCATCTGGCTGATGTAGGTGCCATCCGACAGCTTGGTCACACCCGGCAGGCGGATGTGGTCTACTCGCTCTGGAAAGGTGAAACGTCCCGCCACGGGAGAGCCGGTCAGGATGATGGCAGATGCGTTTTCATCACCGGCTGTCAGAGCGGCGGCCAACGCCCGCGAGCGGCGCAAATGTCCCAACCCAAAGGTATCATGGCTGTAAAGCACGATCCGCCGAGAGGTCGACGCGGCGCGGCTGGCCTGAGAGAGCGTGGGGCCCATAAGTGTCACCTGACCCGATGTGGTCCACCGCTTAACATGGGCGGTGGGCCGGCAATCCCGGCCTGAACCTTCTGGGCATTAGTCGTACATTTCCAAGATGCATGCGCGCACCTCACCTTACTCACCGCTATGGCACAGAATCTGCGGCTTTGTAAAACACCCCCGCGCGCTTGTGATCTGCGATCCTACCGCGCCTCAAGCACCACAATTGCAATGATGCAGTGACTGACTTAGCGTGACAGCAATTGCCAAGGCCAATTGGGGCAAAGATGCGTTTTTTCCTTTTTCTACCGCTGATTGTCGGCCTGCTGCTTTTTCAGGCAGCCTCCCCCCTAAGCGCACAAGCCGTCGGCTCTCTTTTCAGCGGTGCCGCGGATGAAAACACCCAAAGCGAAGACAAGATAGACGAGATCATGCGCGAGGCCGCTGAGAATGGCCTCAGCGTCGTGATCGTGGACAGCGCAGGCAACTTCATCACGCAGACATCGGCTGCAGATGAAGCACAGGTGACCGAGAGCCCCGCCGCCGAAGGCTCCGCTTTGATGCGGCTGCAGGATCAGGCCGTGGGTTTCCGTACCGCCCTGATCGACCGATTGTTGAGCCTGCCGGATGCCTTCAACGAGGTCCTCTTTATCCTCCGCGCGGCCAGCCCCGATGGCACGCTCGCGGCCTTTGGCAAAGTGCTCCTCTACTCATTGGGCCTCTTCGCCATTGGCGTCCTTGTTGAGCGAGAGATCTACGGCAAGCGGATCATGAAGGGCTTTATCACCTCGCGGATCAGGGAAAATCCGCAAGGCTATTCTGAAAAGATGCCCTTCCTCGTGGTCCGTTTCCTGGGGGGCGTAGGCGGCATTCTTGTCTCCATGGCTGTGGCCTATGTGATCGGCGTCACCGTCTTTGGCACGCTTGAGGATACCGCCGTTCAATACACCGCCACCCTGATCAACATCGGCTATTTCACCTGCCGCTTCGTCGCGGGCCTCTGGCGGATGATCCTGTCGCCCTACCTCAGCCAATACCGCATTCCCGCGCTTTCCGATCATGACGCCAACCGTTTGCACCGCTGGCTCTGGGCGCTGGCCGCCTTTGACATCTGCACCGTCCTTTTCGCGGCATGGATTGCGGAACTGGGATTGAACTACGACGTCTACGCCTTCCTCTATTCGATCCTCTCTGCCGTCATGGTGCTGCTGAACATCCTCATGGTTCTGGTCAACCGCCGCGCCATCTCCCGCGCCCTGCGCAACGGCAAAGACGTAAGCGAGGCGACGCCGGTCGTGCGTTTTCTCAGCCGCATCTGGGCACCGCTGGTGGTGCTCTACGTCCTCTTTGCCTGGTTCGAACTGACCTATGACCTCGTCCTCGGCACACCCGGCTCCATCCCGCTGATTGGCGGGGCCTATGCCATCCTCGTTTCCATCTTCGTGGTCTACGGCGTGATCAACTACGTCATCGAACGCGGCTTTGCCCGCGCCCGTGCCGTGCGCCGCATGAACGAAATCATGGAGGAGGAAGAGGCGCAGGAAGCCGCGCTCGCCCGGGCCGAGGCAACCGCCGCAGACAGCGAAGAAGTCGAACGCCTCGCCGAAGAACTGGAAGAAACGCGCGCGGCCGAGGAAGAGGCCCGCGCCGCCATGGGCCACCGCCACCACATGCACACCTTCGAAGGGCTCGCACGCCGCGTGGCGGGCATTCTGGCCTTCGTGGCGGGTGCCTATGCGTTCTTCTACATCTGGGACAACGAAAGCGCCGAAATGGTGGAAAGCTATGCCGACCGGCTGCTCGACATCATGGTGATCATCTTCATCGGCTATATCGTATATCACGCCTTCCGCATCTGGATCGACACCAAGATTCAGGAAGAGAGCGGTGATCAGGAAGAAGCCGAACTCGGCGACGAGGGCGGCGGCTCTTCCGCTTCCCGTCTGGCGACCCTGCTGCCGCTCTTCCGCAACATGGTGCTGATCGTGGTGGTGGTGACCATCCTGCTCATCGTTCTGATGGAACTTGGCATCAACGTTGGCCCGCTTTTCGCCGGTGCCGGTATCGTCGGTGTTGCCGTGGGCTTTGGCTCGCAAGCATTGGTGCGGGATATCTTCGCCGGTGCCTTCTTCCTCTTCGATGATGCGTTCCGCAAAGGCGAATACCTCGATGTCGGCGGCGTCAAAGGCACGGTTGAGAAAATCTCAGTCCGCTCCTTTCAACTGCGGCACCACCTTGGCGCGCTCCACACCATTCCCTTTGGCGAATTGCAGGTCATGACCAACTACTCCCGCGATTGGGTGATGATGAAACTGCCCCTGCGCGTGACCTATGACACTGATGTCGAAAAGGTCCGCAAACTCGTCAAGAAACTTGGCCAGCAACTGCTTGAAGACCCGGTCATCGGTCAGGACTTCATCCAGCCTCTGAAATCCCAGGGCGTCATTGAAATGCAGGACAGCGCGATGATCATCCGCGTGAAGTTCATGACGAAACCGGGCGATCAATGGGTCATCCGCAAACGCGTCTACGAGGAAATCCGCATCCTCTTTGAACGTGAGGGCATCAAGTTCGCCCACCGCGAGGTTACGGTGCGGCTGGCTGACGGCAAGGTAGATGAACTGACCGAGGAACAGAAGAGAGAGGTCACTGCCGCAGCACAAGCGTCTCTGGATGAGGACCTGCTGGAAGGTGGGGCAGGGGACGACAGCGGCGACGACCGCTAGCAAAAGCCCGCCCAAGGAGGGGTGGCGCGTTTGACACTGTGCCGTACCCCCCTAGCTCAGGTCCATCAGTGACAGGAGCGCCCGATGACCCAGACCCGCCGCCATTTCCTTGCCACCACTGCCGCGACTGCGGGCACAATCACCATCCTGCCCTACGCCCTGCGCGCTGAGGCTCACGCGGCCGACACCTTTGAAACCTCAGCCGGGCCTATTACCATCCGCCCCGTCTCTCACGCCTCTTTCGTGATGGAGACACCCAAGGGCACAATCTATGTCGACCCCGTCGGCGACCCTTCACAATACGCAGATTTCCCCACCGCCGATCTGATCCTGATCACCCATGAACATGGCGATCACTACAGCGAAGAGACCCTGCAAGCCATCAAAGCCGACGCGACACAGATGATCACCAACCCCGCGGTCATGGGCAAACTCTCAGACGGCCTGAAATCCAACACCACCGAGGTTGCGAACGGCGGCACCGCCACGTTCAACGACATGACCATTGAGGCGATACCGGCCTATAACACCACCGAGGACCGTCTCAACTTCCATCCTCAGGGCCGTGACAACGGCTATGTTCTGAACTTCGATGGTTTCCGCGTCTACATTTCCGGTGATACCGAAGACATCCCCGAAATGCGCGAACTGCAGAACATCGACCTTGCTTTCGTCTGCATGAACCTGCCTTTCACCATGGACGCCATCGCCGCCGCCTCCGCCGTCTCGGAATTCGCCCCGACCTACGTCTACCCTTACCACTATCGTGGTCGCGACGGTGGCACGCAGGACCCCGAGAGCTTTGCCAGAATGGTTGGCAATGAAGTCGAGGTAAAACTTGGCAAATGGTACGACTGACCTAACTACCGATTTGGCGTTGAGCAAAGCGCCACAGACCGTGGGCGATGTCCCTGCCCACATTCCCCTTTGGCCTTCCCCTCCCCCCTCGGAAGGTCAAAGGGGAGTTCCCTCCAAAACGCTATAGGGCGCGCCGGTCCACTGGCCG
>CAYUSM010000202.1:0-6225 GCA_964447345.1 uncultured Sulfitobacter sp. | reverse complement strand
GTCTTGCCCGCACCGGACGGGCCGGTCAGAAAATGGAAAGATCCGGGGGCCAGTTTCAGCGAAATGTCGGACAGCAACTCGCCGCCGCCATAGCTGTAGGCCACATTTTCAAGCTCGATCACTCAAGTACCCCGTCTCAACGGGTCTGTTGTGCCTCAGCACCGCTGGGGATTCAATGCGCCAGTTCCGGGACGGGGAAACACTTAACGCTTTTCCTGTGGAATTGTTAACCATATGGTACGAGTGAGTGCGCAAATATAGTTATGTGTGAGCTGCGAGATACCAAATGAGGCTGACCTGCCCAAACTGTGACGCACAATACGAGGTGCCAGACGAGGTCATGCCGATCTCCGGTCGGGATGTGCAGTGCTCCAATTGTGGCCAAACCTGGTTTCAGCACCACCCCGATCACGCCCCCGAAGAAGATGAGATGATCGAGGCGGCTGACGCACCCGATCCCGATGAGGAGGTGGCGCCTCCACCGCCGCCTCCCCCCTCAAAAGAGCCAAAGCAGCGCGAGCTTGATCCCGCAGTTGCAGACATTCTGCGTCAGGAGGCCGAGGCAGAGTTCGAAGCCCGCAAGCGCCGACAGTCGGAGACGCTGGAAAGTCAGCCTGAACTGGGCCTTGAAGCATCAGAAGAACGCGCGCCGGTCCCCCGGGAAACCGAACAGGATGACCACGACGCAGAGCGCCGCGCAGCGGATGCACGCAAACGCATGGCGCGCATGCGTGGTGAGCCGATAAGCAGCGCCGAAGCAGCCGCCGCTGCAGGGATATCCTCGCGACGGGAACTCCTGCCTGACATCGAAGAAATCAACTCCACCCTGCGCAGCAATGATGCACCCAGCGGCATGGATGCGGAGGCCCGTGAAGAACTTGGCGCTGGCGGCGAGCAGAAACAAAAACGCGGCTTCCGCACAGGCTTCCGCACTGTTGTCCTCATCGCGATTTTGCTGGCGCTGCTCTATATTTTTGCACCCCGGATCAGCGCCGCCGTGCCCGCGCTGGACGGTGTGATGTCTGCCTATGTCGGGGTGATCGATCAAGCCCGCGCGGCGCTGGACGGCCCATTGCGCAATCTGCTGGGCTGGATCAACGATACCGCATCGGAGTCGGGCAGCTAAGCCAAGATTTGTCAGGGTCTTCGCATGTATGCCTGGCAAGCAGCGGCGGTGAGACGATTTCAACCGATGCTGTGAAGCGGCTAGTCACCAGCCTGCCCCAAGACACGTTCTATCTGCGAAAGGCCTCTGGGTCCCGTGTAACGGTTTTGTTGTGAATACAGGGGGTCCTTCAATGCTTCCTCAACTGTGATAAAGGCCCAGCCCTGTGCGGCATACCAATCCAGCAGTGTTTCCAGATGATCAGCGTTGATCCGGTTGAGGTGAATGAGCAGGATGTGATCCACATCGCCACCCAGCTCATTGCGCGCGAGGTTTTGAAAGTGCAGCGTGCGCTCTTGCATGTGAGCTAAGTATCGACGGGCAATGCGTTCTGCTCTTGCTTCATCACCTTTGCCGAGGGCTTGAAGGTAGTCCGCATTGTATTGCCATTCATCGTTGTCAATGGTGACAGGGACGTTCTGATAGTCCAGCTCAGCCAATATCTGCCGTGCCGCAGTTCTGCTCTGCGCTGTTTCGCCTTCTCTGAGGAAAGGGAACCTGTAGTAGCGAGCGCCCGCCATCCATTTCTTCAGAACGTCATCAGTTCGAACTGTCTCGTCACGAAATTGGTCGCTGGATAGGGTGCCATAGTCGGCGTGAGACCAACTGTGATTGCCAATCGTATGGCCGCCGTCGGCAAAGGCCTGTATTGCCGGGATCGTCTCTGCATCAACTTGCTGACCAACAGCAAATCCAGTCGCAATGATGTCGTGTTTTGCGAGTGCTGCGTTGATGGTCTCGACATATCGCAGGCCATCCTCGGTGCTTGTCCGTGAGCGCGGGACATAAGGAAGGTCGTCAATGGTAATTGCGATGCGCGATGGTACTGTTGAGATTTCCACTAGTGGACTGGAAATGCCCTGAGCCGATTCCTGACGCGCGCAGGAGGTCGCGAGAACACCCATACAGACAATCGCGAACAGACCCAGACAACCAGCAGAAGGTCTGGGTATTCTCATTTCAACGCCCTGGGAAAAGCATCGGCCTTTTGACCGTAGGTGGTGTGGCTTGGCGAGACCAGCCGCGACGCGGTCATTGGCGCTTTTTCAGTTCCCTTGACCACCGGACGCAAACCACGCGTGCCATCCAACATGCATCGGCCAATTCTCACGAAGCAATCTCTCGCCGCGCTTGCGTTAGAAACGGTCGAGCAACCGGTTGAGGTAGTCGCGCTCAACTTCCGGGCGTTCAGTCTCGGCGGAGCGGCGGCGGATCTCGTCCAGCAATTCGCGGGCGCGGCCCATGCCGCCCGGTCCGAGGGCCAACGGCCCTTCGCCCGTCTCGGTCCCGTCGCCATTCTGCGACCGGCCCAGTGGATCACGCGCGTCGGCGCGACGGTCGGATTCGGCGTCGCCTTGTCCGGGTTGCTGGTTGCGTTGCTCCTGCGCCAGCGCCTCGCCCAAGGATCGCATGCCCTCGCGCAGGGCTTCCATCGCCTGCGCCTGATTGTCGATGGCCTCGGCCAGCTCGCGGTTGCGCAGATTGCGTTCTGCCTCGTCCATGGCGCGACCCGCGCGGTCAAGCGCGTCGCGTGCGGCATCACCTTCAGGCGTGCCCTCACCGGGCAAACGGCCCTGCTGGCGGCGCAGCTCGTCGCGCAAGGCCTGCTGGCGCTCTGCCAGACCTTCCTCGCCCTTACCATAGCCGGGACCCTGTTCGCCGCCTTCCGGGATCGGCTCATTGCCTTGCCCGTTCTGGCCCTGTTGCTGGCCTTGTCCCTGCCCTTGACCCGATTGGCCATCGTGCCTTTGTCCCCGGCCCTGACCACCATCGCGGCCTTCGTTGCCTTGGTTTTCACCGGCCTGTGCGTTGGGGTTGAACTGTTCCTGCAGATCGCGGAAGGCCTGATCGGACAGCCCCTGCTGTTCGCGCAGCGTTTCGGCCAGACCCTCCATGGCCTGTTCACCGGGTGAATCGCCACCCTGCCCTTGCTGGCCCTGGGTGACGCGCATGTTCTCCATCATTTCCTGCAATTGCTGCAGGGCTTCGGCGGCTTCGGCCATGCGGCCCTGTTCCATCAGTTCCTGAATGCGGTCCATCATGCGCTGCAGGTCATCCTGCGTCATCTGCATGCTTTCGCCTTGCTGGCCCTGTTGCTGCTGGTTCTCCTGGCCCTCCTGTGCCTGCTGGCGCTGCAGCTGGCGGAGGTATTCCTCGGTCGCGCGGCGCAGCTCATCCATCAGTTCGGCGATTTCTTCGTCCGAGGCCCCGTTCTTCATCGCCTCCTGCAACCGCTCCTGCGCGCGGCGCAGACGTTCCAGCGCATCGGCCAGCACGCCTTCTTCAAGCTCAATGGCAAGGCCCCAGAGGTCTTCGGCGATGTCCTCCTGCACCTCGTCATCCAGACCGTAGCGCGCGCGGATTTCCAGCCGTTCGATCAGGCGACGCACGCGCAGCGCTGTCGTCTCGCTGCGCAATGTCTCCTCGGGCCGGTAGGCAATGGCGCGCATCACCTGCGCCATACGGGGTGCATTGGTCTTGGACCACAAAAGATCGCGGCGCATCTCGATCATGGCCGCTGCAGCAGGGTTGAAGAAGCGCCGCCCGGGCAGGATCATGTCAACGGGGACGGTTTCACCCGATTGCTCTGCGGCGTCCAGCACATTGAGGCTGAGCTTGACTGGCAGGTTGGCCCAGGGATGTTTGGAGAAATCCTCGATCATGTTTTCTTCAAATTCCGCGCGGTTGCCGGCAATCGGTGTCGGCAAGGGCACAACGATGCCGTCGCGCGGCTCGGGATCGACGGTAAGGCCAAAGCGGCGGTCAACCGCGACCAGATCAAGCACGATCCGCGCCTCACCGGCTTCAACGCCGTAGTCATCCTTGGCCGCAAAGGGCAGACGCATTTCGCCAAGTGCCGCCACATCCGCCTCGCCAATGATCTCGACCTCGGGCGGCGCGTCGGGGCGCACGGTGACGCTCCAGGATTGTCCGCCGGGGCCTTCCACCGATATTGTCCCAGGCTGCATCACGGCAAAGTCCTGCGCCGGATCAGAGGCTGCAGGCAGATCGGCCGTGCGGCCAGAGACGGTTTCGGCCAGGGTCAACGCGCCCACTTCCCCGTAAAAGCGCAGGGTGATCAGCGTGCCTTGCGGCAGGTCCAGTGTTTCGACCATCTGGTCATTGAGGTAAAGCGTGGGCCGTCCCGTGTAGCGTGGCGGTTCCGCCCAGCCTTCCCAGACGGGACCGCTGGCCAGATCGCCCGCGCCGGGGGCCATGCCCGCGACAGAGCCGACACGCCAGATGGAGCCAAAAAGCAACGCCATGGCAAAGGCCAGCACGGCCACGAAACGCAACGCATAAGGATCTCGGCGGGACACGCGCAGGTCGGCGGGCACTGGTTTGGCCGCTGCCGCACGTTCGGCCATGCGCGCCTTGTGCGCCCGCCAGACGGCCATGGCGGCGTCATCTTCGGCGCCAATGGCCGCATCATCCATCATGGCCTGAATAGGTCGCCCCGGCAGGCTGGCGTCCAGCCGCTCCATCGCGGCCCCGCGGGAGGGGATGCGGAAGCGCCGCAGCGCATAAACCAGCGCACCAAGTGCTGCAACTGCCGCAATCACCGCACCGCTCCAGACCACCTCGATCATCACCGAGTCCTGCAGACCCAGCATCAATGCCGCCAGCACCAGCAGCACAACGGTCATCAGGGGCCAGAGCGATTGCACCAAGGCCTCGGCCAGCATGCCGACCCAGGTCAGCCGCACCGGCCAGCGCAGTCTTGCCATGCCTTTACGCAGATCGTTGGGGGTAAATGTGCTCATCGCCACTGCTCCGCTCGGGTGCGGGGCAGGATAGCCTCACAACCACGCAGGGATGGTATCGCGTTTTATCATTTCGTCAAAGGTCGGGCGTGGGCGGATAACCGCGAATTGATCATCTTTCACCAGCACTTCGGGGATCAGCGGTCGGGAATTATACTCACTGCTCATTACCGCGCCATAAGCACCAGCAGAACGGAAGGCGACAAGGTCACCCGCACTGAGCGGCGGCATCGGGCGTTGCTTGGCGAAGGTATCGCCGGATTCGCACACGGGACCCACAATGTCGAAGGGCTGCATCTCGGTGCCCGGCGCGGGCTCCATCACGGGGATGATATCGTGATAGGCGTCGTACATCGCAGGGCGGATGAGGTCATTCATGGCGGAATCGAGGATGAGGAACTCACGGCCCTCACCCGATTTCACATAGATGACCTCGCTGACCAGCAGGCCCGCATTGCCGGCAATGAGCCGCCCCGGTTCGATCTCGATCTCGCAGTCCAGATGCCCCAGTGTGCGCTTGACAAGCGCGCCGTAATCCGAGGGCAGCGGCGGGTCTTCATTGCTGCGGGCATAGGGAATGCCAAGCCCGCCGCCAAGGTCAAGACGGGTGATCCTGTGACCCTCGGCACGCAGCTGTTCGGTCAGCTCGGCCACTTTTTTATACGCCATTTCATAGGGTTGCAGATCGGTCAGCTGCGAACCGATGTGGACATCAATGCCGATGACGTCCAGCCCCGGCATGGCAGCCGCCATGGCGTAGACTTCGCTGGCGCGCGCGATCGGGATGCCGAACTTGTTTTCGGATTTGCCGGTGGCGATCTTGGCATGGGTCTTGGCATCCACATCAGGATTGACCCGCACGGTGATCGGGGCGCGCAGCCCCATCTCCTGCGCCACCGCGTCCAGCACCACCATCTCCGGCTCGCTTTCCACGTTGAACTGCCGGATGCCGCCCTCAAGTGCGAGGGCGATCTCATCGCGCGTCTTGCCAACCCCGGAAAACACGATCCGCTCGCCCGGCACCCCTGCGGCGCGTGCGCGGCGGTACTCTCCGCCCGAGACCACGTCCATGCCCGCGCCCGCCTCAGCAAGCGTCTTGATCACGGCCTGATTGGAATTGGCCTTCATCGCATAGCAGACAAGGTGATCCATCCCGTCCAGCGCTTCGTCAAACAGGCGGAAATGTCGCAGCAGTGTCGCCGTGGAATAGACGTAGAACGGCGTGCCCACCGCGGCGGCAATCTCCGAAATCGCGACATCCTCGGCAAACAGCGCGCCGTCACGGTAAAGGAAATG
>CAYUSM010000201.1:0-6239 GCA_964447345.1 uncultured Sulfitobacter sp. | reverse complement strand
GTCGGTGCAGATCGCGGCTTGGCAAACTGTCCGGCCATGCGGCCCACTTTGACCACCGGCACCTTGGCGCCATAGGTCAGCACGACCGCCATCTGCAGCATCACCTTGAAGGTGTCGCGAATCGCGTCCGAGCTGAACTGCTCAAAGCTCTCCGCGCAATCTCCGCCCTGAAGCAAAAATGCCTCCCCGCGGCTGGCCGCAGCCAGGTGGGTCTTCAGGCGACGCGCTTCACCCCCAAAAACCAGAACCGGATAACGTGCCAACTGCGCTTCAACCGCCTTCAGGGCGGCTTGATCAGGATAATCAGGCATCTGGATCCGCGGAAGGTCGCGCCAGCTTGATTTGCTCCATGTGCTCATTGTCTTTTCTCCGGTCGAGGACGCTGGTTGTCAGCGCTATCAGGGCTCTCTCTATACAAAAGGTGACTGGGGGTGACCAGAACCCATTTCGCAACCTCTTGACGCGGCTCCTTTGCCGTGAGCAAGGTTTTTGCCAGGTTCCGAAGCGTCGTGTCGTTTTTGGACCAGGGAACACCACGATTGAAGGACGCCGCGATGTCAACGCCGCGCTCAGCCACCCGCATCCCACTCGACACTGACAAACCCCGCCGGTTTGTTTTTGTGCTGCTCGATCAGTTCAGCTTGTTGTGCTTTGCGACCGCCGTGGACAGCCTTCGGATTGCCAACCGGATGAGCGGCAAGAAGCTCTATACTTGGATCACGATGGGGGAAGGTGGCGATATCGTTGAATGCTCCGCCGGAACCACGTTCAAACTGGACAATGACCTGACCGATCTGAACCGGGACGACAGCGTCATGGTGTGCGGCGGGATGGATGTGCAGGAGGCCACGACGAAACGTGTGTTGGGCTGGCTGCGGCGCGAGGCACGCAAAGGATTGGTCATGGGTGGCTTGTGTACTGCGGCCTATACGCTGGCGAAGGCCGGGCTGCTGGAAGGCAAGCGTGCGACCATCCATTGGGAGAACCAGGACAGTTTCGCAGAAGAATTCCAGGAGGTGGACCTGACGAAGTCGGTTTTTGTGGTGGACGGCAATCGTCTGACCACTGCCGGGGGGACGTCATCGATTGATCTGATGCTGAAGCTCATCGCTGATGATCATGGCGAAGAACTGGCCAATGCGGTAGCGGATCAGTTGATCTATTCATCCATCCGTACCGATCAGGACACCCAGCGCCTTTCAGTTCCCACGCGCATCGGCGTGCGGCATCCCAAGCTGAGCCAGGTGATCCAGATGATGGAAAGCAACATCGAAGAGCCGATCAGCCCGTCACTGCTGGCCAAGGACGTGGGCATGTCCACACGGCAGCTGGAGCGACTGTTCCGACGGTATCTGAACCGTTCGCCAAAGCGCTATTATATGGAGTTGCGGCTTCAGAAGGCGCGTAATCTGCTGATGCAGACCGACATGAGCGTGATTAACGTGGCATTGGCCTGCGGGTTTGCGTCCCCATCGCATTTCTCGAAATGCTACCGAGCGCACTACGAAACGACGCCCTACCGCGAGCGCGGCAGCCATGCGGCGCGCTTGTCGATCTAGGTTTACACCCGCTCATTCATGCCGCGCTTCGCTGGGGTATCCCGGTCATGGATCGATGCCATCGGGAAGGGCGGCCGAACTGTGCGTCTTAACATCCCAGAGGGTTCGGAGCCGTCAGCGCGTCACCCCCGGATCAGGCGGTATATTGTGCCGTCCCCGACCGAGATGAACCAGATCGACCCATCAGGCGCTTCGACGATGTCGCGGACTCGCTGGGTTTGAGGGGTCTTGATCTGTTCGACCTCCCGCAGGGGCGATCCGGAAAGCCGACTGATGTAGTCGAATTTGAGAGAGCCCACGAACATGTCACCCCGCCAGTCGGGAAACATCTTTCCAGAATAGACCAACAGGCCTGAGGGCGCGATGGAAGGGTCCCAATAAAGCTCTGGCTGTTTCATGCCTTCCTTGGCCGTGCCTTCTCCGATCTTGGCGCCTGAATAATGCCGCCCGTAGGAGATTACCGGCCAGCCATAGTTGGCGCCGCGTTCGATCCGATTAATCTCGTCGCCGCCCTGCGCGCCATGCTCGGAAACCCAAAGGTTGCCTTGCAGATCAAGACCAGCCCCTTGTGGATTGCGGTGACCGAACGACCAAATCTCTGGCAGGCCGATGTTGTTCTGCGCAAAGGGATTGTCTGCCGGAATACTGCCATCGGCGGTGACGCGGATGATGCTGCCATTGTGTCGGGAGAGGTCCTGCGAAGACGGCCGGTCACCGCGATCACCGATGGTGACAAACAGGGTGCCATCGCGCGCCTCGACCACACGGCTGCCAAAGTGACGTCCGCCGCGGCTGCCGGGCTTCATGGCAAAGATTTCTTGCACGTTGCTCAGGCGATCGGAGCCTGCGGGAAACTCCGCCCGGGCCAATGCTGTGCCGCTGCCACCGCCGGATTGAGGTTTGGCATAGGTCAGATACAGCCTGCGGGATTGGGCGAAATCCCGGGCCAGAGTGATATCAAGAAGGCCACCTTGCCCCCTTGCAGCCACCCGTGGCACGCCACTCACAAGGCGCAGCGTGCCGTTCTGAAAGTGCAGAAGGTCGCCGCCACGATCCGTGATCAACGCCCCGCCATCCGGGAGGGGCGCCACCGCCCAAGGCGTATCAAGGCCTGTTGCCACAGGTTGAATTTGCCAGTTCTGCTGGGCCGCCCCCGCGCCCGACAACAAAAATACCGCGCCCAATGCGCACAGGAAATTGGTCAAGTTTCTCAAAGAACCCATGGTATTTCTCCTGAAAGTGACGGCTTTGTCAGGAAGACTAGCCAATGTGGACAAAATTGCCACCAAACACACTACAATCCACCGTGAACGGCCTGTTTCTGCGTCCAAAAACCTCTTTTCTTTTGGCAGGCCGCCGCTTACCCTCCGCCGCGAACATCATGTTCCAACAAGGGAGTTCACAATGAAAAAACTGCTTATGGCCACGGCGGCCACAGCTTTGATGGCGACCGGCGCGCTGGCCGACGGTCACGCCAAGGAAGTCAAACTTGGCGTTCTTTACGGCTTCACTGGCCCAATTGAATCGCTGACAGGCCCGATGGCGGCCGGTGCGGAAATGGCGATGAAAGAAGTCAGCGACAGCGGCATGCTGCTGGACGGTGCCAAGGTCACACCGATCCGTGCTGACTCTGGCTGTATCGACAATGGTTTGGCGGTTGCTTCTGCTGAACGTCTGATTGCGGACGGTGTCAACGGCATCATCGGCGCGGATTGTTCCGGTGTGACAGGTGCGGTGCTGCAGAACGTGGCGATCCCGAACGGGATGGTGATGATCTCACCTTCGGCCACCTCGCCTGGCCTGACCACAATGGAAGACAATGGTCTTTTCTTCCGCACATCCCCTTCCGATGCCCGTGAAGGCGAAGTGATGGCGGAGATCCTGCAGGAGCGCGGCGTGAAGTCCATTGCGCTGACCTATACCAACAACGACTACGGCAAGGGTCTGGCGGACGCGATTGAGTCTTCCTTCAAAGCCGTTGGCGGTGAAGTCACAATCGTCGCGGCCCATGAAGACGGCAAGGCAGACTATTCTGCCGAAGTCGGCGCGCTGGCGTCTGCGGGTGGTGACCTGCTGGTTGTCGCGGGTTACCTCGACCAGGGTGGTGCCGGGATCATCAAATCTGCACTGGACGCAGGCGCATGGGACACCTTCGGTCTGCCCGGTGGCATGATTGGTGAGAACCTGCCCAAGACGATTGGCCCGGACCTTGACGGTTCTTACGGCCAGATCGCCGGTTCGCAGGGTGAAGGCATCGATACATTGGTCAGCATGGCCGGTGACGACTTCGACGCAACATCACCCTACACGCCCGAAGCTTACGATGCTGCGGCGCTTTTCCTGATGGCGATGCAAAAGGCAGGGTCTTCTGACCCAGCCGACTACAAGGATCACATCCTTGATGTAGCAAATGCGCCTGGCACTCAGATCTTCCCCGGCGAGCTGGGCAAGGCACTTGAGCTGATCAAGAACGGCGAAGACGTCGACTATGTCGGTGCGTCCGCGGTTGAGCTGGTTGGGCCTGGTGAAGCCGCTGGCACCTACCGTATGATCGAAGTGAAAGACGGCAAGAACGAAACCATCGGTTTCAAGTAAGCGCTGAGGAAACACCGGATACAGCCCGCCATCGTGCGGGCTGTATCTGCATAACGACCAAAAACAAGATCGAAACGATCAACTGGCGCAACAGCCAGAGACGGGGATGACAAATGGTGCACTCGGACGAGCACATGATCGTCGTTGACGATCTGCACAAGCACTTTGGCGGTTTCCATGCGGTCGATGGGGCAAGCCTGAGCATTGACCGGGGTTCTATCACCGGGCTCATTGGCCCGAATGGTGCCGGAAAAACCACTCTTTTCAATGTTATCGCGGGTGTTCTGAAACCAACATCCGGGCAGGTTTTCATGGACGGCGAAAACATCACCGGCATCCCGCCTCATGATCTGTTTCATAAGGGTTTGCTGCGCACCTTTCAGATCGCACATGAATTTCATTCGATGTCCTGCCGAGAGAACC
Source organism: uncultured Sulfitobacter sp. (assembly GCA_964447345.1). Lineage (GTDB taxonomy): Bacteria > Pseudomonadota > Alphaproteobacteria > Rhodobacterales > Rhodobacteraceae > Sulfitobacter. The sequence continues at coordinate 1,662 of CAYUSM010000201.1, read as the reverse complement.
TGATGATGGTACCAGGTGGCCAATCGGGAGAGACGCTGTGGAACACGTGGTTCGGGCGCAAACGGATCGCTGACGAGGAACGGGCGCTGAAGGCCAAGGCGGATGAGGTCCTTGAGTTTCTGACGATTGAGCATCTGGCCGAGCAAAAGGCCGGACAGGTGTCTGGCGGGCAAAAAAAGCTGCTGGAGCTGGGCCGCACAATGATGGTCGACGCCAAAATCGTCTTTCTGGATGAGGTGGGCGCCGGTGTGAACCGCACCCTGCTGAACACAATTGGCGATGCGATCATCCGTTTGAACAAGGAACGCGGCTACACCTTTGTTGTGATCGAGCATGACATGGATTTCATCGGACGCCTTTGCGATCCGGTCATCTGTATGGCCGAGGGCCGTGTTCTGGCGACCGGTACGCTGGATGAGATCAAGGCGAACGAGCAGGTGATCGAGGCTTACCTCGGCACCGGATTGAAGAACAAGGATCAGGTGGGCGCATGAGGGCGCGTGTTCTTGGTGCACTCCTTGGACTGGTGATCGGCTTGCCGCAAATGGCTTCGGCCTGTCATCAGCTGTCAGCAAACGTCTGGATGTGCGCCGCTGGTACGGCCTGGGCTGGCGCTGAATGGGACCCTTACGGTGACGGCGCCACATTGCTGCTTGATGATTATGTCCTGAATTTCACCGAAGATTGGCCGGGTGCCGACATTCGGGACGACCTGACGACGCTGCAAGAGCAATTCGTGACCTATTCCGAACTGGTGGCGGCGGATGGCAACGCACCGCTTGAGATCAAGTCGCAGGACGTTCTGGACGTGGCGGCAGGCAAAGTCTTCCGTTCTTTGCAGCGCGATCGCTATGACGATATCGAAACCGTAAGCGCAGTGATGCTGGCCGAAGTCAGTGAGGCGCGGATCATGCTGTGGCTTGATGGTCCATCCCATACCGAATGGGAGACAATCGACAGTAGTTCTTACGAAGTGTTGAGCCTGCTGCGGGATGCCTGCGCAGACGCACAGACCTGTGCCAGTCCAGACCAAGCCATCTTGGCGACCGAATGAAGAAGAGAGGCCAGACATGAGCGATCCCTACGGCGACCGCGGCAACAAGGACGTCTCCATCGCCAACCCCAAGGGCATGGGGTCTGCGATCCCGGAGAGAAGCGGGAAGAGCCACCCTGCCCCCGGCGGCCCCTTTCTGATCGGGGAGAATATGACGGCTGGGTATGGCAACGGGCCGGACATCCTGCATGACTGCACCATTGCCGTCGATCAGGGCGAGATTGCGGTGATTGTCGGGCCGAATGGGGCGGGCAAATCGACGGGCATGAAGGCGGTCTTTGGCATGCTGGACATGCGTCAGGGTCATGTGCGCCTTGATGGTGAGGACATCACCGACCTCAGCCCGCAAGCGCGGGTGGCGAAGGGCATGGGTTTCGTGCCGCAGACGTCGAACATATTCACTTCCATGACGGTGGAGGAAAACCTTGAGATGGGGGCCTTCATCCGGACGGACGATTTCAGCGACACGATGGCCCAGGTCTATGACCTGTTCCCGATTCTCAAGGAAAAGCGCTTTCAGGCTGCAGGAGAGTTGTCCGGTGGGCAGCGACAGCAGGTGGCTGTGGGTCGTGCGCTGATGACCCAGCCGAAGGTCCTGATGCTGGATG
>CAYUSM010000200.1:0-6249 GCA_964447345.1 uncultured Sulfitobacter sp. | reverse complement strand
CAGCACCCGCACGGCCTCTGCCAGCGCCAGATAGTCGGCGGCCCCGAGCGGCTTGCCGCACAGCGCGTGAAACCGCGCGCGGGCCATGCCGTTGTGATACTGCGGTATCTCCACATCCCGGCCCTTGACCCGCAGGATCAGCGGCGCGCCCGGCCCTCCGGCCAGGTCCTGCCAGACGCCGTCCATCGCGGCCCGGCTCTCGGCGTTCACTGGCGTGAAATAAACCTGCGTGCCTGCCAGCCGGTCTTGCCGGTAGTCCTTTGGGCTGACCAGTTCAAGCACCACCATGCGTTCTTTGATCAGTTCGATGAACGGCAGGAACAGATTGCGGTTGAGCCCGTCCTTATACAGATCATCCGGCACCCGGTTTGATGTGGTCACCACCACGACACCGTCCGCAAAAAGCCGCTCAAACAGCCGCCCCACGATCATCGCATCGGTGATATCGGTGATCTGCATCTCATCGAAGGCCAGCAGCCGGACGGAAGATGCGACATCCTCTGCCACTGGTTTGATCGCATCGTCGACACCTGTCTTCCGAACCTCATGCATGGCCGAGTGGATTTCCTGCATGAAAGCGTGGAAATGCACGCGCCGTGCCGGGATGCCATCCAGCGTCTCGACAAACATATCCATCAACATGGATTTCCCGCGCCCCACGCCGCCCCAGAGGTAGAGACCCTTGGGCGGCTCAGGCGCCTTGCGGAACAGCCCCTTCTTCACCGGCGTCAGCAAAGCGTCACGGATGCGATCCAGTTCCGGGATCACGGCTTCTTGCGCGGCATCAGGATGCAGGGATCCATCGGCAATATGGGCGTCATATGTCTCGCGCAGGCTGGGCATTGGTTCAGCCATAAATCACTTTTCCGGCGATGGGAAATGAAAGCAGCTTGCGGTCCAAGGTCATGGCGTCACTTTAGAATTCTTGAAGCGTCGCATCAAAAAGCTTGATTTGACCGGGCACGTTCTGGCGGTCAGTCTGTTCTGACCCAACAAGGACAACGTCAATGTCAGCACGTGCCCCCCTTTTTACACCTGTCCTGATCGTGGGCTGCGTGATCATCATGGTCAGCTTTGCCGTGCGCGGGTCTTTTGGTGTCTTCCAGATCCCCATCGCCGAAGAATTCGGCTGGCTGCGCGCAGAGTTTTCTCTGGCCATTGCAATCCAGAACCTGGCTTGGGGAATAGGTCAGCCCATCTTTGGTGCGATTGCGGAAAAAATCGGGGACAAACGCTCCATCATCATCGGCGCAGTGGTCTATGCGCTGGGGCTCTTGCTGTCGGCCAACTCCGTTACACCGATCGAGCATCAGGCTTATGCCTGGCTTGTTGGCTTTGGCGTCGCGGGAACCGGGTTCGGCGTGATCCTTGCCATGGTCGGGCGTGCAGCATCTGACGAAAACCGCTCCATGGCGCTGGCGATCACGGCGGCGGCGGGTAGTGTGGGGCAGATCTTTGGTGCGCCGGTTGCTGAATGGATGCTGGGCTTTCTAAGCTGGCAGATGGTCTTTGTCATCTTTGCGGTATCCGTGCTCTCGCTCGTCCTGACCCTGCCCATGATGCGGGCCCCTGTGACGGCCACCAAGGCCGATCTGGAAGAAAGCCTGGGCCAGATCCTGGTCAAAGCGTTCAAGGACCCCTCTTATACCCTGATCTTCCTCGGCTTTTTCTCCTGCGGGTACCAGATTGCCTTTATCACCGCACATTTTCCCGCCTTCGTGACAGAGATGTGCGGCCCCATCATGCCGGGTGGTGCGCTCTACAACATGGGGATCACAACAACCTCCGCCCTGGGCGCTGTTGCGCTTTCGCTCATTGGTCTGGCCAACATCGCGGGCACGCTGGCGGCAGGATGGGCGGGTAGCCGATACTCCAAGAAGTACCTGCTGGCAGGTATCTACACGGGCCGGACGATCATCGCGGCGCTCTTTATCATGTTCCCTATCACGCCGACCTCCGTCATCATCTTCTCGGTGGCCATGGGTGCGCTGTGGCTGGCCACCGTGCCCCTGACCAGCGGCCTTGTCGCCCACATCTACGGCCTGCGCTACATGGGCACGCTCTATGGCATCGTGTTCCTCAGCCACCAGTTGGGCAGCTTCCTGGGCGTCTGGCTGGGTGGCGCGCTCTATGACATCTACGGCGATTACACCGCCGTATGGTGGATTGGTGTGGCGGTTGGGGCCTTCAGCGCCATCGTGCATCTGCCCATTCGGGAGCGGCGGCTTGAAGGGCTGGTAACGGCCTAAGTCGCCCCGGCGTCGGGAGGTGCCATCCAGTCCCGCATGATCCTGAGGACCTCATCGGTATGGGTGTAGGTCAGCCCGTGACCTGCCCCTTCGATCACCTCCTGGCGCGCCGCGCGGTTCCACTCGGCCAGCTTGCCAATCGCCGAGGCCGGGATCACGGCATCCTCTCGTCCCCAGATCGCCAGCACAGGAATGCCACGATCCACAATGGTTCTGTGTTCGGCATGCAAGGGCCGCGCAAGGATACCGCGCAGACTGGCCAAGACCGCAGGGACAAAGCCGCGATAGTCCAGCTCGTTTTCCTGGAGTTTCGTGATATGGGGAACGCTCGTGGGCAGGTTCGCCTCGGCCCGCACACCCTTGCGGTGCATCGCAGGGTAGAGCGCCATCATCAGCCAGTCGCCGATGAGCGGGGTATTCTTGAGGAAGCCGACCATGCCGCCCCTGATCCCCGTCATACCTGCCGGGGCGAGCAGGATCAGCTGGCGCACACGTCCGGGGTACTTTGCTGCAAAGCATGTGCTGATGGCCCCACCCATGGAGTAGCCGATGAGGCTCAGATCATCCTCGATGCCCTCGTGCGCCAGCAGTTCCGTGAGCTGTTGCAAAAAGAACTGCTGGTTCTGCGGGCCCCTGGCCCGGCTGGAAAAGCCGCGCCCGTAAAGGTCATAGGTCAAAACCCGGCAACCCGAGACGGCCAGCGCCTTGGCGATACTGCGCCAGACAAAGCTGGGGGTGGTCAGACCGTGGACGCAAACCACAACCGGCCCGCGCGCAGGCCCGTGCCATTCGTAATGCGTCACGCCCTGTGACAACTCTACAAAGCTGCCCGTTGCCGATCCGCGCGCCGCATCGTCCATGACCTTCCGTCGCAACTCAGCGACCAGAGGCATGACAATGATCACCGCAACAATCAGCAGTCCCCAGATCATCCCAGTGCGTTCCAGCGATCCAGAATGTAACGCGATGTCATCAGGTCCAGATGCGCCCCACCACCGTTTTTGAAAAGCGTGATGTCGTCGTCACTTTTTCGCTTGAACTGATCAAGCATGTAGTAGTCCGCAATCAAGTGGTCTCGCGTGATCACACCAGCTTCGAGGGGGATGTTGATCTCTCCTATATGACCAATCGTCGTGTCGAAACTGTCCACAAAGACCCGCGCCCGCAGCAGCGTCGCATCATCGACCTCACGCATGTCGGGTCTATAGGCTCCAATCAGATCAACGTGTTGCCCCGGCTGCAGCCAGTCACCCATGATCAGCGGATCGGTGGACATCGTGGCACAGGTGATGATGTCTGCCGCCTGAACAGCCTCAGGCAGATCATCCGCAACAGACAGGCCCGGCAATTCTGCGGCCATCTTCTCTGCGTTCGCAGCGCTGCGGTTCCAGACAGTGAATGACGCCTCCGGAAAGGCTGCGCTGTAGGCTGCATGCAGGGCACGGCCCTGATTGCCCGCTCCGACAATCAGGATGTTGCGGCTGTCCGGACGTGCAAGACGTCGGGCCGCCAGCAGACTGTCGCCTGCGGTCTTCCACTTGGTCACCAGATGAAAGTCTACAATCGCCTCCAGCGTGCCGTTCCCATCGGCATAAAGGTTCAGCCCGCCGTTGATCATCGGATCGCCCTTGGCCGGATTGCCGGGAAAGACAGTCGCGGATTTCACCGCGATGCCCAGCCCATCAATCCACGCCGCCCGGCTCAGCAGCGTGTCATCGCCCCGGTAAAGGAAGGTATCCCCAATTTCGGCCTTGGGCAGTCTGTGCCCTGCCGCGAGCGCATCGGTGAGGCCGATCCAGTCCAGCACAGCCTCTCCCGCCTCGAAAGGGATCATCGGTATGTTGCTCACATCGCCTCCTCCGTGCTCAGCAGGCCTTCATCGACCAGCCTTTTCGCCCAGCCTTCGGGCCCCTCAAACAAATGCGTGCGCCACCCGCGCGCCCCTGCAGCGTCGATATTATCGCGCCGGTCGTCGGTGAACAAAAGATCTGCCCCCGACAACCCGCTGGTTTCCTCAAGGGCATCATAGATGCCCGCATCCGGTTTGATGACACCAAGGTGTCCCGAGATGAAATCCCGGTCAAACTGGCGCAGAAAGGGGTAACGGGTTTCTGCCAGCACATAGGTCTGGATACCGAAATTGGTGAGCGAAAAGACCGGGATGCCCTTGCCCTGCAGCGCCGCCATCAGCCGAACGGAGTGCGGGATCGCGGGCGAAGCCATGTCGAGCCAGCGGTCATGCCAAAGCAGTATCTCGTCGCGCCAATCGGGAAAGGCATCGGCTGTCTCGTGGATGACATCTCCGAAGGTCTCGCCCCGATCCACGCGGTCGTTCATGCCGTGCAGATCAACGGCGGCAAACATGGCGCGCCGCCGGTCCTCGCCGATGACGCTGTCAAAGAAGCGTTCCGGCTGCCATTCGATCAGCACGTTGCCGATGTCGAAAACCACGGCCTGAGGTGTCATGTTCCGTTCTCCGTCTGCAGCGGAAATCTTTAAGATCTCCGGGCCGTCCTCTTCAATAGAGGACACTCAGGCCCGGGCCGCTGCTCTCAACTCTCTTTCCAAGGCATCCAGAAACCGTGAACGGTCGGCCTTGGTAAACCCCTTGCCGCCGCCTTGCCGAAACGGGTCCGCCGCGCGCAGGTCCGCCATCAGGTCGCGCGTCGCCAGCACATTGCCGATGTTGGCGGCTGTCAGCGCTTCGCCATTGTGCTTCAGCACCCTTGCCCCGGACTCCACACATTTCGCCGCAAGTGGAATGTCCCCGGTCACCACTACATCTCCCGCGCCTGCCCGCTCGGCAATCCACATATCAGCTACATCTGGCCCATCCGGCACAATCACCGTCTCAACCAGCGGGTTCTGAGAGGGCCGCAGCCCGCCGTTCGAGACCACAAACATACGCACCTTGTGACGTGTGGCCACGCGCTCGGCTTCTGCCTTCACCGGGCAGGCATCTGCGTCGATGTAAAGCGCAGTCATCCGGCGTAGAGTGCTTCGGCGTGAAAGGCCACGTGGTCTTCCATGAAGGTGGAGACGAAGAAATAGCTGTGATCATAACCCGGCTGCATGCGGAACGTCGCCTGCTGCCGCTTTGCCGCGATGGCAGCGGCCAGGGCTTCGGGCTTCAAGAGATCAAGGAACTGATCCGAGGCGCCCTGATCAATCAGGATGGGCCCGTCAAAGCCTTTGTCCTGCATCAGAAGCGTGCTGTCGTGCTTTGTCCAATTGGCCTCGTCATCCCCAAGATAGGCGCTCAACTGCTTGCGGCCCCAATCGCTGGCCGTTGGATTGGCGATCGGCGCAAAGGCCGATACCGACAGGAACCGCCCCGGCAGGTTCATCGCCATCGTCAAGGCACCATGCCCGCCCATGGAATGGCCGGTGATCCCCTGCCGCTCTTCGTCGATGGCGAAATTGGCGGTCAGCACCTTGGGCAACTCCTCTGTGATGTAATCCCACATCTGGAAATGGGGCGCCCAAGGGTCCTGCGTGGCGTTGACGTAGAACCCCGCGCCTTTGCCCAGATCATACGCCTCGTCATCTGCCACAGCATCGCCGCGCGGTGAGGTGTCGGGGAAAACCAGCGCAATCCCATGCTCTGCCGCCCAGGCCTGCGCGCCCGCCTTGGTCATCGCGTTTTCATGCGTGCAGGTCAGCCCAGACAGATACCACAGCACCGGCACCGGACCATCGCGGGCTTCTTCAGGCAGGAACAGACCAAAGGTCATCTCGCATTTGCAGACATCGGAGGTATGGGAGTAGACCCCTTGGACGCCGCCGAAACAGGCGTTCTCTGATACGGTTTTCATCATGTGATCCTTTTCATTTGCTCAGACCGTAAAGGCGGACACCCACCCGACAACAAGGCTGACAGTGACAATGCTGATCGCGGTTGAGATCAGAATGGCCGTGGAAACCCGCGTCGGCGCAACGCCGTAGTGCTGCGCCAGCATGTAGACATTGCCCGCCACCGGCAAGGCCGCCACCGCAATCA
>CAYUSM010000199.1:0-6252 GCA_964447345.1 uncultured Sulfitobacter sp. | reverse complement strand
TAACAGGCCATGGCGGCCTCTACGGTGGCGAAGTAGCCACCTGTCCCACCCCCGTAGGCCCAGGCGCCTGCGAGCCGGTCAAAGACCTGCTTGGAGGAGATTTCCCCGCCCATCTCAGCGCCGTCGGCAGCAACGGATCGCCACAGGAATTCCGGAACGCCTTTTTCCTTCACCTTTTTCAGTTTGGAGGGCACGCCCGCCTTGCGGAAGTATTTCTGAGCGATCACGTCGCTGGCGACCTGGCTCCAACTGGCGGGCACTTCGACGTCGTCCAGCTTGAAGACGACGGAGCCATCGGGATTGCGGATTTCCGATACGGTGGTGATGAAATCCAGATCTGCGTAGGCGTCCTGCCCTGCCTTGGTGAATTTGCGTTCGATTTTCATTAGTCGCTGCCTCTACACTAACTGTCTGTCACAGAGTGTCGCCGCGCGGTTTGGCGAACACCCATCCCCTTCTCTGCTGCGTTGAACACAGGTTTTCTGGCCCCCGGACCCCGATAAAGGCCTGGTGAATATGCAGCTTCAAATCGGACTTCTGTCGTCTAAGTCTGCCCCTGTGCCCGGATGCGCCTTTTGAGCGTTAACCACTACATCTTGTGGCAGCATCCTCAGCCCGCACAACCTGACGTATCTGACCCTATTCGGTCAACGGGTAATATTTCGAATTTTGCGATTTCTTTTGGTTGACGCAGAGACCGTTTTTTGACGCGAAGACGGCGCAGTGATTCAGAAGGTTAATATCCCCAGCGGCCGTCCCTTTCCCACACGGCAACCAAATCCGCAGAAAGCAATACGATTGGCTGAGTTAGTCCCGTAGGCTGACGCGATACTTGAAGTTATCCACAGGCTGATTGGGGATTTTCTGGTGCGAATGTCGCGGCGCCGGGTGGTTTCGCGATCTTGGTTCGTTTCGCATTTCTGCAACACAAATCGGCGTTGGCCGAGCAGAATCGTGCCGCCGGGAACGGGGATGCCTGTCTGGATGCTGTATGAAAGGAGCGTCTGTTACACCATATGATGTGTGCGCCACCCCGGATCGGGATGACGCAGAGCTGCCTTGGCTTACGCGGCCTTTTTGATCGTCGTCATCGTGCCGCGCACTTTGCGTTCGGCGGCGGTGAAAGACTTCTGGATGGTGTCGATTGTCTTTTTGATGGCAGCCTTGTCTTTGCTGTTCTCAATCGCATCCTTTACCCGGCGGTCTGTTGCGGCCTTGGTGTATTGATCATTCAGCACCTTGAGGTCCTTGAGCGCTGCTGCAGCTTCCTTGAGCGGACCAGAAGCACCCTTGATGTCCTTTGCGGCTTCTTCAATTGCCTCTTCGGCCTTGGCATTCACCGTCTTGATCAGCGCCTTGACCTTGTTGATGTTGGACTTGAGGTTCCGGTCCTGCATGAGCTGAGGCAACTCGGTCGAATCCTTCTTGGACTGCGCCTGATCCGGCGGAGTCTTGAGGATGGTGTTCACCTTCTTTGGGAAATTGGCGGGATAGCCGCGCACGCCGGGTGGCTGCTTGTCATAGACATTGGCGCCATCTGCCAGTTCCTTGATCGCCTCTTTCACTTCCTTTTGCAGCTTCTCGATGTCGGACTTGGACTGCGACTTGTCTTTGCGCTTTTTGAGGTCCTTGGTGATGTCGGCGTCCAACTTGGTGGCTGCCGCCAGCACTTCTTTGGCCTCTTTCTGCATCTGTTCAGCTGCGCTGAGGTCCTGGGCCAGCATTTCGACCGATTTCTTGTAGAGGGTATAGCCTTCCTTGAACTCTTTGTTCTTCATGAAGTCTGACAGACCACCGGAGATACCGGCGGAATGTGCAGGCACCATGCTTTCCATCAGAACGTCTTCGCCTTCCCAAGCCGCACCATTGGCGATGCCGATGCGCTTGCTCAACTTGCTGGCCTCTGCCTTGCCATAGGCCTTCAGCTTGGGCTTGATCTTTTTGTCGTACTCGGACTTGAACTTCGTAAGTTCCTTCGACACGGAACAACTCCTTGTTTTGAATTAACATTTGGCTAAAATTCAGCGGCGTCTCGGAAATGCGCCGCCACAATAAAGTTGCAAGATTGCGACCGACAAATCAAGTGACTTGCAGCGCAAAGCACCAGTTCGATGTCCAGCATTTCTTGAAAGTGGTCGGAGCGAGAGGATTCGAACCTCCGACCCCCTGTACCCAAAACAGGTGCGCTACCAGGCTGCGCCACGCTCCGACTTGCGCTTCTTTAGACAGACTTGTGTCGAATGAAAAGCCCCAGATTGCGGAATATCAGCACGGCCAGGCCGGGTTCCAATCTGCGTGCGCGGGGTGACGGACCTCGCTGCCGATGGTGATGCCCAGCTGTCTGGCCAGACCGCCATTGATCTCAAGCACCGTCAGCACGCCATCGCCACCCGGAATCGGCGTTTCGTCAAGCGGGATGGCCTTGTGATGGATGTGCTGCACCACACCCGAGGCGTCGATGAAAAGCATATCCAGCGGGATCAATGTGTTGCGCATCCAAAAGCTCGCCCGGCGCGGGCGTTCGTTGATAAAGTACATCCCCGAAGAGGTCGGCATCGACTCGCGAAACATCAGACCCTGCGCCTGTTCTTCGGGCTCGTCAGCGATCTCTACGTTGAATTGCGCCTGCCCCCAGTCGCCGCGCAGGAAAACAACTTCTTCTGTGCACGCCTGCTCAGCCGCTCCCAACGCGGGCAGCAAGGCACAGAGCGCCGCAAGCGGCAGCACTAAGCGTCGTCTGAATCCTGAGAGAAAAGCACCTGATCCCACGCCTGCACCTCCACGGCCATGTTGCCGCGTTTGCCTTCTATCACGCGCACGGCCAAAGCTTCGCCCGGCTGCAGGTCGGACAGACCGGAGCGGCGGATGACCTCGATATGCACGAAGACATCTTCGGGCTTGCCGAAGACATTTGCAAACCCAAAGCCCTTGATCTTGTCGAACCATTTGACGCGGGCCGGTTCAAAGGGGACGCTCCGCATCTCGGCATCGTCCATGCCAGCGACATCTTCCAGCGGCATCGCCGGGGTGCCCAGCGGGGGATGGATTGCTGTGACGGCAGTGGCCTGCTTGCCGCGGTCGGTATCCTGCACCAACAGTTCCACCCGCGCCCCATCTGCAACCGAACTTTGCCCGAAGTTGCGCAGAACGTTGACGTGCAACAGGATATCGGGCCCGCCATCGTCAGAGACGATGAAGCCGAACCCCTTGACCGGGTCAAACCATTTGACCACGCCTGAACCGGCCACCCGGTCATCCTCCGCGGTGGGGGCGGTTGAACCGTTGCTCATGCCCTCAGTCATACGCCGCCCCTGCAGGCCAACGTGGCCTTGCCTGTCCCCGGCACATCCGCGCCGTTCCAGATATGAATATGCGTCACACTCATGGGTTCAGCCGCACCACGTCCCATGATCCATCTTCGCTGTCACGGGTCCAGCGGAAGCGGTCGTGCAGCCGGTGATCGCCATCGGCCCAGAACTCAATCTCCACCGGGGTGAGCCTGTAGCCCCCCCAGAATGGGGGGCGCGCAGGATTGGGGCCCTTGGTCGCTGTGACCTTGGCCACCTCTGCCATCAGCGCCGCGCGACTGCTCAGGGGCTGTGACTGCCGCGAGGCCCATGCCCCCAGACGGCTGCCAAGTGAGCGGGATTTGTAGTAGGCATCAGCTTGCGGGCCGTCCTCGCGCGAGATGGTACCGCGCACACGCAGCTGACGGCGCAGCGACTTCCAATGCGCGACAAAAGCCGCCTTGCCCGCGCCGTCCAGCTCCTGCCCTTTCTGGCTGTCATAGTTTGTGTAGAAAACAAAGGCGTTTGCCTCGATTTCCTTCAGCAACACCATGCGGACATTGGGAAGCCCATCACTGTCCACCGTGGACAATGCAATCGCGTTGGGATCGTTGATTTCGCTTTCAGCCGCTTCATTCAACCAGCCCTGCGCAATCTGGAACGGATCATCCCCCGCAAATTTACCCGACCGACCCGACATAATACTCTCTTAAAAACCGCACCTGCAATCGGCGCGAAAAGTCATAACATATGATGCATCAGCTACAGGATTTACCTTGCTTCAACAACTAAAAGCAGCCCCACCAACAAAAAATTGCGCGCAGCTGCCCCGGTTGCCCAATGGCTGTGCTCTTGTTCGGAGCGTGCAGTCTTGATGGCCTGCACGCAATGGCATAAACGAGTTTGACGCAAAGTAACGGGAATTGGACGCACCATGGCAAACGATCTGATGCAGGGCAAAAAGGGTCTGATCATGGGCCTGGCCAATGACAAATCCATCGCCTGGGGCGTGGCCAGAGCACTTGGCGAAGCTGGCGCGGAGCTGGCCTTTTCCTATCAGGGTGACGCGTTGAAAAAGCGGGTTGATCCACTGGCGGCGCAATTGGGCAGCGACATTGTCCTGCCTTGTGATGTGGGTGATGAAGCCTCCATTGACGCTCTATTTGAGGAGCTGAAAGAGCGCTGGGGCGGCCTTGACTTCATCGTGCATGCCATTGGCTTCTCAGACAAAAACGAACTTCGGGGTCGGTACGTGGACACGACCCGTGGGAACTTTGCGATGTCGATGGACATCTCTGTCTATTCCTTCACGGCCGTGATGCAGCGGGCAGAGAAGATGATGAAGGATGGCGGCAGCGCGCTGACGCTGACCTACTACGGGGCCGAAAAAGTCATGCCGCATTACAACGTCATGGGCGTGGCCAAGGCCGCCCTTGAGGCGTCGGTTCAGTATCTCGCTGAAGATCTCGGCAAGGACGGCATTCGTGTCAACGCCATCTCTGCCGGGCCGATCAAGACGCTTGCCGCGTCGGGCATCGGCGATTTTCGCTACATCATGAAATGGAATGAGTACAACTCGCCCCTGCGGCGCAACGTGACGATTGAGGATGTGGGCAAGGCCGCGCTCTTTTTGCTGAGCGATCTGGGCAGCGGGACCACGGGGGAGAACCTGCATGTGGATGCAGGTTACCATGTGGTCGGCATGAAGGCGGTGGATGCGCCGGATATGGCCAAGGAATGAGCTGGGAAAGCCTTCTGGCCTTCAATCTGGTGCTGATGGCGGCACTTGCCTCACCCGGTGCGGCGTTTCTGGTCGCGGTGCGCACTTCAATCTCGGCTGGTCGGGCGGCGGGCCTTGCTACTGGACTGGGGCTCGCCTCGGCAGCCGTGCTCTGGACCTTGGCGGCCTTTCTGGGACTTGAGGTGATCTTTCGGCTGTTTCCCTGGACCTATGCGGTGCTGAAGGTCGCGGGTGCGCTGTATCTGATCTATCTTGCCATCCAGACCTGGCGCCATGCGCGCGCGCCCTTGGGCGAGGCCACCTTGCCCCGATCCCGCGCCTACCTGACCGGCGCGTTGGTCAACCTGGGCAATCCCAAATCCATGCTCTTTGCAGCGGCGGTTATCATCGTGGTCTTCCCGCAGGGACTTGCCCCGGCAGAGGTTGCTGTGGTGTTGGCCAATCATTTTGCGCTGGAAGTGATCTTTTACAGCGCCGTGGCACTGCTGCTGTCCGGTCAGCATGCGCGCAATGGCTATCTCCGCCTCAAACCCGTTTTTGACCGCATTGCGGCGACCTTGCTGGGCGCGCTTGGCCTGCGCCTCATTCTGGAGAAATGACATGACTGACCGCTTGCCCCACGAAAAAGGCTTTCACATTTCCTGGGACCAGATTCACCGCGACAGCCGGGCGCTGGCCTGGCGGCTGGATGGCAAGGGGCCGGATGATGGCGCATGGCGGGCGGTGGTGGCCATCACACGTGGCGGCATGGCGCCTGCGATGATCGTGGCGCGAGAACTGGATATCCGTAAAGTCGATACCATCTCGGTGATGTCCTACCACTCAGGCGGCGGCAAGGCAGATCAGCGGCGCGAGGCGCAGGTGCTCAAGGCTCCTGATGCAGAGATCATGGGCGATGGCACCGGAATTCTGATTGTGGATGATCTGGTCGACAGCGGCAAAACGCTTGAGCTGGTGCGCGAGCTTTACCCCAACGCGCATTTCGCGACCGTCTATGCCAAACCCGAAGGCGAGCCGCAGGTCGACACTTTCATCACCGGGGTGAGCCAGGACACCTGGATTTTCTTTCCCTGGGACATGGCCCTGCAATATGTCGAGCCTTATCGGGGCAAGGACTGACCTTCCCTCTTTTTGGCCATATCAATTCCCCGCCGGAGGCAATCCCGCCCTTTCCACAGGAGCCGCCGCATGAGCACGCCGCGCACCGCCACCACTTTCTCCCCT
>CAYUSM010000198.1:0-6253 GCA_964447345.1 uncultured Sulfitobacter sp. | reverse complement strand
CGCATAATGAAGTTTATGTTAATTAATGAAGAAAGCAGCGCGTAGCAGAATTATGCAAAGCAGACCGTTCTCATCGATTGAGATATGCAATGTGTTGGCGCTAGTATCACTCAAGCCACATCCTGTTCTGGTTGCAATGCCATCGCCAGCCACTCAAGAATTGGCTCATCAGATGGAACCAGATGAACAGCGTCAGGGCCTGCAAATTCTTTGAACGCTGCCAGATTGAGAGCGTTGACCCCCACGAGAACTGGAATTTCAAGCTCCAGCGCTGTGGCAATGATGGTTCTGAAGCCGCGACCATCGGCTTCATGCTTGCCGAACTTGTTGATGATCAAGAGGTCCACATTTGGATCAAGTCGCGCCTCCGCCAGGCCGACAGCGGTCTCCAACGCAGCGGGGTCCAGCCTGCATCCCTTAGAGCCCAATCCAAGATCTTGTGAAATACGCAGAACCGGACCGTCTGGCAAGACCTGCACATCCATGTCGCACGGGCCATTTGCGCGATCCGTATTGATCTGAACTGTGCCGCAGGTTGTGTAGCCTTGCGAAGCGAGCGTATCGGCCAGCCGTGAAAGCAGAAGGTCGGTATCTCCCCTGCCTAGAGCCATTGTGTAAGCGATCTTCATATCTTGTTGTCCTCGTCCTTCAAAAAGGGTGAAATTCCACCAATGCACCACAGGGCAATTCCTCGGTGTCGGCAGGAATGAAAAGCAAGCCGTCCATTTCAGGAAGCAGTGACACCCTACCCGAATGAGTTGCCTCCGCGAATTCAGCGATTTCTCGTCCCGCGCTATCAAAGCCCGTCAGGCGCGCCAGCCGTAGCTCACATCGGCCCGGTTTATGATGAAGCGTATGTTGCAATACCACATGTCGTCGGCGGACGGGCCTTTGCGCTTGTCCGCTGAGGAACCTGCAAAGGGCTGAACCGAAGATTTGCCACGTCACGAAAGCAGACAGTGGATTACCGGGCAGTCCAAGCCAGACCGCTCGCCCAACATGTCCAAACGACACTGGCTTGCCTGGCTTTAACGCGACGCCGCTAAAGGCAATTTTGGCGGAAAGCTCAGCCAAGGCTGGCTTCACATGGTCTTCTTCGCCGACCGATATACCACCAGTCGTAACGATCAGGTCCACCTGTTGCGACAGAGCGTCCAGTTGTGCGCGCAGCGCGGGGAGCGTGTCGAATGCAAATTGGACGCTGCACAGCTCAATGTCAGGCGTCGCCAGCGCGGCGCAGAGCATCGGCGTATTCACATCCCATATCGCAGCGGCGCCCCTCGCCTCACCTTGCTGGGCGACCTCATCCCCGGTGACCACGAGGGCGACGCGGACGCGCCATATGACGCACACCTCGGCGTGTCCGGCGGCCGCGCAGGCCGCGATGTCTCGCGGAGTGAGGAGGCGTCCCGCTGGAGCGATCGTCTTTCCCCTCGCCATGTCTTCGCCGGCGCGGCGAACATGAGCGCCCCGTTTGACGGCATCGTGCAAACGGACATGGGTGCCAGTGCACAAAACCTGCTCCTGCATCACGACAGCGTTTGCACCGTCTGGAAGAGGCGCGCCTGTAAAGATCTGTATCGCACCCCCGCGCTTGAGCGTGTTGCTCGGGACATGCCCTGCTGCGACGCGCCCTGCGACTGACAATTCCCACGGCCCTTCACCAGATAGGTCGCCCGTATTGATAGCGTACCCGTCCATTGCGGCATTATCAAAAGGTGGTACCATTCCAAGCGACCGCACCGGTTTCGCAAGCACCCGCCCGACGGCTTGTGACAAAGGAACAAGTTCGGTTTCACGAACGGCCTGTGTCAGGCGTGCAATCTGGGCCAACCCTTCATCAATGCTGATCAATGAACCCAGACGCGCAAGATCATCGCACCCACAACCGTTGTTCTCGATCTTTTGGATAACTGTCATAGCGCGGCCTCCGCCTGAAAATGGCCCGGCCCGATCGTGCAATCAAGGTCGCGCAGCCTGCCGTCCTTCAGGCCATAGATCAGCCCATGGACACGGACACTGACGCGTTCACGCCAGGCCCGCTGAAGAATGGGCGTCTCAGCCACCCGGCGGACGCCCTCCACCACATTCAGCTCCGCGAGCTTGTCTCTTCGTGCCTCGTCATCGCCCTGTTGTGCCAAATCGACGGCATAGGCCCGGGCAAGACGCCGGATCGGTTCAAGCCAGTGGTCCGCCAAGCCGTGGGGCAGGTCTTCGGTCGCCGCCTTGACCCCGCCGCACCCGTAGTGACCGCATACGATGATCTCGCGGATCTTGAGCGCATCTACGGCAAACTCCAGTGCCGAAAGCATATTCATATCCGACGAATGGATAATATTTGCCACGTTGCGGTGCACAAACACCTCGCCTGGATCGAGGCCTGCGACGACATTGGCAGGCACTCGGCTGTCAGAACAGCCGATCCAGAAGAATTCAGGCGATTGCCGTGTTGCCAGACGTGCAAAATAACCGGGTTCTTCTGTGTTTTTCTGTTCAGACCATTTCACGTTACGGTCAAGAAGGTCATTCAGCATGTCTCATTCTCCGAGCGTGGGCGTTAGACTACGGCGCTCCAGCATGTGCCTTCTCATTGTGTTCAGATCCTCGTCGGTCAGTCTCGCCCGGGCGATAGGAAGGATGACCGCGTTTTCGAGAATTAAGTGGCGGCGGGCATGATGGGCGAAATCCTTCATTTGCTCGCAATCCGATTGGGAGGGCCGCGAGCTAGGTTTATCGAAACCTCTGATGATCGCGACAATCGCCGGCGCGTCGGCGATGGCATGGCCATGATCAGATTGAAGCTTGTCGATCACCTTGTCGATTTCATCTTCCGGCTCGCAGCGTTTCAGCATCATCGGAAATAGATCAATTTCTTCATCAGCCAGATGTTGCGGCAGTTGCGCTTCCAGAAAGGTGAGGACTTGGTCGATCTCCGCGCGTTCCATGGATGCAGAGGCGACAATCCGATCGATCACTGCGCAGACCTCCCGTTCGCGCATATGATCTTCGGCGATGAAGTCTAGTGGATTGTCCAAGTTGGAAACATCCGCAGCCTCACCTCTTGCCGTTCTCAAGAGTCGTTCAGGATCTTTTCCCATCGTCCTCTCCTCCCAGTTAGACCATGCTCAGGTCTGCCCCCTCGATATCTGAGGCTTCGACCAATTGAGTGATGAAGGTATGGGACTGCCGCGCCCAAGCTGCTTTCTCCATTGCTTCAGAAATTTTCCCGCGAACGGCTTCGAATGGCAGGACTTGCCCCAACGCAACCGCATCCATTCGGATGATATGATAGCCATGGCGGGTCAGAACCGGCTCTGTCGAAATCTCGCCTTCAGCAAGGTGACGCAGGGCAGCCTCGAACTCAGGAACGGTGTCGTTCGGGCCAAGTTGGCCGAGCGTCCCGCCTGAGGTCTTGGACCCGCAATCGCTCTCGCGCGCGGCCAGTGCCGCGAAGCTCTTTGGTTCACCCAGCACCAAGGCAAGCAGCTCCTTGGCTCGGGCGAGCGCTTTGGCGCTTGCTGCTTCGTCCCGCGGATCGCAGGCGCACAGGATATGGGACACTTCCCAAAGCGGCGGTGTTCGAAAGCGCGTCGGATCTTTTTTCCATTCGGATGCGATATCCTCCTCGGTTGGGGGAACAACATCGATCGCCTCCTCTAGGAGGCCCCTGATCAGGGCCTCCTCATCAGTTTCAAACCGCCCTGGGCCGACCTCATTGGGTTTTGCCTCGACGCTGCGGGACCGCGCTTCTTGCAACAACAAGGTGCGGATCGCCACGGCATTGACCGCCTTGCGCCAAGCAATACCAGGTTTGCCTTTCGGCGCGTCCTGGTTCTGCGTCTCCGCAGCAATCAGGGCGTGGGGAACAAGCTCGCCGTTGACGACCAGATCAGGAAAGAGTGCTGCGTTCATTTGCTTTACTCCGCCGGTGTCGCTTTGGTATCGGCACGCTTTGGCAACGCTTTCTGACGGCGCGAGCGCACAATCTGATAGCCCGGCCGCAAAAGGTACCGGAACGGTGCTGCAAAGCCCGAAACCATATGAACCAACCGCGAGAAGGGGAAGAGCGCCGTGATGATCAAGCCAAGGAAGATGTGCAACTTGTAGAGCCAATGCACGTCTACCACTGTGACCCATGCATTGATGTTCCAGGTAACGATGCTCTGCGACCAGTTCATGAAACGCACCATCTCGGAGCCGTCCATGTGTTGCAGGGTCTGCGTGATTGTCAGCAGGCCAATGGCCAGTTGCAACCAGATCAATGCCATGATCGTGATATCCATCCGGCTGGACGTTGCACGGATCCGTGGCTCAGTCAGACGACGATGCATAAGCAGGGATGCACCGATCAAGGCCGCGATACCCGCAGGGCCGCCAATAATCACGGCCATCCATTGTTTGAGCGAATATGGCACGCCTAGTGCGTCAAGCACCCAGACCGGTGTGAACAGGCCAACGAGGTGCCCAAAAAAGATCGTGATGATCCCAACATGAAACAGGATCGAGCCCCAGATCAGTTGTTTGCGCTTTAGTAGCTGACTAGAGGAGCTTTTCCACGTGTATTGGTCGCGGTCATAGCGGGCGATTGATCCCACAACGAGGATGGTCAGCGCTGCATAGGGCAATATGCCGAAGATGATGAAGTTGATATCAAAGTTCGAGAACATGTCTTGTCTCCCTATTCAGCCGCGTGTCGCGGTGCGGGGTTAACGGGCAGATCCATCTGCGCGAGCATTTCGCGCGCTTGGGGACATCCAGCATTGGGATCGGGGCCGAAGAGCACTTCGCTTTCTTCCCAAACCTCATCGAGAGCCTCCAGATCGGTCGGATCATCGTCAGGCTGCGCGAGCATCTCGGCAACAGCGTCCTGATCGGCTTTCACCCCGGCCAATTGCAAAAGGCTGGCGAATACAGCGCCATAAGGGCTTTCCCTCCGGACAAGCCGGGCGTTCAGCGCCTCAAAGATATGGGCTGCATCCGCCAGAGTATCCTGTGCTTCTGCGAAGGGACGCGTCGACAGGAATTCCAGCAAAACAGGCAAGTGATCCGGGAGTTCCGAGGTGACGGGATCAAACCCGCCCTCCCGATACGTCTCGACCAACGAGACCATGGCGCCGCCACGATCCCGGCTTTCTCCGTGCACGTGCTCGAACAGGTTGAGCGACAAGGTGCGCGATCTGTCGAAAAGCAGGACGAACTGCTCTTCGAGGTCATAGATGTCGCGTCCGGTCAGCTCCTCCACCAGCGGGCGCAACGCCCGACGGGCTGCTGCTGTGAGACGTGTGTCCGAGGCCAGAACGGCGCCGATTTCGGGCATCGCCTGCTGCAACTCACGCGTCGGGTAGCTCAGGATGAGTGATAGTGCTTTTAAGGTCCGGTCCATATCACATCGCCTCCGTTGGCATCTTGAGGGGTTTTTTGGAGCCGCCGAAAAGCGATCCCTTCGTTGAGCCACCGCCACATCCGTTGGTGTCAGTGAATCCACAGCCGCCACGCAGGTCATAGGCTTCTTCCACCTGTTCACGGTGTGTTGTCGGGATGACGAAGCGGTCTTCGTAATCGGCAAGAGCCATGATCTTGTACATGTCCTCAATCACGCGGCCAGAAAGGCCGACGCGCGCAGCGATGGCTTCGTCAACCACCCCTTCGATCGTCTTGGAGCGCATATAGGATCGCATCGCCAGCATACGCTCGAGCGCCGTGACAACAGGTTCTTCATCTCCTGCGGTCAGCATGTTGGCGAGGTATTTGACCGGGATACGCAGGTTCTTGACGTCCGGCATGCCGGCGTCCGTCCCGATGGCGCCGGCTTCGGCGGCATTCTGGATCGGGCTAAGGGGCGGTATGTACCACACCATCGGCAGCGTCCGGTATTCGGGGTGCAGCGGGAAGGCGACCTTCCACTCCATCGCCATCTTCCAGATCGGGCTTTCCTGCGCGGCCTTGATCCAGTCCTCCGGTATGCCATCAGCGCGGGCAGTCTCGATCACGACAGGGTCGTTGGGGTCGAGGAACACGCCCAGTTGCGCATCATAAAGGTCCTGTTCGTCCTCCATGTTCGCAGCGTCTTCGATCTTGTCAGCGTCATAAAGCATGACGCCCAGATACCGAATGCGTCCGACACAGGTTTCGGAACAGACCGTCGGGTTGCCGCTCTCGATCCGAGGATAGCACAGGGTGCATTTCTCCGATTTGCCGCTTTCCCAGTTGTAGTAGATCTTCTTGTACGGGCAGCCAGACACACACATCCGCC
>CAYUSM010000197.1:0-6299 GCA_964447345.1 uncultured Sulfitobacter sp. | reverse complement strand
CTCTCGGGTGTGTTCGCAGCGGGAGGTGCGGGTCTGCTCTGCACCTGGGTTCTGGCGCGCAAGTTGCATCCACGGCTGGGTCGGGCACGCATATCGGTCGAAAGCGCTCCCAAAGATCCAGACGACGCCTTTGCCTCGGCTGTTCCACTTCCAGCATTAGTCGAGGAGCGAGGCCAACGATACTGATCAAAACGGTAGAGATTGCGGAACGGAGCCGACACTCAACGCGCGCCCCAGATGCTGCGGCCGCAGCCCGCATTCAGGACATTCGTCGCAAGCGCAAGAACTCGTGCTTTCCGATGTCACCCCTGGAGGACCTATCTGATCTTCACCTTGTTCGTTGCATGGATTTATTGCGCAAGTGGCAAAATCATCTTGGTCGGTCTGGTTCCAGTTCGTTGCGATCCACCAACGTTTCAATTTCCGCCATGACGGCAACTGGCAGTGGACCAAAATCCAACGAGCCTAGAATGCCGTGCATCTGGTCTTCTGTTCGGGCGCCCGGGATCGGAATGTTGTTTTCCGACTTACCCCACAGCCACCCGAGCGCCCCCTGCACAAGCGTCCGGCCATCGGATGTCAGCAAGTCGCGGATCGCATCGAGCGTTTTCAGGAAGGCCGGGTTCGCCGCGCCGTTCTGATAGTATTCCATCCAGACCTCGCGGGAGGCCCGTACATCATCGGAAGGCATGACCGTGTTCGTGTCATATTTTCCACTCAGCAGGCCCATCGCCAGAGGCGACCGGATCAAGGAGAGCAAACCTTCTTCTCGTGCAACTTTTTGCATTCGGGGCGCATCGAAGAATACGTTCATCGCGTACTCGACCGCTTTGAAGTTTTGTCTGGATGACAGCGCCGATGCGCGGTCCGAGTGGTCCGTGCTCCAGCCATATGCTCGCAGCCTGCCCGCATCCTTCAACCGGTCCAATTCATCAAATACCGCTTCGGCCTCGAAAATCGGCATCTCATTCACGTGCAACAGCAAGAGGTCGATCCGATCACGTCTCAGCCGCGACAGGCACCCCTCAACGGCGGCAGAGACCATTTCAGGTGAAAATTTTCCGAACGAGATCTGCCTGCTCTTCTCTTCAATCCCATGGCCGATTTTTGTTGCGATCAGGGCGTCGGGGCGATTCTTTAACGCCCGGGCCAGTAGACGTTCGGAATGCCCTGCGCCATAAGCGGCCGCAGTGTCGAAGAGGGTGATCCCGCCGTCCAGGGCCGCGTGAATGGTTCGGATCGAAACGCCATCATCCGCCCCGGTATAACCCAGGGATTGATCGCCAGAATACATTGCGCCGCCGATCGGCCAACATCCCATCCCAAGCGGAGAGATATCCGTGTCAAGAAACTGCATTTGTGGTCTCCCATGTGGTTCTCCCAAAACAGACCCCACAGCAGTCTTTTCATCAACAACGCAGAATGTAATTATCATTTCATGGATGAAAGTGACTTTGATTGGGACAACCTCAGACTATTCCTGGCGGTTGCTCGGGCAGGCGGCTTGGGCCCAGCCGCGAAACTGACTGGAAAAAGCGCACCCACACTTGGACGGCGCATGATTGAACTTGAGCGCGGTCTTGGCAGCGAATTGTTCCGACGCAGGCCACGCGGATACGACTTGACTGAGGACGGGATAGCCTTGCTGGCAAAGGTCAAGGGCATCGAGGCGCGCGTTTTGCCAGTGACAGAAACCACACCGCCAAAGTCCCATCAGCTGGTGAAGATTTCAGCGGGCACATGGGTCACCAGCGTGTTGATATCCGAGCTCGAGAACATAGCAGGCTCAATCCCTGTCAGGCTGCGGTTCATATCCTCCGAGGACGTGATGGATATCGGGCACCGCAAAGCAGTCATTGGAGTGCGCAATCATCGGCCAGAGGGGATCGGGTTGGCGGGTCGGAAAATCGGCCGGGTCCAATTTGCGGTCTATGCTCGGAGCGAAAATGTTTCGACCTGGGCACATGTCTTGTCCAATACGCCGTCCGCGACTTGGGTTAGGGAAAACTCCGGGAGCGCAGAGACAATTGAAGTGACGGCTCCGCGAAACGCCCTCGATCTTGCAAATGCAGGCCTCGCCCGGGCCGTTCTGCCGACCTTCGTCGGCAAAGCTCAGCCAGCGCTCACCCAATTGTCGGATCGGATCGATGACCTGGCGCACGACCAATGGCTTGTATCCCACCACGATGACAGATTTCTTCCCGAGGTCCGCACCGTCATCGACCGCGCCTACGCCCTCCTGAAGAAAGCCTGCACGGACAGGTAGGAACACGTTGAGCAAGTTGCAGCATCACTCAGTCTGGGCTCGTTGCCGAAATTTGACAGGGCCCAAAGCAGACGCCCAGCGTAGTTGTCGATGCTGCATTGCTTCCTGAAAGCGGCCATTGACTTAGGTTTGACCTAAACGACTTGGACCACCCAGTTGCAAACGGGACTCTGTCTCTAGAGCACATGCGCTACTTCCAGTACTGATCTTTCAGAAACGCGTTTGCTGTCCGGAACACCTGTGGGCCAATGCGCTCAGCACTGGCAAAATGCGCGCCGTTGGCCAATTCGGCGTATCGTTTCGCCGGGGCCGCGATGGCGTCAAACAACGCGAGCGCGTCAGATCTGGTCGATGTTCTATCTGCCCCACCCCGGATCAACAGCGTTGGGCAGGTGATGCGCGACGGATCATAAAGCGGGCGGCCGTTGAACGCCTCCCACAGATCCAACAGCGTGCCATTGGGAGCCAGAAAGGCCGGGGGATCGCGATGCGTGGCCTGCGGGTCATCACTTAGACTGGATTGAACAAGGGCCTGAAACACGGCTTCGTCACGCCAGTCTTGCCCGGCGGGGATTTCCGAGTCCCATCGCGTGCGAGTTGAGGTTTCGCTAACCGGCCGCGCGCCTTTGAAGGCTGGATTGAATTGGCTTGGGTGAGAGGGATCCGACAGGAAAGAGAGCCAGCCCGGGTTGGTTTCCCCAAAGATTGGCGCATAAAGCACAAGCGCCGCGATCTGGGATTTCGACCCGCCAGAGGCAAACATCGCGGTGGTGATCGACCCCCACGAACCACCGATCAGACCAATCTGGTCGCGGTCATGTCGCGCGCAAAGCCACGTGACAGCATCAGAGATGTCTTTGACCGCATCGGACCCACGAGCATAAGGTTCTGCAGTCTCGGCCAGATTCGAAGCAAAAGATTTTCCGTACCCGCGAATATCCAGTGCATAGGCCGCATACCCCGCCTCCGCTGTGGCCTTGAGCCAACTCGCCCCCGGTTGCGGCACATCATAGAGGCGGCTGGCATATGTGGCCCCATGAACGAACAAAACAGGCGGGCGGTCTTGGTCCTCCGCATGCGCGCGTAAGTGTAAGTGCAGCTCCGGATCATCCGACGAGGGGATGAAGTACGAGGTCGCGGTATCGTGCTGCCTCCAGGTCATTGCAAAAGACCCGGGATCAACGTGACGATGCCGGGCGCGGCCCAAAGGATCAGCATGCCTGTCAGGAATATGCCTACAACGGGCCAGCCCGCGCCAAAGACATCTGCGGTTGTCAGCCGATCATTGGCTCCTTTCAAGGCAAAGAGCGTATAGCCGAAAGGTGGCGTCAGGCTTCCGACGGTCAGGTTGACCATGAACAAGGTCCAGAACCAGATCGGATCGAAGCCCATCGCCGCGACGATGGGTTGGTATATCGGTATCGCCAGCAACATGAAGGCGATCTGGTCGATGAACATGCACAACACAAAGGGTATCAGCATCATCATCAGAAAGGTCATGTCGGGGCCTAGGCCTAGATCGGACACCAGCGCAACCAATCCACGGGTGGCCCCGGCAAAGGACAGAAGCTGGCTGAACAGTTTGGCCGAGGCGACAATGATCAGGATCACCACGCTGATCGTCAGAGCAGACGTCACGGTTTCCCGCAGCATCTGAAAATCCAGACGCCCGAACAGCCCCGCGACGATCAGAGCGCCGACGACGCCTGTCGCCGCCGATTCCGATGGAGTGGCAATGCCCAGGATGATCAGGCCCATCACCGCGAAGATCACCAGCAGGAAGGGCAGCATATCGAGAACGGCGCGCAGAGCCGACCCTTTGGGTTTCGGCTGCTCTGGAACAACGCTGCCGCGTTCGGTGACAAACACGTAAACCAGCGTCAGACTGGCAAAGAGCAATCCCGGCAACAACCCCGCTACCAACAGCCCTGCGATCGAAACATCCGCAAGTGACCCGACGATGATCGCAAGAAGGCTAGGCGGGATGATAGGCGCAAGACTGGCCCCGGCCAGAATGGTTCCCGCAGACCGCCGTGTATCATATCCGCGGTCTTGCATCAGCGGCATGACCGACCGGCCCAGCATAGCGGCCACGGCCACGGCCGAACCGGACAGCGCACCGAACACGGTGGAGAGCGCAATCGTGACCACATAGAGACGCCCCTTGAGCCGTCCGATCAACCGGTCGACGCTGCGAAACAGGATATCGACCGTGCCGGAGCGGAACAGGACCTCGCCCATCAGGACAAACAGCGCAACGGTGACAAGGGTGGGCGATGTGGCGGTTTCAAAGATCGAATTGGTGAACAGGCCGAAGCCGCGTGGGCCGATCAGGACCATCACACCCACCAGGTTCAGCACCAGAAATCCAACGAAAATCTTAACGCCCGAAAAGAGCAGGACAAGCAAAAGCCCGATTGCCATGCATAGAAAGGCAAGCCAGCTCATCCGCGCCGACCTATCATGTGACGCAGGAAATGCAGGGCTGCGCTGGCCAGGCCCAGGGCAATGAACGCCGTGATCCACCACCGCGGGATTGGGTTGGCAGCATTGGTCATCAAGCCTTTTTCGAATTGGCGCAGGCTTTCTCCGGCAACAATCCACGCGGCCATCCCTGTCGCCAGTGCAGCCGCCAGGGCATTGATCCGGGCAAGGAGACCACGTGCGGTTTCCGGCAGTGACTCTGGCACAATATCAATTGCGACGTGGGCCGAGCGGCGCGTCACATCAGGCAACGCGCAAAAGATCAGGACCGCCAGAGCGTATTGAACAGCCTCCCCTGACCAGGTGGTCGGCGCATCGAACAGATATCGCGCGACCACTTCAAATGCATAAAGCGCCACGGCCAACAATAAAGCCGCTCCCGCCAGCCGAAACAGCCAGCGGGAGCTTTCATCGTGCCACTGCCCCAATACCGTCATCTCGCGTCAGTCCGACAGGCCTGCATCGCGCGCAAGGGCCCGCAGCCCGGCGACCGTTTCGGGATCACCCTTTTCCGCAATGGACCAGACACCACCGGACCAGAGTTCTTCGAATTGTCCGGCTTCAGCGTCCGAGAACGCCGTCATTTTCATGCCAAGCTCCAGCAGGTCTTCTTTCTCTTGCGCGGCCAGGGTATCAAACCGCGCGATGCTGTCAGTTTCCAGACGCTGGGCCGCCCGGTCGATGGCAGCCTGTTCTTCGGCCGACAGAGCATTCCAAGCCTCCAGGTTCATGAAGATCATCAGCCCGACCTGCCCAAAGACCGGATCAGCCATATAATCGGCGACCTCGTACCATTTGAAGTCCCTGGCACCGGTCAGGCCCCACGCTGCACCGTCCACGACACCGGTTTGCAAAGCGGAATACACGTCTCCCCCTCCCATGACGACGCCCGAGCCTCCCAATGCTTCGATCATCGGGTGATAGGACACAGTGCCACGGATTTTACGACCTTCGAACCCCGGCTCCCCCGTGATCGGCTGTTTCAGGAAGTAGCGGAAGCCTTTTGTCCCAGTAGCAGGGGCCGTGATCAGCTTCATGCCCAGCGTTTGGTAGTGCTGATCGATGTAGTCGATGATCCCGGCCTCACGCCGTTTGACCGGATCGGCACCGATGGCGTCGATGGCCAAACCCACAGGCGTGGTTCCTGCGTGATAGGCGGGGTGGGTGAACAGCGCGTCGAACACGCCCGCCTGCACCGGTTCAAGCTGCTCCAGCGGCGGTACAGCGTCAGGTCCGGTGAGCGTAAAGCTGACCGCGCCGTCGGTTTCTTCTTCGACAAGTGCTATGAATGGTTTCACGATTTCCTCGGTGAAAACGAAACCTTCGGGAAACGCGCCGACCATGCGCAGCTCATCCGCAGATGCCGACCAAGCCGACACGCCAAGCGCAACTGCGCCCGCCAAAGCAGTTATCTTTTTCATATCATCCTCCCTAATGGGCAATCAGTTGCCTGATCACATAAAGTCCCAAATGGAACCTTTTGTAAAGTTCCAATTTGAACCAACCTGTCGTAAGCAGGGGCCATGACCGAGCAAGACAAGCGTTTGAC
>CAYUSM010000196.1:0-6303 GCA_964447345.1 uncultured Sulfitobacter sp. | reverse complement strand
AACGCAAATATCTGCCGCGCCCCATCGTCGCAATACAACTTAGCGCGATCTGTCTGTCAATCATTACACTTGTAGACTCGCATACTGTCAGGCTAGATTTACAGATATGAGCCTCACCAGCGACATTGCCCTCCGGCGGCTGCCTGATCCGGCCGCAACGCTGCAGTTGATCAAGCCGATCACGTGGTTCCCGCCAATGTGGGCCTATCTGTGCGGTGTAGTGTCTTCCGGAGCAGCCCTGTCAGGCGAATGGCCCATGATATTGCTGGGCATCTTGCTGGCCGGTCCCATCGTTTGCGGTATGTCGCAGGCCGCAAATGACTGGTGTGACCGGCATGTGGACGCCATCAATGAACCCGATCGCCCGATCCCGTCAGGCCGCATTCCGGGCCGCTGGGGCCTCTGGATCGCCCTTGCCATGTCGTTGCTGTCCCTTTTCATCGGCTGGCAGTTGGGACCCTGGGGGTTTGGCGCAACGGTGGTGGCCGTGCTGGCCGCCTGGGCCTATTCCGCCGAACCTGTTCGCCTGAAGAAGTCCGGTTGGTGGGGTCCCGGCCTCGTTGGGCTCTGTTATGAGGGCTTGCCCTGGTTTACCGGCGCCGCCGTCCTGTCAGCTGGCGCACCCACCTGGCCCGTGATCATCGTTGCAGCACTCTACGCGCTTGGGGCCCATGGCATCATGACCCTCAACGATTTCAAAGCGCTCGAAGGAGACACGCAAACGGGTGTGAAGTCCTTGCCGGTCACGCTTGGTCCACGCCGTGCGGCCATCGTCGCCTGCTGGGGCATGGCGCTGCCACAGGCGGTTGTCATTGCCCTTCTGCTTAACTGGGACAAACCGCTCCACGCCGCTGCCATCGCAGCGCTGCTCCTTGCACAGTTTGCAGCTATGCGCGTGCTGCTGCGTGACCCCAAGGGCCGCGCGCCATGGTACAACGGCACTGGTGTGACGCTTTACGTCAGTGGCATGATGATCTCCGCCTTCGCCTTGAGGAGCCTTACATGACCCTCAGCTGGACCCAGATTGCCCGGATGGGACTGGTGCAGATGGCCCTTGGTGCCATCGTTGTCCTGACAACATCCACGTTGAACCGGCTGATGGTTGTCGAATTCGCCCTCCCAGCAATCCTGCCCGGCATGCTCGTCGGCCTGCACTACGGGATCCAGCTGTCGCGCCCGCGATGGGGCTTTACCTCGGACACTGGCGGCAATCGAACCCGATGGATTATCGGCGGGATGGTCATCCTGGCTTCGGGCGGCTTTCTCGCCGCCTTGGGCGTCACGCTTTTCGCCGCAAGCTTCTGGGCCGCGCTGGTCCTGTCAATCTTCGCCTACACCCTTATCGGCATCGGCGTCGGCGCCTCCGGCACGTCGCTCCTTGCGCTATTGGCCACTGCCACAGCACCAGAACGCCGCGCCGCCGCCGCAACCATCACCTGGCTGATGATGATTTTTGGCATCGCGTTGACCGCAGGCCTCGCAGGCAGCTTCCTTGACCCCTACTCGCCTGCCCGTCTGCTCACCGTCGTTGCCGTGGTCGTCACCATTGCAATTGTCATGACGTTTCTCGCAATCATGGGCATCGAGGGACGTGTCACCGCAATACGCACACCCGACAGCATGCCGTTCATGCAGGGCCTGCGCGAAGTCTGGGCGGAACCCAAGACCCGCAACTTCACCATCTTCGTGTTCCTGTCGATGAACGCCTACTTCATGCAGGAGCTGATCCTTGAGCCCTTTGCTGGTCTGGTCTGGGGTTTCACCCCCGGGCAATCCACATCCCTCTCCGGCGCGCAGAATGGCGGTGTCTTTGTCGGGATGCTGACCGTGGGCATCATGGCCACCGGACTCAAGATCGGATCGTTGCGCAGCTGGATTATTGCAGGCTGCCTTGGCTCAGCGCTCAGCCTGCTGGCCATCGCCTCCACCACTGTGCCACTTGTGCCCGCCGTCATTGCTCTGGGTTTCTTCAACGGCATGTTCGCGGTCGCCGCCATCGGCTCCATGATGGCCCTTGCTGCTGAAGGCCGTGGCCAACGCGAAGGCACACGCATGGGACTATGGGGAGCCGCCCAGGCCATCGCCGCAGGCTTTGGCGGTCTCACCGGTGCTGCCGCGGTTGACGTGATGCGCGGCTTTCAGCCAGACGCATCGGCCTTTGGCATCGTCTTCGCGGCAGAGGCCGCACTCTTTGTCGCAGCCGCCTTCATGGCGCTGCAAATCATGCAATCGAAAGCGCCTGCACAGGCCAACATGGTTCCGGGGGAATAGCTATGTATGACGTCGTCGTCGTTGGAGGGGGTCCATCCGGGGCCACGGCCGCAGAGGAACTGGCGCGCTCTGGCCACAAGGTTGCGCTGCTGGACAGGGATGGTCGGATCAAACCCTGCGGCGGCGCGGTGCCGCCTCGGCTGATCACAGATTTTCGCATCCCCGACGCGCAGGTCGTCGCCCGCATCAGCACTGCGCGCATGATTTCGCCCACCCAACGCCAGGTCGATATCCCGATCGAGAACGGTTACGTCGGTATGGTGGACCGCGAACATTTTGACGAATACCTGCGCGCCCGCGCCGCTGAGGCAGGTGCCACCCGTCTCACCGGGACGTTCACGAAAATCGAGCGCGATGCGCAGGGCACCCACGTCCTCTACCGCGAAAAAGCCAGCGGCGATACCAAACGCCTCATCACCAAACTCATCATCGGTGCCGATGGCGCGCGTTCCGGCGTGGCCAAGGCCGAGGTGCCCGGCGGCGACAAAATCCCTTACGTCATCGCCTATCATGAAATCATCGAGGCCCCTGACGCCACCGCCACCTACGATCCCAAACGCTGCGACGTGGTATATGACGGCACCATCAGCCCGGACTTCTACGGCTGGGTGTTCCCCCATGGCAAATCCGCCTCAGTCGGGATGGGCACCGGCATCGACGGCGTGGACCTCAAAAAGGCCACGGCTGAGTTGCGCGTGGCCTCCGGCCTTGAGAATTGCAAAACCATCCGCCGCGAAGGCGCACCCATCCCGCTCAAGCCCCTGGACCGCTGGGACAATGGCCGCGATGTCGTGCTGGCAGGGGATGCTGCAGGCGTTGTCGCCCCCTCTTCCGGCGAAGGTATCTACTACGCGATGGTGGGCGGCCAGGTTGCCGCGGCCGCCGCCTCGGCCTGTCTTGCCACCGGACGCGTTCGCGACCTCCAGCTTGCCCGCAAACTTTTCATGCGAGAGCACAAGCAGGTCTTCCGCGTACTGGGTGCGATGCAAAACGCGTATTACCGCTCCGACGAACGCCGCGAGCGCTTTGTTTCTCTCTGCCACGATGTCGATGTGCAGCGCCTCACCTTCGAGGCCTATATGAACAAGAAACTGGTCAAGGCGCGGCCCATGGCCCACATCAAGATTGGCATCAAGAACCTTGCACATCTGACCCGATTGGTGTCAGAGACCCGCGTCTGATGGAGTGACAGCAATGGACGGCGGCATGATCCCCACCAACATCATGATCCCGGCTTGGGTTGATGGCGAATTGACCCCGGTGGAAAAGCTCGCGGCCCACCAGCGCGGCCTGCGCCACCTTGCCGTCTCCGTTTTCGTGATCCGCAATGGCGCCATCCTGATCCAGCGCCGCGCCATGGGCAAATACCACACACCGGGTCTCTGGGCGAACACCTGCTGCACGCATCCCGCCTGGGACGAAGACCCGCTCGCCTGCGCCCACCGCCGCGTGAACGAAGAGCTGGGGATCACCGGGCTCACCCTCCACCACCGCGGCCAGATCGAATACCGCGCGGATGTCGGAAACGGCCTCATCGAACACGAGGTCGTCGAGGTTTTTATCGCCGAAGCCGATGACAGCATGCCGCTTGCACCCAACCCCGATGAGGTCATGGACACCCGCTGGATCACGCCCGCGACCCTCGCCAGGGAAATCGCCGCCACCCCGGAACGCTTCACGCCCTGGCTGCGCATCTACCTCGACAAACACAACGAGATGATCCTGGGCTGACCTGCCTCTCTTTTTGGCCTTATCAATTCCCAGAGCGCGAGACAGCGTCTCGCAAACCCGATTTGGCGCAGACAAATCAATAAAATCACATGCGGGCTTGCCCGCTCAATAACGATCAGACACCGGTGAGCCGGTCCGCGCGGTGCCCCACCGCCTGCATCGCCATGGCCGCGATGTCCGTCGCTGTCATCCCCGCATCGGCATACATCGCATCGGGTGCCGCCTGGTCGATGAACCGGTCCGGCAAGGTCATGGTGCGGACGGCAAGCCTGCCATCCAGCAAGCCTTCATTGGCCAGATCATGCAGCACCATCGCACCGAAGCCGCCCTTGGCCCCCTGCTCCACCGTGATCAGCGCCCGGTGGCTGCGCGCCAGACCATGGATCAATCCACGGTCCAGCGGCTTGGCAAACCGCGCATCGGCCAAGGTCACCGACACGTCCTGTGCCTCCAGCTTCTCAACCGCCTTGCGGCATTCACCCAGATGCGCGCCAAAGGACAGGATCGCCACGTCAGTGCCCTCAAGGATCACCCGGCCCTTGCCGATCTCCAGCACCTCGCCCACCTCCAGCATCGGCACGCCTTCGCCCTCCCCGCGCGGATAGCGAAAGGCAATTGGCCCGCTGTCATGGGCCGCCGCAGTGGCGACCATATGAACCAATTCCGCCTCGTCGGATGCCGCCATCACCGTCATGTTCGGCAACGCTGACAGGTATCCTACATCGAATGCCCCGGCATGGGTCGCCCCATCAGCCCCCACCAGCCCGGCCCGGTCGATGGCAAAACGCACAGGCAGGTTCTGCAGCGCCACGTCATGCACCACCTGATCATATCCCCGCTGCAGGAAGGTCGAATATATCGCGCAGAAGGGCTTCAGCCCCGAGGCCGCCAAACCCGCCGCAAAGGTCACCCCATGCTGCTCGGCAATGCCCACATCAAACATCCGCTTGGGATGCGCCTGGGCAAAGACATCCATCCCCGTCCCGCCCGGCATCGCGGCGGTGATGCCCACGATATCTGGATCGCGCTCCGCCAGCTTGGCCAGCGTCTGGCCAAAGACCTTGGTGTAACTGGGCGCATTGGGCTTCTTCTTGGCCTGCGCCCCTGTGGCCACCTCAAAACTTCCCACCCCATGATACTTGTCGGCAGAGGTCTCCGCCGGTGCATAGCCCTTGCCCTTGACCGTGCAGCAATGGATCAGCACCGGGCCCGTCGCCCGCGTCCGCGCCGCGCGCAAGACCGCCATCAGCTGCTCCATGTCATGGCCGTTGATCGGCCCCACGTACTGAAAACCAAGCTCTTCAAACAGCGTGCCCTGCGCGCCCACAGCACCTGTCACCAGCTGCCGCGCCCGGCGCGCCTGATCGCGCAGCGGTCCAGGCAGGGCCGCCTCGAAGCCTTCGGCCACCTGCTGCAGCCCGCCCAGCGGAGAGCCGTAAAGACCGGACAGATACTTCGACATCGCGCCAACAGGCGGGGCGATGCTCATCTCATTGTCATTGAGGATCACAAACATCCGCCGCCCTTCGGCACCCGCGTTGTTCAATGCCTCATAGGCCATGCCCGCGCTGATCGACCCATCGCCAATCACCGCAATCGCATCGCCCGTAGGCTTGCCCATGTCCCGCCCCACGGTGAACCCGAGCGCGGCTGAAATGGAGGTTGACGAGTGCGCCGCGCCAAAGGGGTCGTATTCGGATTCCGCGCGTTTGGTGAAACCGCTGATCCCACCTTCCTGGCGCAGCGTGTGCATCTTGTCACGCCTGCCGGTCAGCACCTTATGCGGATAACACTGGTGTCCCACATCCCAGATCAGCTTGTCCCGCGGCGTGTCGAATACCGCATGCAAGGCCACGGTCAGTTCCACAACACCCAGCGAAGACCCCAGATGACCGCCCGTGCGCGAAACGGCTTCGATCACCTCACTTCGCAACTCATCCGCAAGCTTTGACAGGTCGGGGACAGACATCCCCTTCAGATCAGAGGGTGCAGACACACGGTCCAGCAAGGGCGTGGGACGGGGGGTGTCAGGGTCAGTCATGGGCTTGCTCCTTTGGCTACGGAGAAGGTTCCTGTTGGCCCGGATCAGAGGGGACCGCGCTGCAAGCAGTGCTGTCCCCTCTGGTTCCCGTAGCCAACAGGACATGTCGGGAAAGCCTCTTCCCGACGATTTCCAACCAGACCAAGGGACATGACCGGGTTGGAACGCGCAGGCAGGGCCGACACGCGGCCCCACCGATTCCTTTAGACGAGCGTGTCGCCCTCAACCGTGAGGTTGTAGGAGAACGGCGTTGGATCATC
>CAYUSM010000195.1:0-6330 GCA_964447345.1 uncultured Sulfitobacter sp. | reverse complement strand
CCCGGTGACATCATCGCCTCGGGCACGCCCGAAGGCGTTGGTGCAGGCCGCGATCCGCAGGAATGGCTCTGGCCCGGCGACGTGATGGAGGCGCATGTCGAAGGCATCGGCACCATCCGCCACCCCGTGATCAACGCCACCGCCTTCACATGAGCAGCTATCAGATCAATCCGCAGATCGACCACGATTTCAACGCGCGCGAAAGCGTGGCGTCCTTTGACGACGAATTTGGCAAGCTGATCGACATCAGCAATCGCGCAATGGCGGAAGTGCCGCGCCAAGCCGATATCGTCTTTGACCCCGAAAGCGGCTCCGCGCTTGATCTCTACGGCGTGGCCGAGGGCCGCCCTGTGTTTCTGTGGATACACGGCGGCTACTGGCGTTTGGGCACCAAGGAGGGCAACGCCTTTGCCGCCCCCGGTCTGGTCGCACACGGCGTGACAGTCGCGGTGATGGACTACTCGCTGGCCCCGGCCGTCACCCTCGAACAGATCGTGCACGAGGTCCGCACCGCCGTTGCCTGGCTGCATCGCGAAGGTCCGGGCATGGGGTTGGACACCAGTAAAATCCACGTCGGTGGCTCTTCTGCGGGGGGCCATCTGACAGGCGCAGTTCTCGCCGAGGGATGGCGCGCGGACTACAGCTTGCCCGCAGATATGATAGGTGCCGCCCTCGCGCTGAGCGGCATCTACGATCTGGAGCCTCTGCTGCATACGCAGGTCAATGGGTGGATGAACATGGACATGAGCACCGTCGAGGCCCTTTCGCCCATCCGCCATATCCCCGATCAAACCGCCGCACATCTGGTGCTGTCGGTTGGCGGGCTGGAACGGGATGGGTTTCTGCGGGAGACCGCCAGTTATCGGGAAGCCTGGACGACAAAGGGCCACAAGATCACCGATGTCGAGATGGCCGAGTATAACCACTTCGACATCACCGGCACGTTGGCGGACCCGGATGCCAAACTGGTGCAGGCCACACTCGACGCGATACGGACCTTCCACTGAATGCGCTTTGATCTCGACCCCGACCGGCCCGACCTCAGCTACAAGCTGCTGGCCTCGACCGTCACGCCACGCCCCATTGCCTGGGTCACGACACTTGGCAAAAGTGGGATCGTCAACGTCGCCCCCTACAGTTTCTTCAACGCTATGGGTCACACGCCGCCCACGGTCGCCATCGGCATCCTCGGCGATCCCGAAAAAGGCTGGAAAGACACCGCGCGCAACATCCTCGACACCGGCGAGTTCGTCGTAAACCTTGTGCCGGAACCGCTGGCGCAAGAGATGAACCTGACCTGCACCAACGCCCCCTCGGATATCAGCGAGATGGAGATCGCAGGTCTGCAGTCCGCCGCCTCCACCCACATCAAGCCGCCCCGCATCGCGGGTGCCCCGGTTTCCTTCGAATGCAAGACCTTTACTGTTGTGACCACCAGCCCCGAACAGGCCATCGTGATCGGGCAGGTCATCGCCATCCACGTGGCCGACCAATACGTGCTGGATTCAGAACGTGCCTATATCGATACGCCCGCGATCGGCTTGATCGGACGTATGCATGGCGCGGGTTGGTACACGCGAACGGGCGACACATTTCAGATGGACCGCCCCGTTTACTCAGACGAGATGCTGAAGAAAGACTAGCCGCGATTGTCCTGCACACGCGCGGGCTTGAACGATCCTTCAAAGGATTTGGCCACTTCACCCCGTGCCGCCGATTTCACGCGCGGCCGCACGCCGAAGACGCGATAGATGTTGCCTTCAATGCGTCGCCCGCCATCAGACTTGGTGACACCCGGCTTGAACTCGACGTGAATGTCCAACTCGTCCCGGTCCTCCTCAAACACAATCTCGCATCGGAAATCAGAGATCATATCCATCCCGAACATCTCGTCTTCCAGATCGGAAAAACCGATGTTCACCCCCCGAACCTTCACAAAACCCGCTGTGCGGTGAGCGTGCTGGATCAGCGGGAAAACATGAAAGGGTGAGCCCCTACTTGGCCGGCTGCGCATCGTGACGATATCGCCAGTGTTCCAGCGCAGGAACGGCGTTGCGTGGTTGGTGACCAGCGATGTGACGACAAGCAGGCCAGTCTCCCCTTCCATCACCGGTTCCATCGTCTCTTCATGCAGCACTTCGGGGTAGCAGAAGTCAGTCCAGAAGCGGAAACCGTAAGCCTCATCATCTTCGCAGCCCAGCATCATGACTTCGGTCATGCCAAAGCAGTCCCGCACCTGCGCGCCCCAAAGTTCTGCCAGCTTGCGTCGTTTGACATCTGACAGCGGCTCAGCCGAACAGAGGATCTTCTCTACGCTCCCCGCTGCAAGGTCGAACCCCTCGGACTTCGCAAGATTGCCCAGTTGGATGCCATAGCTCGCCATGCCAATCCACGCGGATGGTTTGAACATGCGGATCAGATCAAGCTGCGCAGGGGAGCCCAGAGTGTTGCCACCCCCCGCCCAGACCATGCCAATGTCGATGTCCGATCCCGCCCGCGCCATCAGGTGACCGGCAGGATGGATTCCCAGCGGCATCGACATATGCGCAATGTCAGAGGCGGTGAAACCCGCCAGCGTCAGGGCCCGTTTGAACCCGACCAGTGCGTACTGCAAATCCCTTTGGGTACGCGGATAAAACAGGGGCCTTCCGGTAGAGCCGCCGGACCGCCAGTACTCGACAATGTCCTTACGTGGGGCCAGACAGAAGTCGTTGTAAAACGTCTCTGCATCCATCGCGCGCAGCTGCTCTTTGTCCAGAATGGGAATTTTCGCCCATTCGTCCGGCTCGGTCACCTTGTCGATGTCGATATGATCCAGCTTGCCTGCGTAGAACGGCGCGCGTTGCGCCTGAATGACGGCGTTGATGCGCCGGATCGTCTGCACATTTTGCAAACTGCCCACAGATTCTGGAATCCCCAGATCGACCACCGGATGTACCACGAAGCACCCCCTATTTCCCTTGTTCAAAGACTATCAGGGCCGCGCGATGCATCAAGGGTCAGGCAGCGCGCTTTTGCACCCGCATCTCCAGCTTGGCGCGGATGTGATCAGGCCAGGGTGTCGGTTTGCCGCCTGCATCGATCAGCACCAGCGTCGATGTCGCGACAAACCTGCGCTGGCCCTGGCAGGTCGCTTCCGTCTCAATGCCCAGGCTCGTCCGGCCAAGACGCGTGCAGGTCAACGCCAGTTCAAGCCTGTCTCCATGACGGCTGGGTGCGGTGAATTGAACAGATATCTCCGCCGTCGGGACACCGCCATTGCTGTGCAAATCCTCAAAAGGACAATCGAGCGCGTCATCAAAGAACGCCTCGACCAGATCGTTCATCATTTCAAAATAACGCGGGTAAAAGACGATCCCCGCCGGGTCACAGTGTTTGAACTTCACCTTTTGGGGCATCACGAAACGCATCTGTCATTCCTCTGGCACTCAAAGACCCCCACCAAGGTCCTGCAAACTTAGAAAGTAGCGGCGCGCCCCAAGCCGACACCGCGTCAAAGCACCGCAGTCGCCTCGATCTCGACCAGCGCCTCGTCCTCAATCAGCCCGGCCACAACCACAACACTCATCGCTGGGAAATGCCGTCCCAACACACGCCGATACGCCTCGCCCACCTCTCGCTGACGGGCAAGATACTCTTTCTTGTCGGTGATGAACCAGGTCAGCCGCGTGATGCTGTCCGCCGCACCACCTGCCGCTTCAACGACATCCAAGATATTGCGCAGCGCCTGCTCCATTTGTCCGACGAAATCATGCGTCTCGAACTTCTGCTCAGCCGTCCATCCGATCTGGCCGCCGACAAACAACTGATTGTCCGCCGTCTTCATCCCGTTGGCATAGCCCTTGGCCTTGGCCCAGCCGTCCGGCTGTATCACCTCATGTGGCATCACGCTCCTCCTTTGACTTCTTGCTCCAGCAGGGCGCGGACGCTGTCGGTCCACGGCTGGGATTTGCCCGAGTTGTCAATGAAAACGACGGTCGATGATCCGGTAAACCGCGGCTCTCCCCCACATCGCGCATCATAGTGCAGATCAAGGCTCGACCGCCCGAGCCGTGTGCAAGTCAGGGTAATGTCCAGCTTGTCCCCCAAGCGGCTGGGGGCCTGAAACTCCGCATTGATCTTGGCGGTCGGGATGCCGGATGTCTGATGCATGTCGGCGAACGGAAAATCGAGCCGCTGTTGAAAAAACGCCTCAACCGTGTCGTTCATCATCTCGAAGAACCGGGGATAGAAAACGATGCCCGCCGGGTCGCAGTGCCGGAACTTGATTTCCTGGGTATAGACAAAGGCCACCCCTCAAACCCCCAAATACTGATCTTTGAGGTCGCCGGTCAGCCCGTCCACAGGTCCGGTCCAGACTGAAACGCCGCGCTCCAGAATGACGGCCTTGTCGGCGATATGGCGCAGCTCGCTGATCGTCTTGTCCACCACGATGATCGACAGGCCCGTCGTCTTTTTCAACGTTGCAATGGCCGCCCAGATCTCCTGCCGCACGACCGGGGCCAGCCCTTCTGTCGCTTCATCAAGGATCAGCAACCGCGGGTTGGTCATGAGCGCCCTGCCGATGGCCAACATCTGCTGTTCGCCCCCCGAGAGCGATCCCGCAGACTGATCACTGCGTTCCTTCAGCCGTGGAAACAGCGCATGTACCTTGTCGAAATCCCATTCACCGGGTCTGGCAGAGGCATAGAGGTTTTCATGCACCGTCAGGTTCGTGAAGCACCGCCGCCCCTCTGGCACAAGGCCGAGGCCAAGACGCGCAGCCTTGTGCGCTGGCATGCCGCCGATGTCCTCACCGGCAAAGGCCACTGTACCGCCGGAGTGTTTCAGCAGACGGCAGATGACCTTGATCGTCGTGGATTTGCCCATGCCATTGCGGCCCATCAGGGCAACGACTTCACCTTCTTTCAGCTCAAGGTTGATCCCGAACAACGCCTGACTTGCGCCATAGCTCGCGGTGATCCCTTGCAAGGAGAGAAAGCTCATGCCGCGTCCTCCTCACCCAGATAGGCCTCACGCACATCCGGGTGGGACCGAATATCCTCAACACTCCCGGTCGCGATGATCTTGCCATAGACCAAGACACTGATCCGATCGGCACAGGCAAAAACCGCGTCCATGTCGTGTTCCACCAGAAGGATCGGCGCTTCCTGCTTCAATTCCTGCAGGAAACCGGTCAGAGCCTTCGATCCTTCTGCGCCCATGCCCGCCATCGGTTCATCCATCAGGAAGGCTTTGGGTGCCAGTGTCAGTGCAACTGCCACCTCAAGCTGACGCCGCTGTCCGTGTGACAGCTCCGATGTCACCACATCCTCGTAGTCGCGTAGATTGACCCGGTCCAAAGCCGCATGTGCGCGCGCCAGCAATCCTTGATCCTTCATCGCCGGTTTGAAAAACCGAAAGACCGATCCGCTTTGCCCCACCGCGCCCAACACGACGTTCTCCAGCACCGTGAACCCCATTGCCAGTGCTGAAATCTGAAATGTCCGCCCAAGCCCAAGCCGCGCCCGCTGCGCGGTGCTAAGCCCGGTGATCTCCTGCCCCAGAAACTGGACCGATCCCGCATCGGGCTTCAGCCCGCCCGCAATCTGCTTGATCAGCGTCGACTTGCCCGCGCCGTTTGGGCCGATCAACGCATGTATCTCGCCCGGCACCAGATCAAGCGAAATGCCGTCACTGGCCCGCAACGCACCAAAGGACTTCTGGATGTTGTTGACGCTCAGAACGCTATCCGGCACGGGCAGTCTCCTTTTTCGACAGACCGCCGATAATCCCGCCTTTGGCAAAGAGCACCACGAAAAGCAGGATCGCGCCGAGGTAGATGAACCAGTATTCGGACAGGCCACCCAGGAAATGCTCCAGCACGATGTAGAGCGCAGCCCCGGCGACAGGCCCAAAGAGCCGGGCCACACCGCCAAGGATGATGAAGATCATGATCTCGCCCGAGATTTGCCAGCTGAACATCGTGGGGCTCACAAACCGGTTGAGATCGGCAAAAAGCGCCCCCGCCAGACCAGTGATCGCCCCGGAAATCACGAAGGCTACCAGCCGCACGCGGTAGACGTTTATGCCCACCGTCAGCGCCCGCTCTTCCTGCTGATGCGCTCCGTTCAGTGCCAGCCCGAAGGGCGACTTGTTGATCCGGTCCACCAGCCAAAGCACCGCCAGCAGGATCACGAAACAGATGATGAAGAACTGTATGGGATCAAGCGTGTTCATCCCCGGAAACTGATTGCGGACGTAGATGGACAGGCCGTCCTCACCCCCATAGGCAGGCCAGGAGATGGTGAAATAGTAGAACATTTGCCCAAAGGCGAGCGTGACCATGAT
>CAYUSM010000194.1:0-6344 GCA_964447345.1 uncultured Sulfitobacter sp. | reverse complement strand
CTCCCCTCTGACCGAGCAGGGCGGGTGGCCGCGCGTCCGGGTTCTTTCTGGCCTGTTGAGGGGGCCGATTTTTGGAGATTTCCACGATGTTGACCGAAGAGACACCCATTGCGGATGCGGCCTTGCCCGTGGATGCGTTCAAGACACACCTGCGCTTGGGCAGTGGTTTTGGGTCAGATCACTTACAGGACCCATTGGTCAGGTCCTTTTTGCGCGCCGCTATCGTTGCGGTGGAGGGGCGGACGGCGAAGGTGCTGATCGAGCGGTCCTATTCGGTGAGCGTGAGGGAATGGCGGAACTGTGAAGCCTTTGTGCTGCCAGTCGCTCCGGTGACGGCGATCACTCAGGTTGAGCAAGTGGCACGGGATGGATCACGGTCGGCAGTGGATGCGGAAAGCTATTGGCTAGAGGCGGACAACCACGCGCCAAACCTGCGCGCGACAGCGAGCAGTTTGCCCGCGATCCCGGCAGGTGGGTCGGTACTGGTCAGTTTTGACGCGGGCTTTGCTGTGGATTGGGAGGGCATCCCGGCCGATCTGCGTCAGGCGGTTATGATGCTTGCGGCGCACTACTACGAGTACCGCAATGACACAGGTTTGAGTGATGGCTGCATGCCTTTCGGTGTCAGCAGCCTGATTGACCGCTACAGGCGTGTGCGCCTGGGCGGGGGTGCAGGGCAATGACTGTGCCGCACCTCACCCAGGCGTTGGTGCTGGAGGCACCGGAGCGCGTCAGCGATGGTTCAGGCGGCTATGTCGAGGGCTGGATTGTTCTGGGGACGCTCTGGGCGGAGATCACGGCGCGCACCGGGCGGGAGACATCTCATGGTGGCGCGCCGGTGAGCCGGGTTGGTTACAAGATCGTGGTGCGGGGGGCGCCATACGGAGCGCCCGAAAGGCCACAGCCGCAACAAAGGCTGCGGGACGGCGCACGTGTTTTCACGATTGAGGCAGTGGCAGAGCGCGATCCGGCGGGCCGTTATCTGGTCTGTTATGCCGAAGAGGAGATGGTCGTATGAGCTTTGCAATGTCCGGTCCCTTGCAAGCGGCGGTTTTTGAGGCGCTGAGCAATGATGCGCCGCTGGCAGGGATCGTTGGTATGGCGATTTATGATGCTGTGCCGACAGGGAGCCTGCCGCCGATTTATGTGAGGCTGGGCAGCGAGACCGCGACTGATGCCTCTGACGTGAGCGGGGACGGTGCGCGCCACCGCTTCACTGTGTCAGTGATCACGACAAGCCCGGGATTTGCGCAGGCAAAGGCTGCGGCAGGGGCGGTGAGCGATGCCTTGCACAACGCTGACCTTCCATTGAGCCGTGGCAGGCTGGTGAGCTTGCGATTTGAGCGGGCGCGGGCGCGTCGGCTGGAGAGTGCAGCGACACGGCAGATCGATTTGCGCTTTATCGCAAGGGTCCAGGACGACGAGATTTCGGTTTAACTCAGGAGAGAAGACATGGCCGTTCAGGCAGGCAAGGACCTTTTGGTCAAAGTGGATATGACAAGTGATGGCCAGTTCGAGACCATCGCCGGGTTGCGCGCCACGCGCGTGAATTTCAACGCGGAAACGGTGGATGTCACCACCCTCGACAGTGAGGGCGGGTGGCGCGAGTTGCTGGCAGGGGCCGGGGTGCGGTCGTGCAACATCAGCGGGTCAGGCGTGTTTCGCGACGCAGGCACGGATGAGCGGGCGCGCCAGCTGTTCTTTGATGGGCTGACGCCGGGCTTCCAGATCGTCATCCCGGATTTCGGGGTCGTGGAAGGGCCGTTTCAGGTGGCCACACTTGAGTACTCAGGCCAGCTGAACGGGGAGGCGACTTACGAGTTGAGCCTGCAGTCGGCGGGTATTCTGACATTTACGCCTGATCTGGACGTCTGAGCATGGCCAATCGGTGGAGGGGGGATGTCAGCGTAACCGTTGGTGGCGAGGTCTGTACGGCGCGGCTGACCCTGGGGGCGCTGGCTGAACTGGAAGAGGGACTGGCGGAAGCCTCATTGATCGGACTGGTGGAGCGGTTCGAGAAGAGCCAATTCACCAGCCGGGATGTGGTGGCGCTGTTGGGCGCAGGGCTGCGAGGCGGTGGTCATCGGATCAGCGATGGGGAATTGGCGCGTGCCGAGATCGACGGCGGACCGATGGCGGCAGCGAAGGCTGCAGCGGAGCTGTTGGCGCGGTCCTTTGTGGTGCCGGAGTGAGTGCAGTCACCGGACTTGATTGGCCTGCGCTGATGCGGGTGGGTCTTCAGCGGCTGGGACTGAAACCTGGGGAGTTCTGGGCGCTGACACCCGTGGAGCTGCAGATGATGCTGGGAACAAGCGGCGCCGGGGCGCCAATGTTGAGCGACGGGCTGGCGGCATTGATGGCGGCCTATCCAGACCGCAGAAAGGAGCCGGAAGATGGCTGATTTTGACGACTTTGGCGGTTTGGATGATCAGGCTGAAGACTTGAACGCAACCTTGGTGACGACCGGTGCGCTGGTCGCTGGCTTTGATAGCGAGTTGCGACGGATGTCTGCATCGCTGGCGGCGACGGGTCAGGACGTGGCGACGCTTGAAAAGGGGCTGAGCAAAGGGCTGCGCCGGGCGTTTGACGGCGTTGTCTTTGACGGGATGAAACTATCGGATGCGCTGAAGACGGTTGCGCAATCGTTGGTGAATACGACTTACAATGCGGCACTGAAGCCGGTCACCAACCACTTTGGCGGAATGATCGCACAGGGTGTGGGATCATTGGTGCAGGGCATCTTGCCCTTCGCGGATGGCGCACCTTTCAGCCGGGGGCGCGTGATGCCCTTCGCGCAAGGCGGTGTGGTGAGCGGTGCCACCACCTTTCCGATGCGCGGCGGCATGGGCTTGATGGGGGAGGCAGGACCGGAGGCGATCATGCCCCTAGCACGGGGACCCGACGGCAAGCTGGGGGTGCGTGGTGGTGGTGGCGGTGGGCCCACGGTGGTCATGAACATCACCACACCTGATGCAAAGAGCTTCCAACGCTCGCAAAGCCAGATTGCCGCGCAGATGAGCCGGGCGCTCAGTTCCGGCAACCGCAATCGCTGATCATCAGAATTCAGGAGCAGTTTGATGGCTTTTCACGAGGTACGATTTCCACCCAATCTCAGCTTTGGCTCTGTAGGGGGACCACAGCGGCGCACGGATGTGGTGACGCTGACCAATGGCTTTGAGGAGCGCAATACGCCCTGGGCGCATTCGCGGCGCAGTTATGACGCGGGTGCCGGCATGCGGTCACTCGATGATCTGCAACTCGTGATCGGGTTCTTTGAGGCGCGGATGGGCCAGATGCATGGGTTTCGCTGGAAGGACTGGGCAGACTACAAGTCCGGCCGGTCGATGGCGGCCCCGGTCTTTGACGATCAGAGCATCGGGTATGGTGACGGGGTGCAGCAAAGCTTCCAGATCATGAAGACCTATCGCTCGGGTGAGCAGTTCTATCGACGGCCCATCAAAAAGCCTGTGGCGGGGTCGGTGAAGGTTGGCGTGGAGCAGGACGAGCTTCAGGAAGGGCTGGACTACAACGTCGACGTCGAGACGGGCATGATCCATTTCACTCATCCGCCTGATCCAAACATGGAAGTCTATGCCGGGTATGAGTTTGACGTGCCCGTGCGGTTTGACACGGATCGCATCCTGACAAGCGTGGAGAGTTTTCAGGCCGGACAGGCACCGTCTGTTCCAGTGATCGAGGTGCGCATTTGATGGCGGGATTGGATGCCGGATTGCAGGCGCACTTGGAAGGCGGCCTTACGACCGTTTGTCACGCGTGGCTGATCACGCGCAAAGACGGGGTGCAGTTTGCCTTTACCGACCATGATTTGCCGCTGGTGTTTGACGGGGTCAGTTTTCGCGCAGACGCAGGGTTGTCGGCGAAGGCGATTGCCCAGACAACGGGGCTGTCGGTTGACAATACTGAGGCAGTTGGAGCGCTCAGCGATGCGTCGATCCGGGAAGATGAGATTGAGCAGGGGCGTTTTGATGGGGCCGAGGTCCAGACATGGTTAGTGAACTGGCAGGACGTATCGCAGCGCTGGCTGAAGTTTCGAGGCTCCATTGGGGAGATCACGCGGGTTGATGGCACGTTCCGAGCTGAACTCCGCGGGCTGACAGAGGCGCTGAATCGCACGTTGGGGCGGGTCTATCAGAAGCCCTGCACAGCCGTGCTGGGCGATGCGCAATGTCGGTTCGACACGACTTTGCCGGGATATACGGTGACCCTGCCTGTGGATGTGCAGGAGGGCGCACGGACATTCACATGGGAGAGCCTGCCGGGGTTTGACGAGGAATTCTTCATTCGGGGCCGCATCGAGGTCATTGATGGGCCCGCAGCAGGGCTCTTTGGCCTGATCAAGCATGATCGGGTGCGCGATGGCGTCCGGATCATCGACCTATGGGAGCCGATCAAGGGCGATGTGAGTACAGGCACGCAGGTCAAGCTGATTGCGGGTTGCAACAAGCGGCTGGAGACCTGTCGGCTAAAGTTCAACAACATCCTGAACTTTCAGGGCTTTCCCGATTTGCCGGGTGAGGACTGGGTTGTGGCCGTGCCCAAGTCGACGGGCACAAACACCGGCGGTTCGCTACGGTGACGCGGGAACATATTGTTGCTGAGGCACGCAGATGGATTGGCACGCCATATGTGCATCAGAGTTCCGCCTTGGGTGCGGGTTGCGATTGTCTGGGTCTTCTCCGTGGTATTTGGCGCGAGGTTCATGGTGCTGAGCCCGAAGCGGTTCCAGCTTATTCGATGGATTGGTCGGAGCCGCAGGGCGAAGAGCGGCTTTGGACAGCGGCGGCAAGACATCTGCGGCCAAAGGCGCTGTCGGAAGAGGCGATCGCCGACGTTTTGCTGTTTCG
The DNA here is from genome assembly GCA_964447345.1 of uncultured Sulfitobacter sp. Classification (GTDB taxonomy): domain Bacteria; phylum Pseudomonadota; class Alphaproteobacteria; order Rhodobacterales; family Rhodobacteraceae; genus Sulfitobacter. The sequence goes on along the minus strand of CAYUSM010000194.1, from coordinate 1,479 downwards.
CATGCGTGACCGGGGTGTCGCCAAACACCTTGGTGTGCAGGCGCGCACCGGGGCTGAGGCCAGTTTTGTGCATGCCTATACCGGGCATGGCGTGGTCGAAAGCCCGCTGAGCCAGCCATGGCGACGTAGGATCGTCGCCAGATTTGAATTCCCTTAAGGAGAGTAACGCATGGCTACGGTCCTGTTTTCGGTCGCTGGCGCGGCACTTGGTGGATCTGTTGGGGGGACGCTTGCCGGGTTGTCTTCTGTGGCAGTGGGGCGCGCAGTGGGGGCCACACTTGGTCGGGTGATTGACCAGCGGCTGTTGGGTCAAGGCGGGCAGGCGATTGAAACGGGCAAGGTGGATCGGTTTCGGCTGACGAGCGCGGGAGAAGGCGATCCGATTGCGCAGGTTTATGGTCGCACGAGGGTTGGCGGGCATGTGATCTGGGCATCAGATTTTCAGGAGACCACGACTTCGTCCGGTGGCGGGAAAGGGAGCCGTTCCCCACGAACGACTGAATACAGCTACTCCGTCAGCTTGGCAGTCGCACTTTGCGAGGGTGAGATCGTTCGGGTCGGAAGAATTTGGGCCGACGGCGAAGAGGTTGCGCGAGACGATCTGAACCTGCGCGTCTACCGCGGAACCACAGATCAATTGCCCGATCCGACCATGGAGGCCATTGAGGGTGCAGGCATGGTGCCAGCCTATCGCGGCACGGCATACGTGGTGATGGAAGACATTGCCTTGGCCCCTTATGGCAACCGTGTGCCGCAATTCTCTTTTGAGGTTCTCAGGGCAGACCAGCCAGGCGCACCTGGCGCCGAGGACATGCCGACCTATGGCATTGAGGGTGTGGCGCTGATCCCCGGGACGGGTGAATATGCCTTGGCGACGACACCGGTGAACTTTGAGCTTCAAACAGGTGCTTTCAAGAGCGCCAATATCTCTACCCCGCAAGGCAAGCCTGATTTCAGCGTTGCAACCGAGTGCCTGACTGAGGAATTGCCAAACTTAAAGGCGGCATCCTTGGTTGTGTCCTGGTTTGGTAACGACCTGCGTTGTGGGGAATGCACGATCCGTCCAAAGGTCGAGAATGCGGATTTTGAAGCTGACGAGATCGAGTGGATGGTCTCAGGCCTGCCACGCTCATTGGCCGAAACCATTGTTCAGGAAGATGATCGACCGATCTATGGTGGTACACCGACTGATACCTCTGTGGTTGAAGCAATCCGTGCGCTGAAGGCGGCTGGCAAGGAGGTGCTATTCTATCCGTTCATCCTGATGGACCAGTACAAGGGAAACACGCTGCCCGATCCTTACTCTGACAACGCGTTCCAGCCAGATTTGCCGTGGCGTGGACGGATTACATTGTCCAAGGCCCCCGGTCAGCCAGGGAGCCCGGATCAGACCCCGATAGCAAACGAAGAGATCGATGCATTCTTTGGTACGGCAACGCGGGACAGTTTTGAGATTGTTGATGGCCGGATCGAGTACAT
>CAYUSM010000193.1:0-6359 GCA_964447345.1 uncultured Sulfitobacter sp. | reverse complement strand
CCCGCCTCATCACGCAACCGCTGATCAAAATCCTTGATCGTGCCGCCATCTTTCAGATTGGGGATATCAAGTGTCATGCGTGACCTTTCCAGTCGAGGATCATTTTCAGGCAATCGCCATCGGAGAAGGCCGTTTCGTAGGCCGCTGTTGCCTCCGCCGCCTTGGCGCGGTGGGTGATCAGATTGCCAAGCGACAGCGCCCCGCATTCCACCAGAGCCCGCGTCGCATCCAGATCATCCCGCGTCCATTCGGCGGCCACGCGGAAACGTGCCTCTTTCATGAAGGCAGGCGGGAAAGCGAATTGGATGGGGGCTGCATAAAAACCGGCCAGCACAATCTCGCCGCCCTTCACGATCCGGCCGATCAGATCGCCCAGCACCTCCACGGAACCCGAGGCATCATAGACAGAGGTATAGTCGCGGCGCGGATCGTCATCCGGGTGCAGCACCTCATACCCTTCCCCGCCAGAGGCACGCGAAGGATCAATCTCCCAAACCGTCGGTGCAGGCGCGCCTGCAGCAATCGTCAGCCGCGCCAACAACCGTCCCAGCACACCATGTCCTACGATCAGGTCAGGCACGGATTTGTTGGGTCCGGCCATCGCGTGCCGCGCTGTGGCTGCGAGTGCCAGCAAAGCGCCTTCGGCTTTCAGGCCCGGATCAATCCGTGTCACCCGCCCCGCATCTGTCACCAGCAAGGACGCGGCCCCGCCAAAAAGCCCGAAGGCCCCGTCAAAGCAATTGGCCCCCGGTACAAACACCCGGTCCCCGGGCTTGAAACCGGTTGCCGGTGCCGCCTCAACGACTTCGCCCGCCGCCTCATATCCGGGCACCAGCGGATACCCCATGCCCGGAAACGGCGGCATCTCACCCGTCCAGAGCAGCTTCTCAGTCCCTGTGGAAATACCGGAATGGGTCACCGCAACCACCAGGTCACCTGCACCGGGCGGCGTCACACTCAGCCGGTCAAGGCCAAGGTCGCGCGGTCCGTTCAGTATGACTGCGGTGCTATGCAATGGTTCCCCCTGTCTTTTGTCCGGCACGCCAAGCGCAAAGAGACTCAGCAAACGGTTCGTTCTATAGTGTAAGCTAAATCTGACACTTTAACCTGTCAACTCTATTAGACAATCAGCCTGTCCGCTTTCGGGCGACGATGCAGGACGTGATGAAGGGCCTGCGCGAGCGCGGCGTCAGGATGTCTTCAAAACCCGCCACTCGGCACAAGCGCGTGATCTCTTCCACGCTGCGCGCCTTCCCGGTGCCCATCGCCAGCGTGTAGATGGCAAAGTACGCATCCCCCGCCCTTTCCGGTCGCGCGCCGCCGCTCATCGGTTCAGAAATGATCAGCCGCCCGCCCTCGGGTAAAGCGGCGTACACCTTGGCCAGGAGTGCTGCGACCGTCTCATCGCTGTGATCATAAAGCACCCGCACAAGCGATATCGCGTCCGCACCCTCGGGCAGCACATCGCTGCGAAACGAACCCGCTTTCACCCAAGATCGATCTGAGAGGCCAGCTTGGGCAAACCCCGCCTCTGCCTGCGGCACAACCGACGGCAGATCAAACAAGGTAAGCTTCAGACCTTCGTAACGTCGGCCAACCTCGGTCAGGAACGCGCCCGTGCCGCCCCCGATGTCCATCAGATGTGACACACCTTTCAGGCTCACCGCATCCAGCGTGTCATCGGCCACCAGCAGTTGGCTTTGCGCCATCAGGTCAGAATAGGTCGCGGCCACCTGCGGATCGACATCACCGCCAAACACATAGGGCCAGAAGCGGGCAAGCTCCGGGTCGGTCTCTCCGCGAAAGAAGGCCACCGGGTCCGACAGATCGCGATAAAGCACATCATGATGCCGGATCATCTCCTGCAACCCCGGCACGCCCACCAGTGCCGCCCCGCGCTGGGTCAGCGCAAAACGGCCCCCGCGCTTGGCTTTCAGCACCCCAAGGGCAATACCGGCTTTTAGCAGAACCTGCATCCGTGCGTCCGGCACCCCGGTCCGCGCGGCCAGCGCACGACCCGTTGCCGGACCCTCCAACAGCATCTGCGGCACATCCAGCTTGACCAGCGCCATCAGCACCTGGCTGTGGCAAAACCCGGCCAGCAGATCAAAAAGCGCCTCCCCTTCCCGGCGCACCATCCGGCGCGTCAGCGGAAACCGCGCCGCCCATTTCTGAAACCCGCGTTTCGCAACGATGCTCTGAATGGACGGCAGCCGGGACCGTTGGACAGTCTGCGGAGGTGCCGGGACATCCGCCATTATTCACCCGGCGTCATCTGTTGATTGGCCCGCCACTTGATCGGTGTCAGCACTTCGGCCTGCTTGGTCACCAGCTTGGCCAGCATCGCTTCGCCCGGACATTTGGGGATCGACGATATCGCCCCGGTCAAAATCTCGCGCATATGCGCAATTGCGCCATCGATCCCAAACTCGGTCACCGCATTGGGCCGCCCGTGCAGGTCATCCTGCCCCACAGGCTTGCCCAGCGTCTCTTCATCGTAAAGCGCATCGCGCAGATCGTCCGCTACCTGAAAGGCCTCTCCGATCCGGGCCCCCAGTTCCTCCCAGGGTTCTGCATCCTCGCCCGCAGCCACCGCACCCATTTGCGTGGCCGCCATAAAGAGCGCACCTGTCTTGGCCCGGTGATAGGCGCGCAGATCAACGGCCTCTTCGCTTTCCCATCCCTGCCCGGCACAGATGCCGTTCGGCATCCCCGTCCGGTTCCCAAGGATCAGCATCAACTTCACAGCCTGTTCCGGATCATGCACCGCCGCCCGCGCCAGAACCTCAAAGGCCATCACAATCAGGCTGTCACCCGTCAGCACCGCCAGCGGCTCGCCAAAGGCCTTGTGCACCGCAGGCTTGCCGCGCCGCACATCCGCATCATCGAAACAGGGCAAATCGTCATGCACCAGTGACGCACAGTGAATAAGCTCCAGTGCCGCTGCCGCTGCATCAGTCAGCGCAGGGCTGCGATCCCCACAGGCCGCAGCCACGGACATCAGGATGGATGGCCTGATCCGCGCCCCGCCGGGCGTCACCGTGTAATGCAAGGCAGAAGCCAGTTTCGCAGGAGAAGGCGCTGCCTGCCCCTGACCAATGGCCTGTTGAATGGCAGTATCAATGCGCGCGGCGAAATCCATACGACTCTCCTGTGACGTATATGTAGTCTATTGATGACAATCCATGTGTCAACTAAAGTAGACATATGGAATCCCGACCCGTCTTTTCCAGATGACAGAGGTCCGCCCACACATCGCCGTGATCGGCGCTGGCATTGGCGGTCTTTCTGCTGCGCTGCGTCTTGCCCACAGCGGGGCGCAGGTCAGCGTCTTCGAGCGCCACGCAACCCCTGGCGGCAAGATGCGCATCACGCCGTCAGAGGCTGGCCCGGTGGACGCCGGCCCCACTGTCCTGACCATGAAGCATGTGTTTGAGCAGCTCTTTGCCGACACCGGCAGCGCACTCGCCAACCACGTGACGCTACATCGCGAAGCCATCCTTGCCCGTCATTTCTGGCGCGACGGCACAACCCTTGACCTGATGGCCGACCCCCGCGAGAGCGAGAAAAACGTGGAAGAGGCCTTCGGCGCCAAGGCCGCCGCTGAATTCACCGTCTTCACAGACCGCGCTGCGGCACTCTTCAAGGCTTTCGATGCACCAATGATGCAATCGGCGGCCCCGTCGCTCGCGACGCTCACTGCCACGGTCCTGCGGCAGCCCGCCATCATCCCCAAGATGGCCCCCCTGCGGACCCTCGCCCGCAGCCTCGCCACCCAGTTTTCCGATCACAGACTGGCACAACTCTTTGGACGCTACGCCACATACGTCGGCGGCAGCCCCTATGCCTCCCCTGCCCTGCTGAGCCTGATCTGGCATGCGGAGGCGCAAGGGGTCTGGCACGTCGAAGGTGGCATGTACCGGCTGGCCCGCGCCATCGCAGACAGGGCCACCGCTCTGGGGGCGACCTTCCACTACAGCACCCACGTCCGCCGGATCGAAATGCAGGCGGGCAAGCCCTCAGCCATCGAGACGGACAAGGGACGCACCCCCATCAATGCGGTTCTGTTCAACGGAGACCCCCGCGCCCTTGCGACCGGCCTGCTGGGGGAAAGCCTCCGCGCAGCCCTGCCCGGTCCCGCCACCGAACCCCGCAGCCTCTCGGCCTATGTGCACAGCTTCGCCGCTGTCCCTGAAGGCCCCGCCCTCGCCGGGCACAACGTCTTCTTCTGCGCCGACCCATGGGACGAATTCGGGGCACTTGCAAAGGGCCAGATGCCACAGGACGCGACCCTCTACATCTGCGCGCAGGACCGGATGGGCGGCAAAACCCCCACCGGCCCCGAACGCTTTGAAATCATCATGAACGCCCCGCCTGCCCCGGACGGCAGCACGCCCTCAGACAAGGACCAAGAGAGATGTCATTCAGCGACCCTGCAACGCCTGGCCCGCTTCGGTCTGCACTTCACACCGGCACCGGGGGCGGAAAGCCTCACCATGCCACAGGACTTCGCCACGATGTTCCCGGCCAGCACCGGATCGCTCTACGGGCGATCCCCGCATGGGATGATGGCTGCCTTCCAGCGCCCGACAGCGCGCAGCAGGATACCCGGGCTTTATCTGGTGGGCGGCGGGGCGCATCCCGGTGCAGGCATTCCGATGGCGACGCTCTCCGCCAAGCACGCGGCAGAGGCGATCTCGCAGGACCTTTCTTTGACCTCGACGTACCCTCAGGCGGCTACGCCTGGTGGTACATCGACGGTGTCTCCGAGGATGGCAAACGCGCCATCTCGGTCATCGGCTTCATAGGATCGGTCTTTTCGCCGTGGTTCCACTGGTCAGGCCGCCACACCCCCGCCAACCACTGCTGCATCAACGTGGCCACCTACGGCCCCGGCGGTCGCTTCGCCATGACCGACCGCGGCACCAGCGCCCTGCGCACCACGCCGGATCAATTCACCGTCGGCCCCTCCTCCATGACATGGACCGGCGACAAACTGGTGATCAACATCAACGAGGTCTCCTCGCTCCCGCTGATCTCGCGCATGCGCGGCCAGATCACCGTCAGCCCACAGGCGATCACAAACGTTGAACTCCCCCTCACACCGGACGGCGCACATGTCTGGCGCCCCTTCGCTCCGGTCAGCGACATAGACGTCAATCTCGACGCAAAAGGCTGGCAATTCACCGGCCACGGGTATTTCGACAGCAACTTCGGCACCCGCCCTTTGGAAAGCGACTTCACCTACTGGACCTGGGGCCGCTATCCCACGCAGGCCGGGGCCACCTGCTTCTACGACGCCACCCGCCGCGATGGCACCTCACTTGAGGCCGCCATCGCCTTTGCAAACGACGGCACGGCGCAATCCGTCCCCGCGCCCCCACGCACGACATTCAAACGCACCCTCTGGGCGCTGCGCCGCGAAACACGTGCCGATGCCGGTTTCACCCCGCGCCAGACCAAAGCGATGCTGGACGCGCCTTTCTATTCCCGCGCAGTTGTGGAAACCCAGATCGACGGAGAGATCACCCAAGGCGTGCACGAGGCCCTCGACCTCAAACGCTACGCCAACCCCTTGCTGAAACCCATGCTCGCCGTGCGCGTCCCGCGCCGCGCAAGATGGTGTTTCTGACCAGCATCTCTTTTTGGCAAAATAAATTCCCGGGGAGTCAGCTTTGCTGACGGGGCAGCGCCCCAGCTCCGCTTCGGCAAGCGGGACACTGACGACACAAATGTAGGGCGGGGTTCACCCCGCCGCCCGCCTCACATCTCCGACGGGACGATCGGTTCCACCCCCGGATTGAGCCGCCAAACGGATGCATTCAACGCCGCTGCCACCGACACCCATGCCAGGTACGGCAGAAACGCCAGCCCCGCCCAAAAATCCAGCTGGAAGTTGAACCAGGTACAGGCCGCGACCGAGCCCCACAGCGGCACCATCACCAACAGTGCCCCCTTCATGCGCCGCAGCCCGAAAAAGATCGGTGTCCACAGGGTCGAGAACGCCGCCTGGCACGCCCAAAAGGCCATTGCATAGGCATTGCCCTCAAGCACCGCCACACGTGCACCGGCAAAGGAGATCAGCAGGTAGATGGTGGTCCATGCCAGTGGGAACGCCCAGTCCGGCGGAGTCCAGCTTGGCTTGTTCAGGGTCTCATACCACTGCCCCGGCTGAAAGACGGCCCCCGTTGCACCGGCCGCACAGCAGGCCAGCAAGAAAACCCCAAACAGGTAGATATCCATGACAGCATCCTATTCCGCTGCAAATCCCGATGATCCGACGCGCTGGTCCAATTCGGCCAAAACGTCGAGCAGCGCCGCCGTGCGGCCCTGCGTGGCACCAGTTAGCCCGGACTTGG
>CAYUSM010000192.1:0-6415 GCA_964447345.1 uncultured Sulfitobacter sp. | reverse complement strand
TACCTTCTCGTCGATCTCGACAGCCTTGAGCTTGCCGCAGCGCCAGATGCCCTCATGGAGGCTTGTAAGAGCGAGCTTCAGGATCAAGTCAGCCCGGAATTCCTGCAATGTCAGATCGAGATTGGCACAAAGGTCTGCGAAAGCGTGGCCGAGGCCCGCGAGGACCTCAAGCGCCTGAGGTCATGCATCGCCATGCAGGCCAAAGAGCACAACCTCGCCCCCATAGCTGTCTCCTGCCATCCATTTTCAGACTGGAAAGACCAGCATTTCACCGAAAAGGACCGCTATTCGCAGCTTGAACGAGAGTTGATGGGGGTTGCCCGGCGGATGTTGATTTCGGGCATGCATGTGCACGTGGGCCTTGATGATAACGCCCGCCGCATCGACCTGATGCCGCAACTGGCCTATTTCCTCCCGCATCTTTTGGCCCTTTCCTCCTCCTCACCCTTTTGGCAGGGCGACGACACGGGGCTTGCCTCTTACCGGCTGAGCGTTTTTGACAATCTGCCGCGCACCGGCCTTCCGCCGGTGTTTGCCAGCTGGGACGAATACAAACGCACCTGCGGCACGCTGATCGACCTTGGCATCATCGAGGACACGACGAAAATCTGGTGGGACCTGCGCCCGTCAGATCACTATCCGACGCTTGAATCCCGTATCTGTGACGTTCAGCCACGCATGGAGGATGCGCTGGCACTGGCGGGTCTGACGCAGTCATTGGTCCGGATGCTGGTGCGCCTGCGCGACCGCAACCTGCGGTGGCGCGAATACGACCGGTTCTTGATCTCGGAGAACCGGTGGCGCGCGCAGCGCTACGGGGTGACCGAGGGTCTGATTGACTTTGGTGAGCGCAAGATACGGCCCTTCGCGGAATTGCTGGATGAAATGATCACCCTTCTGGCCGAGGATGCAGAGGCGCTGGGGTGCCTTGATGACATTGTCCGTCTGCGTGACATCGTGGCGGACGGCACCAGCAGCAGCCGACAGCGCGCCGTGTATCAGGCGGCCCCGGACAACAGGGGCCATGCCGTGGTCAAACATCTGATCGAGGAATTCCAGGCCGATCTTTGAAGGTTTCCACCCCTTGCAAAACTCTCGCAAAGATTGGAATTTAACAGGCGTTCAATAACGAACGTCACGGGGAGGAGAACCCATGGATTTCGCACTCAGCGAAGAGCAGACAGCCATTTTCGATATGGCCCATGCTTTCGGTCAGGAGCACATCGCGCCTTTTGCCCGCGAATGGGAAGCCGCAGGCACCATCCCCAAGGATTTCTGGCCAAAGGTGGCCGAGCTTGGCTTTGGCGGGCTCTACGTCTCTGAGGACACTGGCGGCACGGGTCTGTCCCGTCTCGACGCCACGCTGGTGTTTGAGGCCCTTTCCATGGCCTGCCCTTCGGTGGCGTCCTTCCTGTCGATCCACAACATGTGCGCCAAGATGATCGACACTTTCGGCAGTGACGCGCTCAAGGCGCGCGTCATGCCGGACGTGATCGCCATGAACACGGTGTTGAGCTATTGCCTGACCGAGCCGGGATCAGGGTCTGACGCCGCGGCCCTCAAGACCCGCGCGGAGCGCACCAACGAAGGCTATGCGCTGACAGGGACGAAGGCGTTCATCTCAGGTGGCGGATATTCAGATGCCTACGTCGCCATGGTGCGCACCTCTGATGATGGCGCCAACGGGGTGTCTTGCGTCTACGTGGAAGACGGCACCGAAGGGCTGTCCTTTGGCGGCCTGGAAGACAAAATGGGCTGGAAGAGCCAACCCACAGCGCAGGTTCAGTTTGACAATTGCAACATTCCCAGCGGCAATCTTGTGGGCGAAGAGGGAAAAGGTTTCAAATATGCGATGAACGGGCTGGATGGTGGCCGTTTGAACATTGCGGCGTGCTCGCTGGGCGCGGCGCAAACGGCACTCACCCAAACGTTGAATTACATGGGCGAGCGGAAGGCCTTCGGCCAGACCATTGACCAGTTTCAGGGCTTGCAGTTCCGGCTGGCGGATATGGAAATTGAATTGCAGGCCGCGCGCACTTTCCTGCGTCAGGCGGCGTGGAAGCTTGACAACCGGGCACATGACGCAACGAAGTTCTGTGCGATGGCCAAGAAGTTCGTGACCGAGACCGGCAGCAAGGTTGTAGATCAATGCCTGCAGTTGCACGGCGGCTATGGGTATCTGGCCGACTACGGGATTGAAAAGCTTGTGCGCGATCTGCGCGTGCATCAGATCCTGGAAGGCACCAATGAGGTCATGCGCGTGATCGTTTCTCGCGACATGCTGAAAAACCGATGAGTGACATAGACATACGGATCGTTGGCCGCGCGGGCCGGATCACCCTGACCCGCCCTCAGGCCCTGAACGCGATGACCTACGAAATGTGTACGGCCATCGAAGACGCGTTTGATGTCTGGCGTAAGGATGATGCTGTTGACCTGATCGTGCTGGATGCGGAAGGGGATCGCGCGTTCTGCTCGGGCGGCGACATTGCGGAGCTTTATGCCACCGGGACCAAGGGCGACTTTGCCTACGGTCAGAAATTCTGGGCGGATGAGTACCGGCTCAACCACAAGATATTCTCTTACCCCAAACCCGTCGTTTCCTTTCTGCAAGGCTTCACGATGGGCGGTGGTGTGGGCATCGGATGCCATGGCTCGCACCGTGTGGTGGGCGAGACAAGCCAGATTGCCATGCCCGAGTGTGGCATAGGCCTTGTTCCGGACGTGGGCGGCACCTTGATGCTGGCCCTGGCCCCTGGACGGCTTGGGGAATACCTTGGGATAACCGGCGCTCGTATGAACGCTGCAGATGCCATTTACGCAGGGTTTGCAGACCATTACGTCCCGCAGTCCATGTGGACAGAAATCATCCACAGCCTTGAAGAAAATGGCACCACTGACGCCATCACCAAGGCCGAACAGCCACCGCAGAAGGGCACGCTTGAACCCCAGTTGGATCAGATCAACGCGTTTTTTGCAGGGGAGCGACTGAGCGATATCCTGACATTGCTGCGTAACGACGACAGTGACTTTGCGGCTGAAGCCCTGAAGAAGATCAACCGCAATTCTCCGCTGTCGATGGCGGCGACAGTTGAGATCATGCACCGGCTGCGCGGCCCTTCCCTCACCCTCGAAAAGGCGCTCGACCTAGAGTACCGCTTTACCTACCGCGCGATGGAGCATGGCGACTTCCTCGAAGGGATCCGTGCCGCAATCATCGACAAAGACCGCAACCCGCAGTGGCAATATGCGGACAGTGAGGTGCCACTGGCGGCCGTGTCAAAAATGCTGCAACCTCTTGGCCCCAACGCCCTCAAATTAGGAGACGCCCCATGAGCACACTCAACATCGGATTCATCGGACTGGGCAATATGGGCGCACCAATGGCGGCAAACCTTGCCAAGGCAGGCCATACCGTCACCGGCTTTGACGTCGCAGGGACCACCGCCGAAGGTGTGGGCCAAGCAGATGATATTCCCGGCACAGTCAAGGGTGCCGATGTGGTGATCACGATGTTGCCCAACGGCTCCATCCTGCGGCAGGTTGCGGCGGAAGCCATCCAGCACATGAAAGAAGGTGCGCTCTTTATCGATTGCTCCACAGTCGATGTGGAAAGTGCCCGGAACACCAGCGAAGCTTGCGAGAATGCAGGTATCCTCGCCGTCGACGCCCCCGTCTCAGGCGGCATCGGAGGGGCTGCCGGAGGCACGCTCACGTTCATGGCCGGAGGATCAACGGCAGCCTTTACCAAGGCCAAGCCGCTCTTCGACATCATGGGCCAGAAGGCCGTGCATTGTGGAGACGCAGGCGCGGGTCAGGCGGCAAAGATTTGCAACAACATGATCCTTGGCGCCACGATGATTGCCACCTGCGAGGCCTTCGCGCTGGCTGACAAGCTGGGGCTGGACCGTCAGAAGATGTTTGATGTGGCCAGCACATCTTCGGGCTATTCCTGGTCGATGAACGCCTACTGCCCTGCCCCGGGCGTTGGCCCGGTTTCCCCGGCGGATAATGACTACAAACCCGGATTTGCCGCCGAGTTGATGGTCAAGGACCTCGGTCTAAGCCAGCAGGCTGCCGAATTGGTGGATGCGGACACGCCGATGGGTGCGCGGGCGCTGGAACTATACACCCAGTTTGTCGAAGATGAGGATGGCAAAGGAAAAGACTTTTCAGCCATGTTGCCCCGGTTCGCGGCACGCGGGCGGGAATAAGCGCTATTTGCCCACGGTGATCAGCAAGAGCACTGTGAACATGACCGGCACCAGTGTCAGAGCCACGATAATCAGAGCGGGATAACCGAAAACTGCGATGGCTGCGCCCCAAAGGGCCAAGAGCAAAAGCACGATGCCCAACAGACGAAGTTCCACCGTTGCCATCTCTTTCCGCATCCAGCTGGTCGCGTCCCGCCAGCTTTGACGCATGCCGTCAAAGCGGCCTGCAGGGAACGTGTTGGTGGACAAGGTGGTCATCGGCGATTTCCTTTCATTGGTTTGGTTGTAGATAGGTTTGCCGCGCGCGCCCAGAATGCGACAAACCGCCCCTTCGTGAGACAACCCGCAAGCGACCGCCCGCGTCGCAAACCGGCAATCGACCTCTCGCCACGCTCCTAGGCTGAGGTCAGCCGGAACGGAGCATGCCCCATGACCCTTGCCTTTGACGCCTTTGCCCATGAACTGACGTACAGCGACCTGCCCGAAGACCTGCTTTGGGTGCTGCGGCGCTCCTTTCTGGACACGATGGGGACCGCTGCCGTTGCCTCAACCACCGACATGGCAGACCGCGCGCGGCGCGCTGCGGGATTGATGTTCGGGGCCACGGAAGCTGGCAGCGCGCGTGTATTGATGGCGGGGGCCAAGCTGTCACCTGCCGGGGCCGCGATGGCGGGGGCCTTTACGGTGGACGCGGTCGATGCGCATGACACCACCTCGCCCTGCAAGGGTCATGTGGGGTCTGCCGTCTTTCCCGCACTCATGGCCATGGCCGAGGTCACCGGCCCCATGACCGGTGCAGATTTCGCAGCGCATCTTGCCGTGGCCTATGAAGTGTCTTGCCGTGCAGGGCTTGCCCAGCATGCCACCTGCCCCGACTACCATACATCCGGTGCCTGGACTGCTGTTGGTGTGGCCACCGCTGCGGCCCGGATGCTCGGGGCGGATCGCGACATCATCCGACATGCCGCAGGGATTGGGGAGTATCACGGACCGCGCAGTCAGATGATGCGCTGCATCGACTACCCCACGAACCTGCGCGACGGGGTCGGCTGGGGCGCGCCATCAGGGATCGTGGCGGCTTACCTTGCACAAGAAGGGTTCACCGGTGCTCCGGCGCTGACCTGCGAGCAGGCACCGGAGTTCTGGTCCGATCTTTGCACGACCTGGCGCACGGTCGAGGACACCAGCTACAAGGCCTATCCCTGCTGCCGCTGGGCGCATCCCAGTATCGATGCCGTCAAACACCTGATGGAGGTCCATGATCTTGTCCATCAGGAGGTTGCAGCGGTGGACATCAAGACCTTCCACAATGCCACCCGGCTTGCGGGCCATCGTCCCACAACCCCGGATGAGTTTGCCTATGGCATCGCTTTTCCCGTCGCTACGATGATCGTAAGGGGGCAAATCGGTGTGCCGGAACTTGCCGCTGAAACGCTGCAAGACCCCGAAATCCAACGCGTCAGTGACGCTGTCACGCTGATTGATGACCCCCATTTCACAAAAATTTCTGAAGGCAAACGCTGGGCGCAGGTGACGATCCGCACAAAGGACGGGCGCAGCTTTGAGGATACCCCCCGCACCCCCAAGGGGGATAACGACATACCACTCTCAGATACGGAAATTTCCAATAAATTTCATCTGTTTACCGATCCCGTGCTGGGTCGTGCACGGGCCGATGAGATCGAGGCATTGAGCACCGAGTTTGACAGCCTTTCAGCCAATGATCTGGACCGGTTGATGGACCTCTGCCTGACAGCGCCCTGAGCGAAAAAGCTCAACCTTCCCCTTAAATCCGGGATTGGGTGACCCTACGTTACCCATAAGCGCAGTATTGGTCGCGCCACAGGGTCACCGATTATTTCATCACCGGACCCGCTTCAAAACTGATTTGATCCAGTCTTTTCCTTGGAGGATTCCAATGACCATCACTGTTGAACTCAACGGACAGCTCATCACCCTCGAAGACAATGAAGTACAGGCGCTGATGCGCCGCCTGGTGGGCGAGGTGCGCCAGCGCATCTGGATGCCTGCATCGGGCCTGTTTCGCTCCAGCTTTGGCCGCTGGGAGTGGCACTTTGGCCAGCGCCGCCACCCGATCCATTGGGTGATTGAGGCCGCGGGCGGGGCCGACCTGCCCAACGCTTCGACCGCCAGGCGGCTCAAGCGGCGACATGACCAACTGAACAGGCTGGTGACCCCAC
>CAYUSM010000191.1:0-6428 GCA_964447345.1 uncultured Sulfitobacter sp. | reverse complement strand
ACCCCTTCCTTGCCGCAGATGTCCTCGACCATCTTGTAGATGAAGCCGTAGGCGAGTTCAGCGACCGACTGCATGCGCGACGGCACGGTTGCACGCCCCGAGCTGCCCAGAACCATCAGCAGAAATACAGCAATGACCGCCAGGAACATCCAGACGGTTGCGTTGGTCACCGTGTACCACGCCACTTCGGTGCCTTCGCCAAAGAACGGCTTGATGATGAACTGGTCCATCGGGTGGAAGACCAGACCGCCCTCTTCTTTTGCTGCTTCTGTCGCCATCTCAGGCTCCTTCGTCATCCTTGCCCTTGTCGGGCGTCGTATCCCCGGCCTCTTGGGCCATCTTCTTGTCCTGGATCTCCTGTGCGGAGCGGAGCATCGTTTTGACCCCGGCCGCCAGACCCAGCATCGTGAAAATCACCATGAACCACGGCAACGTGCCAAACAGCACATCAAGCCCGTAACCCATGCCGAAACCGATCCCCAGACCGGCCACGAGTTCAATCACCATCCGCCAGGCAAGCTGCGCCTGAGAATAATGCTCTTCCTGATGAGGCTTGGGTGCCTTGCGGTCCTTGGCGGCCTTGATCCGTTCGTCAAGCTGGCGCAAACGCTCCTGCTCAGTCGGTTCGGACACGGGCCACTCCCCATCTGGAATTTCACCGGTTAGCTACTTGGTGCGCGGCAGAGAGTCAACGTGCGTCGATTGCATCATAAATACCTGATTTGACGATGAAAATTTTCTCGCAAGACTGTCGCATCTTGCCGAATTCGCTGCTGTTTGCGCTATCCGGCGAACGCGCCATTATTCAACCTTTTGGTTGATTGTTCAAAGCGCAGCGCTTCGCCACTCCGCCGTTTCAGCCAGAATCCAGTCCCTGAACATTCTCGCCGGCTTGCGCCGCAGGACCCCGTCGCCGTGCAACAGGTGATAGCCTCCCTCGCGAAACCCGACCTCGGACAACCTCACCAATCGCCCCGCAGCGACCTCGCCCGCCACCACCTCATCCGAGATCAGCAAAGCGCCCTGTCCGGTAATCGCGGCCTCCACTTCAAGAAACGAACTCATACGCCACTCCGACTGCGGTACTTCTTCGGGGGCAACCCCTCCAGCCAGCGCAAACCACACGTTCCACGTTCCATTCGTACGGTCACGCAGCAAAGGCAGCGACAGCAGATCGCGAGGGGAACGCAGCGGTGGTTGCACCAGCTCCGGAGATGCGTAGGGCCGCAGCGGTGCATCACTCAACAGTTCTGAGTTCGGATACCTGCCTCCAGGTCGCACAAACCGGATCGCAAAATCCGCCTCGTATCGCGTCACATCCGCCAATCGCCGTGATGCTTCCAGACGAATGTCTATGTCCGGGTAGGCCGCCCTGAAAGTCCCCAATCGCGGCACCAGCCATTTGGCTGCAAAAAGAGTCTCCGCATTGACCGTCACTGTCCCTTGTGGAACCTCTGCCAACCCTTCGGTCGCATCCCCAATGGCATCAAGCGCCGGGGTCACCTGTGCCAGGTACGCGGCCCCTTCCGGGGACAAGGCCAAGCCACGCGGCAAATCTCTGAACAGCTGAACACCCAACCGGTCCTCCAGGCCACGCACATGGCGGCTGATCGAAGAATGGCTGACCCCCAGTTCCTCTGCGGCACGCGAAAAGCTTTGATGGCGACCGGCCGCTTCAAATGCACGTAGCGCGTTCAGGGGTGGAAGGTTTCGCGACATGCCTCATGTGCGTTTTATGCACACATCATGTCAAGCAATTGTCTTTGTGGCACGGGCGTTATCGCGGCAATATGGGCTCGAATAACCGAAACAGGACAATTCCATGGCTGTCATAGAGCAAAACGCGCCTCGGCGCGCCCGAAAGGGATGTGCAAAACAGACACGTTGGCACAGTCGGATTGCGCAATGGTTCAGGGCTCTCCGCCCCATGCGCAGATCCCATGTCGGCGCCCTCAGCGATCACATTCTGCGCGACATTGGCCTCACGAATGCGGATATAGAAGCCTTTCGCCACCGCAACCCATCGCAGCACACGTACCACCCAAGGTCCTGACGGCTTTCCCTGCGCAGCCGGGCGAGGTAAACCCGGTAGATGACACGCACCATCGATCAGGTCTTTGCCGCCCTTGCCGACCCAACGCGGCGCGCGATCCTTGCAATGCTGCTTGAGGATGACATGGCTGTCACCGACGTCGCCGAACCTTTTGAGATGTCATTGGCAGCCATCTCAAAACACCTGAACGTGCTGACAACGGCAGGTTTGATTTCTCAGGAAAAGCGGGGGCGCGTGAAGTGGTGCAAACTGGAACCTGACGCGATGCGCGATGCCTCGATCTGGATGCAGGGGTTTGGGCAGTTTGAGCCTGTCAATCTCGACGCGTTCGAGCGTTTTCTGGCGTCAGAGCTTCCCCATCCAAAAGAAGATGGCGCGTGACCCGGGGTCACGCGCCATTCTGAACGTTCAAAGAACGAATTGGACAATTGCCAGAACGATTACGACAAGTCCGACAAGGTAAATGATACCGCGCATTTGCGCCTCCATAATTTGTGAGAGGGACGTAACTGGGTCATGCAGCAGCACCATGCCTGAGAACGACCGGAAAGCGCATGGCAAAGTCCACGAGGTAATCGAACCGGCACATGACGCTTTCCTTCAGTTAACGGCACCATAACGCCTTCGAGGCCGATTAGTTCCCTGACATATGCGCAATCTTTCGCGCTTCATCATCCCGCAGCAGCAAAAGCAACGCGATCACCGTCAGCGCGACACCCCCCAGCACCAGCGCGGATGGCACACCATTGCCCAACACAATCTCCCAGACGATCACCCAACTTGGCGTGAGATAGGTGTAGGCCATGACCTTGGCTGACGGCAGCCGCAGCGTGGCAAACTGCAACAGGACCACCGTCATCGCCGTGGCGAAGAACGCCGTGTAGAACAGCGCGACCCAGACCAGAACGGGAAGCGCTGCCCATTGGACGGCCATCAGGTCCGACCACGCGTAGATAATCAACAAGCCGCCACCGGCCACCACTGTGCCAAAGGTAAAGGTCACCGCCGTCTCGCCCCGGTTCAGTCTGCGGACCATTGGCGTATAGATCGCGTGGCTGACACACCCCAGGAAATAGATTGCCTCACCACGGCCGACATCAAAGGCCAGAAGGGCTGACAAATCTGCGCGAAAAATCACCCAAAGCGCGCCCGCCCCGCCAATCGCAAGGGCCAATGCCATGCGCGACGTCAGTATCTGCCGCAGCAGCAGATAGGCAAATCCGGCCGCCATCAACGGCACCAGTGTAAAGACCGCGGCTGCACTTACTGGTGGCGCTGTCTTGAGGCCCTCGAACATAAGAACAAAATAGATGCCAAAGAGCCCGCCCAGCACCGCATA
Organism: uncultured Sulfitobacter sp.; assembly: GCA_964447345.1. Classification (GTDB taxonomy): domain Bacteria; phylum Pseudomonadota; class Alphaproteobacteria; order Rhodobacterales; family Rhodobacteraceae; genus Sulfitobacter. Next base: position 3,036 of record CAYUSM010000191.1, on the reverse strand, counting down.
CCGCCAAGGTGCTGTGAAACTGCCTGCCCCGAAACCTCCGCGCATCTGGGCCAACGCCCCGACAAACACGGCCGCCAAGCAAAAGCGAAGCGCGGTAAATGCTGCCGGATCAATGTCATTGGCCATCAGACTGCCGAGCGAGAACGATCCCGCCACAAGAGCCGAGAATGCCAGCATCGCCAAATGGCCCTGCATGCCAGGGCTCACGAAAGCTCCTCTTTGGCCTTGTCCTTGAGGAATTTGAGCAAGGTTTGGACTTTGGTCGTCCTGTGCAGATCGACATGTGTGACCAGCCACAATTTCGACCGCCACTCGGGCTGCTCCGGCAGAACTTCGACCAGATGTGAATACCGTGCCGCCTTGGCCTTGGACAGAAATCCGATCCCGGCTCCCGCGATCACTGCCTTTTCGGCTGCAAGTTGATCGGAACAGCGGAAGGTCACTGAAGACGAAGGCACGTTTTCGCGCAGCCAGACATAGAAGGGGGCGCGGCTGTCGTCTCTGTCCGGACCCACAAATCGATGCTTGGCAAAGTCTTCCGGCCCGTTGGGAATGCCATAGGCCTCGACATAGTCCTGAGTGGCATAGGCAGCAGTTGGCACGTTCATGTAGTTCTGCACCACATTGTCCAGCTGATCAGGCGGGCTGCCCGCCCGGATCGCCACATGCGCTTCCGCATATTCCAGCCGGAACAGCCGGTCGCCTGTCACGAAGCGGACAATGACATCCGGATGCAGCTGCTGAAACTCCGTCAACAAGGGAGAAACCATGCTGCTGAGCGCGGCCAGAGAGGTGACGACCAGTTCACCTGACACCTCGGAGCCGCGCCCCTTGATCCGCCCAACCAATTGGCTGAATTGATCATCTGTGGCTTGCGCCACGCGCAGCAGGTCCTCGCCCGCCTCCGTGGGCGTGTACCCCCGCGCGTGGCGTTGAAACAGCTTGACGCCCAACCGCCCTTCCAGGGCATCAATGTGACGGATGACCGTCGCATGATGAACCCCCAGAACATCTGCCGCACCGCTTACCGTGCCCATGCGGGCAACCTGATACGCGGTTCTGATCTCGTCCCAGTTATCGATGACGACCTCCTGTGCAAAAATGAACAACGCTTGCGCCATTCTGATCGTTGCGTTCGAAAAAGCAATAGTCAAGTTAGTCCGTGAAAGCAACGAAAGGAACCCCAATGACCATCCTGCGCATCGACAGCTCCGCCAATCTCACGTCCTCCGTCACACGTGACCTGACAGACAAGATCATCGCCACCCTGGGCGACACCAATGTCGCAACCCGTGATCTGGCAACCAGCCCCCTGCCCCAGATCACCCAGACCTGGACCGAGGCCCGCGCCGTTGCCGCGGCGGACCGTAGCCCAGCCCAGCGCGAAGCTCTCGAACAATCCGACACACTCATTCAAGAACTGAAAGACGCTGACACACTCGTCATTGGCGTGCCCGTCTACAACTTCTCCGTCCCCGCCTCGCTCAAGGCCTGGATCGACCTGATCGCCCGCGCCGGTGAAACCTTCCGCTACACTGAAAACGGTCCCGTGGGTCTGCTGGAGGGCAAACGCGCCATTCTTGCCGTCGCATCGGGCGGCACAGCAGTTGGCTCTGACATAGACTACGCCACGGGCTACATGCGCCACATCATGGGATTTATCGGCATCACCGACGTGACGATCATCGCCGCCGACGCCCTTGCGATAGACCCAGACGGCACGCTGGCTCAGGCGCACAACCAGATCGACAGTCTCGCACTCGCCGCCTGATCCCTTGGCGAAAACGCATCGCGGGGGCATAGTCCCCGCCATGACGCCCAAAGCCCCAAAACTCCACTCCAAGACGCGCGGCCCGGCATTGCCGCGCGATCTTTGGCGCCCTGGCACGGCGGACCCCTCACCATGAAGGTCACCCGCAACCTCCCCGAACAGCTCATCATCGAAAACAACCCGATCTGGCTGGCCATCTTTGTATCGGTCTTTGGCCTCGTTTTCTTTGGCGTCGGCCTCGCCAACGTATCGTCAGAACCAGCGATGGGTATCGCGTTCATGCTGGGTGGCCTTGGCATCGCGGTCGGCTTCAACATCATCTTTATCCGCCGGACCCAGTTGATCCTCGACCGTACCCGCAATCTGGTTGAATTGCGCCGCCGCTCCTGGATCAAGTACTACACGATGAGCTGGCAGTTGAACTTCCTCGACCGCGCCATCATCCAAACGTCTCGCTCGGGTGATACGGACACCCACCGCGCCGCCCTCGTCATCACGGGCGGTATGGACGCAGGCACCCATCCCATCACGCTGGTCTACTCCAGCGGCAGCGGTGCCCGCCGCGCCGCTTCTGCCATCAACGACTGGCTTGCCACGCTTGACTCCCACACCCCCAGCGCCTAAACGCCCCTGAAATCCCGGAAGCCATGCCTTCCGGTCCCATTGCCATGAGGCAGGGATCGCCCCCCGTCAGCGCGTTGCGCCCACGGGGGCAAATTGCGTTTGCCCCCGTCAATCGAAAGGGGTGAGCATTTGTGCATCTTCGCGGGCCTTCCTATCTAGGAGGCATCCCGCAACGAGTTGAGAGAGGGGGCCCGCCCCATGTTTGAGAACCTGAGCGAACGCCTGTCCGGCGTCTTCGACCGCCTGACCAAGCAAGGTGCACTGTCAGAGGACGACGTAAAGACCGCCCTGCGCGAAGTGCGCGTGGCGCACTTGGAGGCCGACGTCTCCCTCCCCGTCGCCCGCGACTTCGTCAAAGCGGTTCAGGATCAGGCCACCGGCCAGGCCGTCACCAAATCCGTCACGCCGGGCCAGCAGGTCGTCAAGATCGTGCACGACGCCCTCATCGACGTGCTGAAAGGCGAGGGCGAACCGGGTGCGCTCAAGGTCGACAACCCGCCCGCGCCGATCCTCATGGTCGGCTTGCAGGGCGGCGGTAAGACGACGACCACCGCCAAGCTCGCCAAACGCCTCAAAGAAAAAGACGGCAAACGCGTGCTCATGGCCTCGCTCGACGTGAACCGCCCCGCCGCGATGGAACA
>CAYUSM010000190.1:0-6430 GCA_964447345.1 uncultured Sulfitobacter sp. | reverse complement strand
GGCGAAGCCCACAGCAGCATCGTTGCCCATGACATGCGCACAGACCATGGTCAGCGCCTCGGCCTGGGTCGGGTTCACTTTGCCCGGCATGATGGAAGAGCCGGGTTCGTTCTCCGGCAGGATCAACTCGCCCAGACCAGAGCGCGGACCGGAGCCCAGCAACCGCATGTCGTTGGCAATCTTGAACATGGAGGCGGCACAGGTTTTCAGCGCACCTGAGAACATCACCATGGCGTCATGCGCCGCCAGCGCTTCGAACTTGTTGGGCGCGGTCACGAAGGGCAGGTCGGTGATGGCGGAAATTTCGGCGGCCACTTTCTCAGCAAAGCCCTTGCGGGTGTTCAGCCCGGTTCCCACGGCTGTGCCGCCCTGCGCAAGTTCGTAGATGTCCGGCAGGCAGGCCTCGACACGCTCAATGGCCTTCATCATCTGATGGGCGTATCCGCCGAATTCCTGACCCAGTGTCAGCGGGGTGGCGTCCTGTGTATGGGTGCGACCAATCTTAATGATGTTCTTGAACTCTTCGGACTTCGCGGCCAGTGCTTCCTGCAACTTGCGCAGCCCAGGCAACAAGGTGTCGCGGGCGACCATGCCGATGGCCACGTGCATCGCCGTCGGGAAGGTGTCGTTTGACGACTGGCCCATGTTGCAGTGATCGTTGGGGTGTACAGGGGTTTTGGAACCCATCTCACCGCCCAGAATCTCAATCGCGCGGTTTGAGATGACCTCGTTGGAGTTCATGTTGGACTGTGTGCCTGACCCGGTCTGCCAGACGACCAAGGGGAAGTTGTCGTCAAACTTGCCATCAATCACTTCCTGCGCGGCCTGTTTGATGGCCGGGGCCAGTTCCGCATCCAGATCGCCGAAGCTGAGGTTCACTTCCGCGCAGGCCTTCTTGATCACGCCCAGCGCGCGAATAATGGCCACGGGCTGCTTTTCCCAGCCAATGGGAAAGTTCATGATCGACCGCTGTGTCTGGGCACCCCAGTACTTGTCGGCGGGGACCTCTAGTGGGCCAAAGCTGTCGGTTTCTGTGCGGGTATCGGCCATGGTGCGGCTCCTTGCGTCATCTTGCGTTGGCACGGGTGTACCGATGCCGTCAGTGCGGCGCAATCAGACGGTGGCGCTAACGCGGGCTTTATTTGCGAAATGAATCGAGCGAGACAATCTCGGCATCTTTCGCCTTTTCTTCGGCGACTTCGAGCTTGAGGGGGATGTCTTCGCTCGTATCGACCGTCGTCGGCAACACCTCGGTCTCTCCCTCTTCAGATTCCTGTTGTTCGAACCGCAGGCCAAACTCCACCGAGGGGTCCACAAAGGTGCGGATCGCATCGTATGGAATGTAAAGTGGCTCCGGCGCATCGCCGAAGTTCAGTGTGACAGAGAAACCTTCGTCCGTGACCTCAAGATTGTCATACCAGTGCTGCATCACGACAGTCATTTCGCCGGGATAACGGTCCGACAGCCAGTCTGCCAGTTCCGCGTCCGGGTGTGAGGTGTCAAAGGTGATGAAGAAATGATGATTGCCAGGCAAACCGCGATCCGCCACGTCGAGAAGCACTTTGCGGATCAGACCCCGCATTGCGTCATGCATCAGGTTTCCGTAGTCAATCTCGCGGCTCATGGGGTCCCCCGGGGGTCGCTTGCACCCCTCCACCATACCGCTTTTGAACCCGAGGAAAAGGGGGGATGGCTTAAAGCGCCCCCAGTATCAGTGCAGCCACTGCAAGCATCGCCATTGTGCTTACAAAACCGCGTCTTAGGCCGAGCATCAGAATGGCCGCCAGCGTTGTCAGCAAAGCAGCCATTGGAACAAAACTGTTCAACTCAGGAACGGGAAGCGCAAGAGGGTACGCTGTTTGCACGTTGGCAAAGAGCACGTGAAGGGCAAACCAAAGGGACAGATTGGCGATAACACCAACAACGGCGGCTGTGATGGCCTGCAGGGCGCCTGCAAGCCGCGGTTGGGCAGAAATGCGCTCAAGATAAGGGCCAGCAAGAAAGATCCACAGAAAGCAGGGCGTGAATGTCACCCATAGGGCGACCATGCCAGCCGCCAAGGCACCCGTAACACCCGACTGTGCGAAACCAGCCAGAAGGGCCACAAATTCTGTGACAAGGATCAGCGGGCCGGGCGTTGTTTCCGCCAAACCGAGCGCATCTATCATCTGATCGGTGGTGATCCAGCCATAGTCCTGCACCACCGTCTGGGTCATGTAGGCCAATACGGCATAGGCCCCGCCAAAGGTCACGACCGCCAGCTTGGAAAAGAATAGTCCAAGTTGCAGCAGAAACTGTTGATCCAGCGTCCATAAACACAGCAGTGGAGCCGCCCATAGAGCCGACCAGATCAGCAACGTGGGTACTGCATGGCCCTGGCGTTGTGTCGGCGCACTCTCTGCGCTTGGTGTGGTCACAGAGATGCTGATGAAACCGTAAAGACCCGCTGCAAGGATGATCATAGGAAAGGGCAGACCCAGCACAAAGAGCGCCAAGAAGGACAGGGTGGCCAAAACCCATCCGCGTAGGCCCACCAGCGCCTTGCCCGCAACTTTGCGCAGGGCCTGAAAGACCACGATGATGACGGCAGCCTTGATCCCCAGAAAGGCTGATTGCACCAGTGGGACCTGCCCATAAAGGGCATATCCCAGCGCCAGCACCGCAATCACCACAGCGCCCGGGACGACAAAGAGAAGGCCCGCCAAAAGACCACCTGCCACCCCGCGCATTCGCCAGCCCGCATAGGTGGCCAGTTGCATGGCTTCAGGGCCCGGCAAGAGCATGCAAAGCGACAGGGCCCGCAGATAGGTGGCCTCAGTCAGCCAGGGACGGGTTTCGACAAGTTCCCGGTGCATCAGAGCGATCTGGGCGGCCGGGCCGCCAAAGGACAGCACACCGATACGTCCGAACACCCGGACCATCTCCCCCCAGCCCGGCACGCTCATACATGGCTCCCGGGCCAGTCGTGGCTCTCGCCCTGGCCATCCCGCGCCCAGCGATAGAGCGCGTCGTAAAGCGCCATGCCCGCCTCGAGCTGCGCCTGATCGTCCTTGTATTGCCGGGACAATCCAACTGAGAGGGCATGAAGCCCTGCGGCCTCCGGGGCATCTGTGTGGTTGTTGGTGTCTGCCGCGCGGACAACATGCGCCAGACGGTCCAGTTCAGGCGTCCGCAGGCCGAATTCGTCCAGCATCGTGTCAAATGTGCATTGAGCACCTCGATGCGACCAGAACGTATCCGCAACGTCAAAGGGAATTGCCCCATAGCGGTCCGCGACGCCCATGACTTCGGCGGGTGAGACAAAGAGAAACGTCGCCGCCCGGTCCACAAAGCGACGGATCAACCATGGGCAGGCAATGCGATCAATCTTCGGTCGGTGGCGCGTCACCCAAAGCGTGCGGCCCTCAACCATTTGTGGAATTGCAGCGGAAGGAATGCGCGGCGCGCCATCAATATCCCGCCAGCCGAAGTTTCCGCCCTGCAGGTATTCTGCGTCTATACCCTGGCTCCGCAGCAGGGCTGCCATGCCCTGGCTCAACTTGATGCCTTTCTGGCAGACGATCACGCATCGCTGCCCGTTCAAGCGGTCTTTGAGGCCCGGAATGTCGGTATGCGGATGGCGAAAGCCGCTGGGGATCAGATGGGGATCGGCCTCGAAATCAGGGTCGATCGAGATATCGACAATCACCGGACAATCAGGGGTTCCGATCAGGCGCAACAGTTGGGCGGGGGTCATCTCATTTGGGGCAGGCATGGCATGCATCCTTGGTCTGGAAACATGCGAACCTTGGGCCTAAGCCTCACGGGGCGTTCGCGGCTCTCCCCTTGGGTGCAGGACAGCACTAGGGGAGATTTATGTCAAGAGATGCAGAAGACCGGTTCAAGCCACGAGAGGTTCAATTTCCTCTTCGGCCTCTTCCGGCTGCGCTTTGGCCGCGGGGCGGGGCAGGGTGAGGGTAAAGACGCTGCCCTCACCTTGAACGCTGGTGGCAAAGAGATCACCGCCATGGGCCTTGGCAATATCGCGCGAGATGGCAAGGCCAAGTCCGGTACCGCCGTATTTCCGGCCCGAAGAATTGTCGACCTGGTGGAAGGCCTCGAATACCTTGATCAGTTGATCTTCGGGAATGCCAATGCCGGAGTCTGCGACGCTGAAGATCACATTCTCGTCGGTCTGTCTGACCTTTACAGAGATTTTGCCCTCGTCGGTAAATTTGGAGGCATTGCTGATGAGATTAATCAGCACCTGTTGGATGCGTTTGGCATCCGCGTTGATGTCACACGTCTCACTTTCAAGCTCCAGCTTGAGGCCCTTGTCCTCGACCATGGGACGCATCTGATCCACGACTGGTTCCACGACCGCATCGCTGGTGACGTCCTCCATTTCCATGGAAAGAGTGCCGGAGTCGATCTTGGCAAAGTCCAGAATCTCACTGATCAGGGTGAAGAGGTGGTTGCCGGAGCGTTCCAGCGCTTCCATCATTTTGACGATCTGCCCGCTTACCGCGTCAAGCTTTGGTGAGACATCGTCCAGCGCTTCCGGATGGGCTTCCAGCTCAGCCACAAGTTTCTTGTAAACCGGCATGTTGTGAATGTTCTTGGCCAGCTGCGCATGCCCCAAGATCACTGTCAGCGGTGTGCGCAACTCGTGACTGAGCACACCCATGAAGTCCGTCTTGGCCTTGTTTGCAGCCTCAGCCGCGATCTGGGCGCGCTTGAGGTCGGTGATATCGATACGCAGACCAACAACACTGCCGTCTTCAAGAGGCCGGTCATAGGCGCGGATCAACCGCCCGTCAGCCAGGATCTGTTCCTTGTCGACTTCCTTGACGTCAATTCGCTTGGCCCATTCGGCATACCATTCCTGCTCACGGCCCACCGCATCTGGGATCAGACCCATTTTAAGGTTCGCTTTCACGATGTCCTCATATCGGGCACCGATGCGTACCTGACCGGAGCCACCAGCCAGCTGCTTGTACTTGTTGTTGAACGCGACCAACCGACGATCCGAGTCAAACATGACAAACCCATGATCCAGCGCTTCAATGCCGTCCGACAGAATTTTTTCTGCCGTGCGGCGGCGATCCAGCAGGCTCATGACGTACCAAAGCGCAGTCAGGCACATCAGCATCGCCAGCGAGCGTTGCAACCAGATGGCGGCGTAATTGGGGCGGTGCTCCGGCCAGCCTCCAACAGGTGAAGCCATGAACCGCCACTGGCCGAAGGGGAAGTTGAAGGCCAGGTCAATTGGCGTTTCGTTAAGGACGGAAGGATCGCCATAAATCACGGTTTGTTGGGTCGGATCGATCTCATTTACCTCTTGGATCAGCAGATCGAACCGCTCTTCAAGCGCGGGGATGCTAAGACGAGACAGAAACCTGTCCTGGTTCAGTGCAACGACCAAACCACCCCAAAGCTGCTGCCGGTTCTCTGCGGTTTGGACGAAAACTGGTTTGCTGAGGACGAGCACCTGTGCGCCGTCGGACAGGGTTATGGGGCCTGAAAAGCGCGCCTCGCCTGTCTCAATGACCGGTTCCTGCGACGATTCCTCATGCATCAGGTTGTGGTAGTCCGCACCAATGAGGTTCTCATTGCCGAACTTCGGAAAGACCATGCTGATTGTGTCGTTGGGCGCGGCCGATATGGATCGGATCTCTGGGTGGGCCAGAACATGATCAACAGCTTTCACGTTGAACTCAGTTGCAGTGATGTCGGGATTTTGGCTGATCACGGTTGCCAGCTCGTTCATGGAGAGAGTGAGGTCAAAGATGTCCTCCTCAATCCGCTCACGTGCCTCGATGACCTGCACGGTCGCATCCAGCTTCAGATCGCGGACATAGTTTTCATACGTCAGGTTCTCGATGCGATAAAAGATCGTCGTCATGACGACGGCAACCACACCAAGCAGCAATGCACGCGCCAGGAGCTGCTTCCTCCTGGGGGAGGCGGCACCCCCCCGCGTGGTGGGTTTTGCTTCAACTTTTGTGTCGGCGTTGTCGGTTGTCACAGCTGCCCTCATTCTTTTATTACGGGAAACATGATCCAAGAATGCGTGCAAAATGGGGCGACGGCGGGGCTTTTGATGCATCCAATTGGAATGAAATTGGAATTGCGCTGACGCAAATTTCGACGCTACATTCTTGATTTGTGGGAGTGTTTCGGACCAGCGCGTGAAGGAAGCGGCCAGAATTGGGCGATTTCTTGCACCACGGGTCATATGTTGTGAATGAAGTGCAGGTTTCTGTTGCCAGGTACCTGCGAACCCCGCCTAGTGCTGCAAGGCGCTAGGGCTTAAGATTTCAGTATCTCCGGTCGCTTACGCGGCCATTGCTACTGGAGCACGATTGTCATTTGCAATTGTACAGTTTTCGCCGGTAACGGTGGCAGACAGCCGAGACAAAGCTAACCCCTTTAGACGTTCGTCGATCCT
>CAYUSM010000189.1:0-6468 GCA_964447345.1 uncultured Sulfitobacter sp. | reverse complement strand
AGAACTTCCGTCGCGACGAAGACGGTGCTGTGACCGTTGACTGGGTTGTGCTGACCGCTGCTGTTGTTGGTCTGGCCGTTGCTGCTTACTCGTCCATCGAGTCCGGCGCGTCTCGTCTGACAGACAACACAGGTACATTCCTGGACGGTCGTGACCCTAACTAAGTTAGGCTCACGGGCTTGAATACAAGCTTTGTGGGGGTCGCGTTCTGCACGCCAGAGCGCGACCCTTTTTCTGTCTAGACGGCAGGAATTCATTCAAACCCATCCCGAGGACAGGCCATGATGAGACTTATTAAAACTTTTCTGAGATCCGACGATGGTGCCGTGACCGTTGACTGGGTCGTGTTGACTGCCGCGGTCGTTTCGCTTGCTGTCGTATCGATTTTTGCAATTCAGGGATCCACGGACGATGTTGGCGATGGCGTCGGCGACTACCTAACCGCCACCACGCCAGGCAATTTCTAACTGACCAAAGAAGAAGATAATCGGCTCCGCGTAGCCGATTTCTTCACACATGATGTCAAGGCTGCCAAAGCACCTGCGCCCAACCCTTTTCACAGGGTCAGCAAACAATAGCCATAATTACCAGGCATTGTTGACATCCACAAAAGGCCCCGGGGCTCTTCCCGGCAAGATAACTAGCAAGAGGTAATGACATGCGAATGGTATTTGGACTTGTCCTGCTCGTGGGTATCGCACTTGCCGGCGGTGCCGTTTATCTGGCCAAGGATCGGATCGCGCAATATCAAAATGCGCATGCACAGGCTCAGGCAGCTTTGGCGAAAGTCGTTCAAACAAAACCCGTTTACGTTGCCACAGCGCCACTCAAGTATGGTCAAAAGCTGAGCCAGGACAGTGTCCGGGCCGTTGATTGGCCTGAAAACGCAATTCCTGAAGGGTCCTTTACGGAATTGACGGAGCTCTTCCCCGAAAACACTGATGAGTTGCGTGTTGTCCTGCGCGACATGGAAAAGGACGAACCCATCCTGGCCGTGAAAGTCACTGAGCCCGGTGAGGACACTGGCCTGACCTCGCGCCTTGAGCGCGGCAAGCGGGCCTTTACCATCAAGGTTGACGTCTCTTCAGGTGTGTCCGGCTTTCTGCGCCCCGGTGACCGCGTCGACATCTATTGGACGGGCCGCTCTGCCGTTCAAACGGGCACACGTGGAGGTGAGATCACCAAACTGATTGAACCCGGCGTCAAGCTTATTGCCGTTGACCAAAGCGCCAGCGGTACGCAGACCGAGGCCACAATTGCCCGGACGGTGACCGTCTCTGTGAACCCGCAGCAGGTGGCAGGCCTCGCGCAGGCACAATCCACAGGCAGGCTGACCCTCGCGCTTGTCGGTGCAGGTGATGACACCATCGCAAGCGCCAGCGATGTCGATCAGCGCGCCCTCCTGGGTATTGCTGAACAGGAAGCCGAAGAAGAGATCGCCAAGGAAAAGGTCTGCACCATCCGTACGCGGCGCGGTGCCGAGGTGGTCGAACTCCCCATTCCCTGTACAAACTGACCAAACAAATTCGCCAGAAATGTCGGGTAATACCAATTGCTTGCATCAGCGCCGCCCTTCGCGGCGCTGTTTGCGTTTGGGGTTATGTTGCCATTTGTCCACATAAGGTTAACCCGCGAACGCCTTGATTCTTGCAATAAAAATCAAACTGACGCAGAGTGAACAAAACGACGGGCACCAAGACCCATCTCCGAGGCGTGATCAAAAAGGCAGGTCACATGAAAATCGACAGATTCCTGAAAGCAGCCCTCGTCGGGCTGTCCCTGAGTGCCATGCCCTTGGCGATGTCTATGCCCATCCCGGCACAGGCAGACATCGTTCGTGTGGTCAAAAAGGGCACCAACGCCCCCCTCTCCGTTCCCATGAACCGGGCCGTTGTGGTGGAAAGCGACATTCCTTTTGCAGAACTCAGCATCGCAAACCCCGGCATCGCAGATATCTCCTCCCTCTCGGACCGGACCATCTATGTCTTGGGCAAATCACCTGGCCTGACGACGTTGACCTTGCTTGACGCAAGCGGCCAGCTGATCACAAATATCGACGTCCGCGTAGCTGCGGATGTTTCTGAATTTAAGGAACGTCTCCGTCAGATCCTTCCCGGTGAGCGCATCGAAGTTCGCACGGCCAATGATGGCATCGTGCTTTCTGGCGTCGTTTCCTCTTCCCAGCGCCTCCAACGCGCGCTTGATCTGGCCGAACGCTACGCGCCAGAGCGTGTTTCCAATCTGATGAGCGTCGGTGGCGTCCAGCAGGTCATGATGAAGGTGCGTTTTGCAGAGATGCAGCGCAACGTATCCAAATCGCTCAGCTCATCGCTGGCGCTGAATGGCACAATCGACAGCACTGGTCTGCGCGGTGGCTCAGGCACGTCTGTGAGTAATGCCGGCGTAACCGGAACGCTTGGCGGCAACGTGCCAGACATCAACCAGAACGCAGGTGCGGTGGTCTTTGGCTTTAACGCAGGTTCAGTTCAGGTCGGCCTCTTGCTTGAAGCGCTCGAACAGAAAGGCGTCGTACGCTTCCTTGCAGAACCCAACCTCGTGGCCCTTTCCGGGCAAGAGGCGAAATTTCTTGCGGGTGGCGAATATCCCGTCCCCGTCGCACAGACAAACGACAGAATTTCCGTTGAGTTCAAGCCATTTGGCGTCGAATTGGCCTTCATCCCCCGTGTCGTGGACAAGGATGTCGTCAATCTTGAGATGAAAGCAGCGGTTTCAGCCATCGACCCCACGGTGAGCATCTCGCTTGGCAACGGGATCGAGATCGCCGGTTTTACCCGCCGCGAGACCACCACCACGGTTGAGATGCGCGATGGGGAAAGCTTTGCTATTGCAGGCCTTCTGACTGACGACTTTACCGATAACACGCGGCAGCTGCCCTGGATCGGTGACGTGCCGGTTCTGGGTGCGCTCTTCCGCTCCGCAGACTATCAGCGCAACCAGACAGAGCTGGTGATCATCGTCACCGCCCATCTGGTCACGCCAACGCGCGGTGAGGCCCTCGCCCTCCCGACTGACCGCATCAAACCGCCAACCGAAAAGGACCTGTTCCTCTTCGGCCGTACGTCCGAGGGCACACGCACCCCCAAGAAGGGGGCTGCCGGAGAGGTTGCCAAACAGGATTTCGGCGGGTCTTATGGGTATGTACTGGATTGATCAGATGAATTCCCCAATGCGCACAAAACTGAAAATCGCAGGCGTCACCGCAGGGCTCACAGCTTTGCTGGGGTGCGCAGACTCTGGCTCTGACCCGGTCTACACTCAGTTTTACCGCGAAGCGGGAGCGCTGACTGACACCGGTTATTTCGGCAATGCGACCCTGAACAACCGCTTGGTGATGACGGGTGAGCGTCAGTATACCTTTGATTTGGCAAACAGATTTGCCTCCGAGGTCCAATCGATGGTGACCTTCGCGTTCAACTCGGCACAGTTGGACGGCACGGCGCAGGCCATCCTGCGACAGCAAGCCCACTGGATCAAACAGTTCCCTGAGGTGCGCTTCCGTGTCTATGGTCACACCGACCTTGTCGGCTCCAACCAATACAACACCGCACTGGGCAAGCGGCGTGCTGATGCGGTTGTTTCTTACCTGTCACGCCTTGGCGTCAGCCGGTCCAGGCTTGAGGCAGTGGTTTCTTATGGCGAGACTCAGCCCCTTGTCGTCACGCAGGGACGTGAGCGCCGGAATCGCCGTACTGTGACCGAGGTCAGTGGATTTGTTGCCCGTCACCCCACGGTTCTGGACGGCAAATACGCCCAGATCATCTACCGCGACTATGTGGCAAGCGCTGTTGCACCAACGCAGCTGACTGACACGACTCTGGGCGATACCGAGTAATTCTCTACACTTTTTCTCTTATTTGACCCGCCTTTCTTTGGAAATTGGCGGGTTTTTTATGCGTTTCACGCTGCCCTGACCAATCTCCGTCAGGTCCGCTGATCGTTTCAAGATATCCAACAATCGAAACCTTTTAGCCCCAATCTCGCCCAAGTTGCCTGCGATACCAGCCTGCGTAGGACAAATGTGACTGCGCAAAAAGCCAGGCATGGGTGACTGCGAAGGGTGAAAATCTGCACATCAGATGCAGCATGCACCTTTGTTAAGCCTCTGCATTTAAAGGATTTAGGCTATGAGTAGTGTTATGCCGCAACCAGAAGCAGCGCCGATCGTTGCTTGCACGGTAAGCCGCGACGTACAAAATTTCGATCTGCTGATCGAAGACATGGAAAGCGTCCTGGGGGAGAGTTGGGGCGATCTGGGCTTTGCTGAGGCGCTGGCGTTTTTCGGTCAGCCCGAAGCGGAATCAATGGAATTTATCGCTCTCGCACTGGATGAGACGGACGAGGAAAACCTCGTCCTGATGTCCGAAATCATCGCCCAGGCCAAGGCGCGCGACATCAAGGTGATTTTGATTGCCGAGGATGTGACGCCCGCAGCCCTGCATTCGCTTCTGCGTCAGGGCGCTGACGAATTTGTCCCCTACCCGCTGCCGGAAGGCGAACTGGCTTTGGCCATTGCCCGCGTCCGCGCGGAAGAGGAACAGGCCCAGATCAAAGAGGCTGAAGCCACACCACAGCTCAAAGCCGGGGCACAGAAGGATGGCGCCCTGATCGTGGTCCACGGATTGGCCGGTGGGACCGGCGCAACCACTATGGCCGTCAACCTTGCCTGGGAACTGGCCAACGCCGACAAGAAGGATCCACCCTCTGTCTGCCTCCTGGACCTCGATCTGCAGTTCGGCTCGGTCGCCACGTTCCTTGACCTGCCCCGCCGAGAGGTTGTCTATGAAATGCTTTCTGATACTGAAAGTATGGATGAAGAAATCTTTGGTCAGTCCCTGCTGACCTATGAAGATCGGCTGCACGTCCTGACCGCACCCAGCGACATGCTGCCGCTTGACCTGATTACATCAGAAGATGTGACGCGCATCCTTGATATGGCCCGCAACCAGTTCGACTACGTCATCGTGGACATGCCCTCGACCCTTGTTCAATGGTCCGAGGCGGTGTTGAACAGCGCGCATATCTATTTTGCCCTGCTCGAACTCGACATGCGCTGTGCCCAAAACACACTGCGGTTCAAGCGCGCGCTGCAATCAGAAGAACTGCCCGTGGAAAAGCTGCGCTTCGTGCTGAACCGCGCGCCAAAGTTCACTGATCTGAACGCCAAGGGCCGTGTGAAGCGCATGGCGGAATCGCTGGCCATCTCGATTGATTTGCAGCTGCCCGATGGCGGCAAGCCAATCACGCAGGCCAATGACCACGGCTTGCCGCTGGCAAATTCCGCCGCCAAGAGCCCGCTGCGCAAGGAATTGATGAAGCTTGCCGCGTCAATCCATGACCTCAAAGGCGGTCAGGCCGAAGCAGCCTGATTGATATTGGAAAGATAACCTATGTTTTCGAAGTACAAAAAAGCCAGTCCGAAGCCAGCCGCGGCCGAACCTGTCGAGATTATCGACAACGTCACCTCGATTGATGAGAAGCTGCCCGAAGTGAAGCCTGTCGGCGCGCGCCGCAAAACGCTCCAGCCAGCGGCGGCAGCTCCCGTGGATAAGGATGTCAAGCGCAAGCAGCGGATGTCGGACATCAAGCTGGAACTGCACCGCGCGCTTCTGGACAACCTGAACCTGGCAGCCCTTGAGCACGCAACCGAACAGGACCTGCGTCAGGAAATCAACGCGATCTCCGCAGAAATCCTTGCCGAGAAAAGCATCGTTCTGAACCGCGAAGACCGCATGACGCTCAATTCAGAGCTTTATGACGAAGTCACGGGCCTTGGCCCGCTTGAGACGTTGCTCAAGGACGAAACGGTTAATGATATCTTGGTGAACGGCCCTCAGCAGATCTTCGTTGAACGGGCCGGTAAGCTTGAGCTGACCGACATAACGTTCAAAGACGAACGCCATCTTCTGCGCATAATTGACAAGATCGTCTCGGCCGTCGGTCGTCGTGTGGACGAAAGCAACCCCTATGTGGACGCCCGTCTGCAAGACGGCTCGCGTTTCAACGCCATGGTGCCGCCGGTCGCGGTGGATGGCTCGCTTGTCTCCATCCGGAAATTCAAGAAGGACAAGCTGGGCATTGACGATCTGGTCAACTTTGGTGCTTTCACCGAAGAAATGGCCGCTTATCTGCAAGCCGCCGTGGCCACGCGCCTCAACGTGATCGTGTCCGGCGGTACGGGTTCGGGTAAGACAACCACGCTCAACGCCCTGTCGTCCTTTATCGACAACGCCGAACGCATCCTGACGATTGAGGATACCGCGGAACTCCAGCTCCAGCAGACCCACGTGGGCCGGATGGAAAGCCGCCCGCCCAACGTGGAAGGCAAGGGTGAGGTGTCACCCCGTGACTGTCTGAAAAACGCCCTCCGGATGCGCCCGGACCGCATCATCGTGGGGGAAACGCGCGGCGAAGAAGTCATCGACATGTTGCAGGCCATGAACACCGGCC
>CAYUSM010000188.1:0-6478 GCA_964447345.1 uncultured Sulfitobacter sp. | reverse complement strand
GTGTGCGGGCGCGGTCATGGGGCAGCCTCCGGGCAGGATGTCAGTGGGTAAACGATGCGGAAACTACGCGCGCTGCATAGTCGGGTCAAGGGGCCTGCGGAAATGAGATTTGCCTATAAAACAAAGGCTTGCCGTCGCGGCATCCCCATTGCTTCGCATCATTGGTTTGGCTATGTTGGGAAACTTGAAAAAAGCAAATCATGGGATGGCTTCAAATGGCTTTGCGCACCCGCATTTCAGATGCCCTGAAACAGGCGATGAAGGACAAGGACGCAGGACGGCTCAGCACCTTGCGGCTGATCAATGCTGCAATCAAGGACAAGGACATAGATGCCCGCGCCAAGGGCAATGATGATGGCGTCCCGGAAGCCGAGGTGCTGGCCATTCTGGGTAAGATGGTCAAGCAACGTCAGGAATCGGCGCGCGCCTATGAGGAAGGCGGTCGACTTGATTTGGCAGAGCATGAACGGGCGGAAGTTGGGATTATCGAAGAGTTCCTGCCGCGCCAGTTGAATGAGGCAGAAACCGACGCAGCGATAGAAGCCGCGATTGCCGACATCGGGGCAGAGAGCATCCGCGACATGGGCAAAGTCATCGGGGCATTGAAGTCGAAATACACCGGTCAGATGGATTTTGGCTCAGTGGGTCCGATGGTGAAAGATCGGCTAAGCGGTGCTTGATTTTCTCTGTATTGCAACACGCTCCATCAATAAGTTGAAGTAGAGGATGAGCTTTGGCTCACCTTCATGTATGTCTTTTGGTCACTCCGGCTTCTGTCCGATCATGAACACCGCCTTGCGCGGGCCCGGACGCCACTCAGTATGGATGTTTAGATCTGCGGCGCGCATCCATCCGCGGAGATCATCTGCGGAAAAGAAGGTGATCCGAGGTAAGAGGCCTAGCGCGTAACCGGGCCACGCGATTGCCCTGAACCAGTTCATGCCGTCTGCCATGCAAACTGTGCTTGTCACAAACGTTCCGCCGGGCCTCAGCCGCGTCGCCATGTCCTGCACGACCGCCTGCGGGTCGGCCACCAAATGCAGAATGCTGTGCGCCATGATCATGTCGAATGAGCCCCAATCGCCCGGTACGTCCTCAGCGGCATGTCGGGCGAAAGTTACGTTTTTCACTCCTGCAGACGTTGCCTTGCTGCGGGCGATCTCCAGCATGCTGTCTGACAGGTCTGTTGCAAAGATCTTTTCGACATTGGCTGCATGGTGCAAGGCAGTGGAGCCGGTACCACACCCGATTTCCAACACTGTCATATCTGGCCGCATGAGGGCCGCCGTTTCACGCAGCTTGCGGTCGTATGACGCTTGATCGGAGATGGCACCTTTGGCATAGCGCTTCGCGATCCGGTTCCAGAATCTTGTGTCGCGGGCTGAGGGCATTGTTGCGGTCATTGCGTTAGACTTTCGCTTGTGTGGTTGGTGTTGAAGGCCATGTAGTGCATGACGACACGCATAGGAATTGACTATTGCTGTTCTTCAGGTATGCGTTTTTGCATGGATTGGCGGTCAATCACATTTGACTGGAACCGTGCACGGGCGTTTCTGGTCACGGCAGAAGAGGGCTCTTTATCTGCGGCTGCGCGGGCACTGGGGCTGACGCAACCCACCTTGGGTCGCCAGGTCGCCGCGTTGGAAGAAGAACTGGGTGTTTCGCTTTTTGATCGGGCTGGCGGTGCTTTGACGCTGACGCCATCGGGGCTTGAGATGATGGAACATGCCCGCGAGATGGGACAGGCAGCCACAGGGCTGTCACGGGTTGCCATGGGGCAGTCGCAGACGGTTGAAGGTCAGGTCAGCATCACAGCCAGCGAGATCATCTCTGCCTTTGATCTGCCTCCTATTCTGGCGGGGTTGCGCAGGCAGCACCCCGGCATTCACATCGATGTGGTGTCCAGCAATGAACTGCGCGACTTGCGTCGGCGCGAGGCCGATATTGCCCTGCGCAATGTGCGTCCCTCTGATCCTGATCTGATTGCGCGCAAACTGAAGCCAGGTCAGGGACATCTCTATGCCACACCCGAATACCTGGCGACACTTGGTTCTGTTGACGCGGCAGAGGCCCTGCAATCCTCCGACTTCATCGGGTTTTCAGACAATGAACGGCTTATCGAAGGGTTGCAGGCCCAAGGATTTTCGGTACGTGCAGATCAGTTCAAAGTCACCAGCGCTTCGATCCTTGTCCAATGGCAGATGTGCAGGCAAGGTCTGGGCATCGGGATCATGACCGAGACGTTGGCGGCCGCGACACCGGAAGTCGTACGCGCCGCGCCATGGATGCCGCCCTTCGTCTATGACATCTGGCTGGTTGCGCATCGTGAGTTGAGTACCAGCCGAAGACTGCGGATTGTCTTTGACGCGCTGGCCGAGGCAATGGGTTAACGCTTGAGAGACCGCTGCAGATCGTCGAAGAGTTCAATGCGCTCTTCTTCGCTCAGAAAAGCTCCAATCTCAACTTCGCGCCCTTCGCCGCGCAGTGTGACGTATTGTGGCACCGGGCCTTCTTTTTCGTATTTGGTGACGGTGGTCCAATAGCGGTTGCATTGCCATTCTTTGACCTCACCCCGTGGGGTGGTGTGTGTCAGGCGTGCCGTGTCGTGATCAAGCGTCAGCACTTCCTCAATCTGGCGCGAGCGGTAGTTGGATTGCAGCGCAAAGTACACCCCTGCCACAGCCAGTAGGACAAAGGGCAACATCCCCCACAGCAACACGGTGCCCAGGAGAGTCATCGTAGGGATAAGAATGAGCGTAAAGGTCGTCAGGATAAAGGCGGCAAAGCCCTTGGCTGGAAGGGATTGGTGCGGCCACAGGCGCATCTCCTGAGCGCTACTTTCCGGTGCTGAGGTCCATTTATAGGGCATGGGTCGCTCTCGTGTCGTGCTTGATGGAAAGATAGCGACCTGCGCGTTGGAAGCAATGCGACAGGTTGGAACGGGCGATCCTTTGCGGGGTCGTTACTTCGCCTTAGGTCCCGAAGACACAGCCGATCTGCTTGGTTTGACTGTTTGGCGCTAAGGGTTGCCTAAGCGTATTCGATCAGATCCCAGCGGTTGCCGTATTTGTCCGTGAATACGGCGACTGTCCCATAGGGCTCGTGCCGCGGGGTTTCCTCAAACGCAACACCTGCCGCGATCAGCCGCGCGTGATCAGCCGCAAAATCAGGCGTTTCCAGGAACAGCCAAACCCGGCCTGCGCCCTGATTGCCGATGGCCTTCTGTTGGCGTTCGTTTGAAGCTTGCGCGAGGATGAAGCCCGTCTGGGCCCCTTTGGGCGCGACCCTTACCCAGCGTTTGTGTCCCTGGTCGATGTCTTGTTCAAGCGTGAAGCCAAGCACATTTTTGTAGTACGCGATGGCGTCATCATAGTCGGGTACAATCAAGGTCAGGGCAGAAAGGTGCATGGCACTTTGTTGCAGCTTGTGGCCAAGATGGCGAGAGTTCTATCAGACAAGTTACATGCCGGAGGACGTTTGTGAAAAGCAATGCCAAAGAGCTGAGTGAGACGGGGCTGCGACTGGCGCAACGTCTGGTCTCACTTGGTCTGGAAGGCGCAACACAAGAGGCTCTTCTGGAGGTCTATTGTCGCGAGGTCGTCGCGGCTGGAGTGCCGTTATTGCGGGTGCACTTGGCGCAGCGCGCCTATCACCCTGAGTTCGGCAGCTTCGGCTTTGATTGGTTCCGTAACGGCGGACTTGACCGGTCTACCTATGCCCATGCGAGCCAGCCGCCAGAGCAATGGCTGCGCAGCCCTCTCTACTATCTGCTTGGGAAAGATGGACCGGAAATGGCTGTCGATCTGCGAGAGGCTGCCGAACGCGCCCGCTTTCCGATTTTTCCGGAAATCCATGCGCAGGGCGGCACCGGGTATTTTGCGATTAAGGTATCGTTCTCGTCCGACAATGGCACCTTTGTCACCGATCCCAACAACCCGGGCGAAGGCATGCTGATGTCCTGGTCTGTGGACGGGCCGGAGGGGCTGACCGAAGGGCATAAACAGCTTTTTCGTGAGGTGACGCCATTTCTGGCCATTGCATTAAAGTCCTGCGCAAACCGGCAGATGGCCAGTGACATCGTCTCGACCTACCTCGGTGCCGACGCCGGAGAACGGGTGCTGTCAGGAGACATCATGCGCGGGTCCACGCAACGCATCGAGGCGGTGATCTGGTACTTCGATCTTGAAGGGTTCACCCGGCTCTCTGAGGAGCAGGCAGGAGAAGACGTCATTCAGCTCTTGAATGCCTATTTTGAAGTTGTGGTGGAGATTGTCGAAGGTTCTGGCGGCAACGTGCTGAAGTTCATGGGCGACGGCCTGCTGGCGATCTTTGAGGGCGCCGATCAGGCGCGCGCGGTGGACCGGGCAGTTGCCGCCGCGATGGCGCTTGAGGCACGTCTGGATGCTCTGACGGCAAAACGCGGGGCCGAAGAGTTGCCGGTGGCAGACTACACATTGGCGTTGCACCGGGGGGAAGTGCTTTACGGCAATATCGGCGGGTCTGCGCGGCTTGATTTCACAGTCATTGGCGCTGCCGTGAATACGACCGCCCGCATTTTAGGGATGTGCGGGCCGTTGGAGCAGCGTCTGATCTTCTCGGCAGAAGTGGCACAGCAGGTGACCGAGCGCAAAGAGCAACTGGTGAGCCTTGGTCGTTACATGCTGCGTGGCGTTTCACAGCCACGCGAACTCTTTACACTTTATCTTGGCGCGTAGGACCGCTTACTCCAATTCGACCAACAGATCTTTCGCGTCAATCTGGCCACCTGCCACCACATGTACGGCCTTTACTGTTGCATCGCGTTCGGCATGGATACCGGTTTCCATTTTCATTGCTTCAATGGTCAGCAACAGATCGCCCGCATGGACCTTCTGGCCCACCACGGCACCCACCGAAGCCACGACGCCGGGCATTGGTGCACCAATATGGTTCTCGTTGCCCACTTCCGCCTTGGGCCGCGCAGCCGTGGCCGATTTGACCAGACGGTTTGGCACACGGATCACGCGGGGCTGGCCGTTGAGTTCAAAAAAGACACGCACTTCGCCGTCTTCGGTGGTCTCGCCCACGGCTTGCAGGCGGATTTCCAGTGTCTTACCCGGGTCGATCTCGGCGCTGATCTCTTCGCTGGGTTCCATGCCATAAAAGAATGTCTGCGTCGGAAGACTGCGCACCGGGCCGTATGTCCGGTGCCGACCCATGTAATCAAGAAACACCTTTGGATACATCAGGTAGCCAGCCAGGTCTTCATCATCGATCGCCATGCCTTCGAGTTGCTCTGAAAGGTCAGCGCGGGTGGCTTCAAGGTCGACAGGGGCGAGGTGCTTGCCGGGCCTTTCGGTGTTGGGTGCCTCCTCCTTGAGAACCTTTTTGATGATGGGCTCGGGAAACCCGCCGGGAGGTTGTCCGAGGTTCCCGCGCATCATGTCGATCACACTGTCTGGGAAGGCAACGTCGGTGTCGGGGTCTTCGACATCGGCTCGGCTGAGACCTTGGGACACCATCATCAGGGCCATGTCGCCGACCACTTTGGAGCTTGGCGTCACCTTCACGATGTCGCCGAACATCTGGTTCACATCCGCATAGGTGCGCGCGACTTCGGGCCAGCGCTCATCCAGACCGAGGGAAGCGGCCTGGGCCTTGAGGTTGGTGAACTGGCCGCCGGGCATTTCGTGAAGGTAAACCTCGGAAGAGGGGGCCTGCATGCCCGTCTCAAAGGCGCCGTACTGTTGGCGGACCTCTTCCCAATAGTCTGAGATTTCGCGGACGGCGTCCATCGAAAGGCCGGTGTCGCGGTCGGTGTGTTTCAAGGCTGAAACAACAGAGCCGAGGGTCGCCTGAGAGGTGTTCCCAGAGAAGGCGTCCATCGCGCAATCGGCCGCATCTACACCAGCCTCGGAAGCCGCCAGAATGGTCGCGCTTGCGATGCCTGCGGTATCATGGGTGTGGAAGTGAATGGGCAGGCCAACTTCCGATTTCAGCGCTTTGACCAGCACACGGGCCTGGGCCGGTTTCAGAAGGCCAGCCATGTCCTTAAGGCCAAGCACATGGGCTCCGGCCGCTTTGAGGTCTTTGCCCATTTGAACGTAGTACTTCAGGTCATACTTCGCGCGGTCCGGGTCAAAGATGTCTCCGGTGTAACAGATCGTACCTTCGCAGACCTTGTTTGCCTCGATCACCGCATCCATCGCGACGCGCATGTTTTCGACCCAGTTCAGGCTGTCGAAGACGCGGAAGACGTCGACGCCGGTCTCGGCGGCCTGTTTGACGAAGAACTGCACAACGTTGTCGGGGTAATTGGTGTAGCCCACGCCGTTCGACGCACGCAGCAGCATCTGCGTCATGATGTTGGGCATGCGCTCGCGCAGATCGCGCAGGCGCTGCCAGGGGCATTCCTGCAAAAAGCGGTAGGCCACGTCGAAGGTCGCACCGCCCCAGCATTCGACGCTGAACAACTCGGGCAGGTTCGCGGCATAGGTGG
>CAYUSM010000187.1:0-6480 GCA_964447345.1 uncultured Sulfitobacter sp. | reverse complement strand
CAGGGCAAGCTTTACGAGATCGACATGCGCCTGCGCCCTTCGGGCAATCAGGGGCCGGTGGCGACCAGTCTGGCCAGTTTTGACAGCTACCAGCGGACAGAGGCCTGGGTCTGGGAGCATCTGGCGCTGACCCGCGCCAGCGTGGTGGCGGGGCCAGAAGACCTTGGCGCAGATGTGACGGCGCTTTGCGCAGAGGTGCTGGCGATGCCGAGCGACGCTGACAAGGTATTGACAGATGTTGCTGAGATGCGCGCGCGGATTGCGGCGGCCAAGGCGCCGGCTGGGGTTTGGGACGCGAAGATCGGGCCGGGACGGTTGCAGGACATCGAACTGATGGCGCAGGCTGGGGCGCTCATCGCCGGTGGGTCAGCACATGACATTGTCAAAGGCATTGCAGCGGGCGAGGCGACAGGTGTGCTGGATGCGAAAGCTGCGGCCACACTGACCGCGGCATACGACGGATGCTGGCGGCTGCAGTGTGCAGGACGTCTGTTGTCAGCGACCCCCGTTGATGCGGGCACGCTGGGACAGGCTGGTGCGGCTTTTCTGGTCCGGGCGCTTGGATGCGACACGCTGGAGGCTGCCGAGACGCGAATGAACGCGCATTACGCCGCTGCCGATGCCTGCATCAGCGCAGCATTAAGCCGGGACGGGTGACATGAAGAAAGGCACGCCGGAGGACCCGAAGGGTCTGATCTATGAAAGCTACCGGATGGAGGGGATCACCAAGGCGGAATGCCGGACGATCTTCCTTGACTGGGCGCTGAGCCTGCCGTTGGAGCGGGACACGGGCGAGACCATTCGCGTGCTGCTTCAGGCCTATGAGGCGAGCCACCCCAAGCACCCGATGACGGAGGTGATGAGTGAAGGGCTGACATCAATGGCTGCCCCGCGCAGGCGCGGCGGCTGGAGATCGAGGCCGCGCAACTGAGCGCGGCCATTCGGCGCTTTCCCAGCGGGGCCGAAACGACTAGAGGAGGCGGCATGACAGATGCCACGTCCAGCCCCGACCCCGCCGCGCGCCCGACCGTACGCCTGATGCCCAAAGCCAATGCCCGCGCCATCCGGCACGGCGCGCCATGGGTCTATGCCAACGAGTTGGTAACTGACCGACGCACCAAGAAACTGGCCCCCGGCACGCTGGCGCAGTTGGAGGATGCGGATCGCCAACCTTTGGGAGTGGTGGCCGTGAACCCCGCTTCAAAGATCATCGCACGGATGCTGGATGCCGATGCCGGGGCCACGATTGATCAGGCCTGGTTTAAGACGCGCATTGCGCGGGCGCTGGCGTTGCGCGCCCAGCTCTATGATGCGCCTTACTACCGTCTGATCCATGCGGAAGCAGACGGGCTGCCCGGCGTCATCATCGACCGCTTCGGCGACACCTGCGTCATCCAGCCAAACGCAGCCTGGGCAGAGGCGCTTCTTGCACCGCTTTGCGCGGCGCTTGTCGCCGTGACGGGTGTGGCGCATGTGCTGAAGAACGCCGGGGGACGCACACGGACACTTGAAGGTCTTGATGACGTCTCTGCGGTCCTGCACGGCACGGCACCAGAAGGGCCGCTACCGGTACCGATGAATGGTGCGACCTATATGGCGGATCTGACAGGCGGGCAGAAGACAGGGCTGTTCTACGATCAACGCCCCAACCACGCTTTCGCCGCAAGCCTGTCAAAGGGCGCGCGGGTGCTGGATGTCTTTGCCCATGTTGGCGGCTTTTCCCTTGCCGCGCTGGCCGCCGGTGCAGAGCGTGCGGTGGCCGTGGATGGCTCTGCTCCGGCGCTGGCGCTGGCAGAACAAGGGGCTGCCGAGATGGCGCTGTCGGACCGGTTCAGCACCCGCCAGGGCGACGCTTTCGAGACGCTCGCAGCCCTGCGGGATGAGGGCGCCGAATTTGACGTCGTGATCTGCGACCCGCCCGCCTTTGCGCCGTCCCGCAACGCACTGGACGCAGGGCTCCGCGCCTACGAACGGATCGCCCGTCTGGCGGCCCCGCTGGTGGCAGAGAACGGCATCCTCGCGCTGTGCTCCTGCTCGCACGCGGCTGATCTGGCGCAGTTTCGCGGGGCCAGTGTGCGGGGCATCGGGCGCGCCGGACGGCGGGGCATTCTGCTGCACACGGGCTTTGCCGGGCCGGATCATCCGCAGCTGCCGCAGCTTGCGGAAAGCGGGTATCTCAAGTCGCTCTTTTTCCGACTGTGATGCCGCCGCGTATCCTGATCGACACCTGTGTGCTTT
The DNA here is from genome assembly GCA_964447345.1 of uncultured Sulfitobacter sp. Taxonomy (GTDB): domain Bacteria; phylum Pseudomonadota; class Alphaproteobacteria; order Rhodobacterales; family Rhodobacteraceae; genus Sulfitobacter. The sequence continues at coordinate 4,242 of CAYUSM010000187.1, read as the reverse complement.
ACCCGACGGTCATGCGCGAGATGGTGCTGGGCGTTGCGCGCAGCGGGCTGTTTGAGCCGATCTGGTCCGACCGGATATTGGAGGAATGGGCCCGCGCCGCAATCAAACTGGGGCCGGAGGGCGAGGCGCAGGCGCGCGCAGAGATTGCAATGCTGCGCGCAGGATGGCCCAAGGCATCCCGCCCGGCAGCACCGCAGATTGCGCAGCGGCTTTGGCTGCCGGATGCGGATGACATTCACGTGCTCGCAGTTGCGGTGGATGCAAGTGCTGACATGCTGATGACGTTGAATGCCAAGGATTTCCCACGCGGGACCCTGGCCGAGGAAGGGATTGAGCGGGTCGATCCGGACGGCTTCTTGATGCAGCTGTGGTTGGCGACGCCCGGACCGGTTGAGACCGCTGCTGCAGCGGTGTTGGAAGCGGCGAGACAGATGTCGGCAGAGGCATGGGAGATGCGGCCGCTCCTGAAAAAGGCGCGATTGCCCCGGTTGGCAAAGGCGCTTGGGTAGGGGTTCGGACTGCAGACTTGCCTACCTTTGCCATTGTCCCCACGGGGACATCAGCTTGATCGTGAAGCATTCCAATGGGTTACGACGGCGTTTACACTCAATTCAGACTTTTTGCGTCGCTTAGTCGGTGGCCTGCCAGCGCTGTTGCAGTTTCTGCAGTGCCTTGATCCGCTCATCCGTCTTGGGATGGCTCAGCAACCACGCCGGGGCCGTTCCCGCGTTCGATTGGGTGAGCGCCTCGAGCTTCTTGAAGAGCGATATCTGCGGGGCCACGCCGATGCCTGCCTTGGTCAGAAGGGCAGCCGCATAGGCATCCGCCTCATACTCATCCCCGCGCGACAGGCGCGCGGCCAGCAGCATGGTCAGACCATTGGCGATCCAGACACCGATGAAGGGGATGAAACGGCCCAGCACCATCGCCAGCACGGTGCGCAGCGCATTCTGGCCCGAGAAATCGATCATCCGGCGGCGCGAATGGCCAAGAGCCACGTGGCCCAGCTCATGGGCTATCACGCTGGCCAGTTCCTCGGCGGTGACGGCTCCTTGCCGGAACTTGTTGTAAAATCCGCGGGTGATGAAGATGCGGCCATCGGGGGCGGCCAGACCGTTCACGGGATCAATTTCGTAAATGTGCACCTTGATGCGAGGCAGGTCGAGCGCGCGTGCCAGACGGTCGCTCATGTCCTTGAGTTTGGGGTCCACAAGCTCAGTAGAACGCGCGTCGAGTTCCTTCTTCGTCCGCCAGGCGGAGAAGCGATACATGACGAGCCCGTAGGCCACGACAAGCAGAATGGGAAGGACGCGGATCATGGGGTTAATATGGGGAGCGCGGCGGGCGAGGCAAGCGTAGCTTGATAAATCACGTCACCAGCTGACGGGAACAGACGTGGGCCCCCGGAACGCCCATCCGTGGAATGGAGCGGGACCCGTCAGGCGCAGGTCAGGGAAGCGCTCAAGGATCATCGGCACGGCATAATCGGCCACCAAGGTGCGGGCGGCAGCGGCTCCGGCGCAAAAGTGCGGGCCTGCGCCAAAGGGGATCGCGGCAGAGGTGTCGCGCGTGAGGTCAAAACGATCAGGGTCCTCAAAGACGTCCTCGTCACGGCAGGCTGATCCGAACATCAGGAACACCCGGTCTCCGGGCTCGAAAGTGACGCCGTCGACCGTATCCTGACGCGCCACCATGCGCGGGGCCATCTGGATGGGCGCGACAAGGCGCGTGTATTCGGCAAAGGCGTCAAGGTAGGTGACCGTGCCATCCTCCAGCAGTTGGCGCTGGTCGGGATTACTCAGCAAGGCCCAAAGCAGCCCGGCGATGGCGTCGCGTGGCTCGTTCTGGCCGCCACCGATGATCACCTTGACATTGGCCCCGATGCTGGCGCGTTTCATGCCTGCGCGGTCCAACACACTCAGGATCGACGGGTCGGGCGCATCGCGCAGTTCAGCCAGACGCGCGTCGATGGCGTCGTCAACGAAGGCTCCCTGCGCAAACCCTTTGCGGTCCACTTCCGGATCGGCGGCGTAATTGGCGACAGCATCCAGCATCTCCTGACTGGCGCGGTCCATTTGGGCCGGTGTGATGTTGGTCAGCCCGGTCATCGCGCAAAGTGCGGCACCAGAGACCGGCATGGCGTATTCGGTGACCAGATCGCAACCGCCCTGGAGTGAGAGCGCGTCAAGGCGTTCCTCAACGATTTCTTTGAAAACAGGAGCCCAATGCTGCGCAACCGTGCGCGGGCTTAGCGCAGGAAAAAGCGCCTTGCGTTCTTCCATATGTCCCGCACCGTCCTGCCGCATCATGTTGAGACCCATGATCTTTTCCATCAGCCCACCGGGCTGGACGGAGGAAAAGGTTTCGATCCGTTTCTCCTCGCGGTGGATCAGTGCGCGTTTGGTCAGAAGCGTCGCACCCAGCTCTGGCACGTGGCTGATGGGCGCCTCCTGCCGCATTTGCGCAAGGAACGGATAGGGATCGGCGGTGAAGGCCGCGGGGTCAATGTGGGTGACGGGAGCGTTTGACATGGGGGGAGCGTAGAGGTCAAAGCGTGATGCGCCAAGGGGGAAGCGGCGGGCCGGTGGATGGTCTGAAGTGCAGACCAACCACCGTTCCGTCCAGCCGTGACGGCTGAACCTCTCAGCCATTAAATGCGTTTGTGATCTTCGCGTGCGCCTCTGGCGTGAGGCCCTCCGCAAACACGCGCAGGGTCACCTTGTTGAACAAAGGCCTTTTCAACGCGTTCTTCGTTTGCGGCTCAATGGCAATGTTCCCGGCACGCTCCAATTTCTGCAGTTGTGACCGTGACATCTGCCAGCCCTGACAGATGACGCGCTCAAGTCTCAGGCCGGTCGGGTGTTGGGGCTTGAGCTGCAAGGTGATCTCTGACCAATCGGTCGTCGCGTTTTGCTGAGTTACCCGCACCAGAGTGACCTGAGGCGTGTGAGAGAGTTGAGCGCAGTGCCTTTTCAACGCCGTCACATCGAACTCATGGGCTCTGACCCAATCGGGATCGCTGTCCTGCATGGCCTGCAGGTCTGTCGCATCCACGTCGCAGACAGGCCGCCGCTCAAGGATCGGGCGGTTCCAGGTTTGATCGCAGTGCGCGCATTTGTAGATGAGCCAGGCATCCATTTGTTTGCCGTTGGCGTTCAGCCTGACACGGCCGCTGGAGGAAAAGTTTCGGGATTGGGCACAGGTTGGGCAGTGTCGCCTGGGCTGGGGCGCTGACAGGGGAATGACCGTCCATTCGGCCATGATGATACTAGACATTGATACGGGTCTTCCGTCGGGAAGTCCGCAAAGGCGACCACGCAAAACCCTATTAATAGGGGCAGGTGAGGGATGAGCGACCAGGAAACGGGCCCGGTGGAACCGGGCGTCAGGAGGATGCCAGTCAGGTCTCTGGAAAGGTGCCTTGCGAACAGGAAAAGGGCCTGATTTGCCCGCGCAAATCAGGTGTTCTTCAGCGTTCTGAGACCTGCGTTAGTAAGGCAAAGCTTGCTCCGAAGTGGCTTGGCAAGACGGCTTCTAGCCGGGATTTCTCCGTTGGAGAACCCTGAAAAAAGAGGAACTGGGCACGCTGCGTTTCGTGAAATTACAAATGCAGGGATGACAACCGACTTCCAGCATTGCCCAATAAGACTCTGCGCCAGAAATTCAGGGGGGTGTTAGTTTTGCCGCGTGCCTACCGCGTCAACTCCTTGATACCGCGAGACAGGCCCTCAAGGGTCATTGGCACCATGGCGTCGGGCCCGAAGATTTCGCGGATCATGGCGATGGACTGCGTGTAGGGCCAATACTTCTCCGGGACAGGATTGATCCACAGATTGCTCTGCCATTGGTCGCGCGCGCGGGAGAGCCAGACAGAGCCTGCTTCGGCGTTCCAGTGCTCATTTGCGCCGCCGGGGTAGGCCACCTCGTAGGGCGACATGGAGGCGTCACCAACGAAGATGCATTTGTAATCAGGACCATAGGTGCGGAGCACCTCATGCGTCGGTACTTGCGCGTCCCAGCGGCGGCGGTTGTCTTTCCAGACACCTTCATAAAGGCAGTTGTGGAAATAGAAGTACTCAAGGTGTTTGAATTCCGCCGTGGCGGCCGAGAACAGCTCTTCCACAACCTTCACATGCGGGTCCATGGAGCCGCCGACGTCGAGGAACAGCAGGACCTTGACCGCATTTGTCAAATCCAAGGGCGAGCCGACCGAAAGATTCGCCTTGATCGTGGAATCGAAAC
>CAYUSM010000186.1:0-6486 GCA_964447345.1 uncultured Sulfitobacter sp. | reverse complement strand
CAAGACGGCTGGCCAAAAAAGCCAGTGGTACCCAAGGCCGGACTCGAACCGGCACGCCCGAAGGCGGGGGATTTTGAATCCCCTGCGTCTACCATTCCGCCACTTGGGCACGGATCGCGGTCTAGCGTGCCCTGCGCGCCCCGGCAAGGGTATTTTGCCGCGCATTCCCCTGCCCGGTCTTGACCCCACCCGGGGGACGTGGTGTTGCACTGCTCACCCAACAAAGCAGCGCATCCCATGCTTCAACGCCTCTATGACTGGACGCTCAGCCTTGCACAGCACCCGCATGCGCTCTGGGCGCTTGCCATCGTGTCTTTTGTGGAAAGCTCTTTCTTCCCGATCCCGCCGGACATCATCATGATCCCGATGATCATTGCCACACCCCACCGCGCCTTCCTGATCGCCTTCGTCGCATTGGTAAGCTCGGTTCTGGGCGGTCTCTTTGGCTATGCAATCGGTGCCTTTGCGTATGAGACCATCGGCCAACCCATCCTCGCGGCATTGGGCAAGGGTGATGCGATGGCCGAGTTCGCGACGCGCTTTAACGATGTCGGGTTCTGGGCCGTCCTGACCGCCGGGGTCACCCCCTTTCCCTATAAGGTCATCACGATCATGTCGGGTTGGACGGCCATGCCGCTTGGCACGTTCATCGCCACCTCGATCCTCGCACGCGGTCTGCGTTTCTTTCTTGTCGCGGGCCTTTTGTGGAAATTCGGCGAACCCATCCGCGGGTTCATTGAAAAGCGTCTCGGTCTGATGTTCACGCTCTTCGTGGCTCTGCTTTTGGGCGGCTTTCTGGTAGTGGGGTACCTATGAATTTCCGCACTCTCGTTTTCTTGGCCACGCTGGGCTCAGCCGCGCTGCTGCTCGGCGCTTTCGGGTTTCAGCACATCGGCGGGCTGCTGCCTTGCAAGATGTGCCTCTGGCAGCGCTGGCCCCATGCTGCCGCCATCCTCATTGGCGCAGCGATCCTGCTTGGCGGACCCCGCGCATTCGCTTGGCTGGGAGCCTTGGCCACCGCCACCACCGGTGCCATTGGCGGCTATCACGCCGGTGTTGAATGGCGTTGGTGGCCGGGCCCTTCCTCCTGCAGCGGTGGCGGTGCCGACCTGGGCTCAATGGACGGCGGCGCTCTTCTGTCGCTGGACACCCCAACCGGTGTCATCATGTGCGACGAAATCGTCTGGCAGTTTCTGGGTCTCTCCATGGCGGGCTGGAACGCCATCATCGCCTTTGGGCTCACTGTCCTCTGGATCATGGCCGCCCGGCGCGCCTAACCCGCTTTGCGCGTCTTCAACAGCAGGTTCGTCTCACTCGCGACGATACCGTCAAGCCGTCTGATCCGCGTCAGTACCGCGTCAAAAGCCTCCAGTGTCTCTGCTCCAATCTCGACAATCACATCCCATCGGCCATTGGTCGAATGCACCGCACGCACCTCGGAAAACCCGCTCAGCTGCCGGGTGATCCGCTCGGTCCCGCGTCCTTCGATCCCGATCATCATCAGGCCACGGACCGGGTCACGCATGACATCGGCCCGCGTCAGCACAGTAAAACCGACGATCTCTCCGCGTTGCTGCAGCCTCGCCATCCGCGCGCGCAGTGTGGTGCGGGACGTCTTCAGCAACGCCGCAAGGTCAGAAAGCGGCATGCGCGCATCATGTCGCAGGGCTGAGATGATCCTGCTGTCCAATTCGTCCATCTTGCTTCTCATTTTGATCAGATAGGCTTCAATACGGCCAATTCGGCCCATTGTCGATGGCCAGACCAGCAAGATAGGCAGGTGGAAACTCCTGATTGAGGATACCAAGATGTCGGCAACTCACTGCATTCTCGTCGGCGCACCGATGGACAGCGGCAAGACCCGCAAGGGCTGCCTGATGGGCCCGGACGCCTACCGCACCGCCGGTCTGGCCGAGGCCCTGCGCAGCCTGGGCCACAGCGTCGAAGACCGGGGCAACGTCTCTCCCCGCCCCTTCACCCCCAGGGACCACCCCAAGATCGTGGCCCTGGAAGAAACCATCGCCTGGACCGAGAGCCTGGCGGATGCCAGCGAACAGGCGCTCGCAGAAGGCACTCCCATCTTCATGGGCGGCGATCACGCGCTGTCACTCGGCACGGTCCTTGGCGCGATGCGACATGCAGAAAAGGAGGACCGCCCGCTCTTCGTGCTCTGGCTGGACGCCCATACGGATTTTCACACCCCCAAAACCACCGACAGCGGCAATCTGCACGGCACGCCGCTGGGCTATGTCACCGGGCGTCCGGACTTTGACGGCTTCCCCGCCATCACCATGCCTCTGCCACAGGAGAATGTCGCCATCATCGGCCTGCGGTCGGTTGATCCAGCCGAACGGGCAGCCCTGCAGGAAACAGACGTCACCTATGTCGACATGCGCCAGATTGACGAGACCGGCATCGCCCGCCCGCTTTCTGCCTTCCTTGACAGCGTCGCCGCCGCCAATGGCATGCTGCATGTCTCGCTCGATGTGGATTTCCTCGATCCCGCCGTCGCCCCTGCCGTGGGCACCACCGTGCCGGGCGGTGCCACCGTCCGCGAAGGCCATCTGGTCATGGAAATGCTGCACGACAGCGGCCTGATGACCTCCCTCGACCTTGTCGAGCTTAACCCCTTCCTGGATGAGCGCGGACGCACCGCGTCGCTCATGGTTGATCTTGCGGCCTCTGCCCTTGGTCGCCGGGTCTTTGACCGTCCCACCCGCGCCTATTGATGGAGCCTGCCATGACCTCGCTTGCCCCTTCCGATAAAGCCCTTGTCCCCTTCGTCTCTGTCGATCACATGATGAAGCTCATCCACCACATCGGTGTCGAAGAGATGATGGCGGGCATCGCCGACTACATCGAAGCCGACTTCAGACGCTGGGAGATGTTTGACAAAACCCCGCGGGTAGCCAGCCATTCCGAGAACGGCGTGATCGAACTCATGCCCACCTCGGACGGCGACGTCTACGGGTTCAAATACGTCAACGGACACCCCTCAAACACCAAGGATGGCCTGCAAACTGTCACCGCCTTCGGCCTTCTGGCAGATGTGGCCTCGGGATACCCAGTGCTCTTAAGCGAAATGACCCTGCTGACCGCCCTGCGCACCGCCGCCACATCGGCCCTTATCGCCCGCGTGCTCGCCCCGCAGAACGCCCGTGTCATGGCGATGATCGGCAATGGCACGCAATCGGAGTTCCAGTCGCTGGCCATGAAGAAGATCGTCGGCATCGAAGAGGTCCGTCTTTACGACATCGACCCTGCCGCGACAGACAAATGTGCAGCCAACCTTGAAAACCAAGGCCTGCGCGTGATCAAATGCACCTCCGCCGAGACCTCCATGGAAGGGGCGCAGATCATCACCACCTGCACGGCCGACAAGCAGTATGCCACCATCCTGACCGACAACATGATCGGCAGCGGCGTGCACATCAATGCCATCGGCGGCGACTGCCCGGGCAAAACCGAGCTTGCGCCCGCAATCCTGCACCGCTCCGACATCTTTGTTGAGTTCCCCGAACAGACCCGCATCGAAGGCGAGATCCAACAACTGGCGCCAGATCACCCGGTCACCGAATTCTGGCAGGTGCTGACCGGCGCCGCACCGGGACGCACCAGCGATGATCAGGTCACCCTTTTCGACAGTGTGGGCTTCGCGATCGAGGATTTCTCCGCCCTGCGCTACGTGCGCGACCGGATCGAAGACACCGGCCTCTGCCACCCGCTCGACTTGCTTGCGGACCCCGATGATCCGCGCGATCTCTTTGGCATGCTGCAACGCGCCAAGGGCTGAAAACCTTCCGGACTGGAGCCGCCCTTGCTTGAGCACAGGTCGGGCGGAGCGATGGCGGCTTGCCAAGGGAAATCGACGAGGGGCCCCTTTGGGGATACGTCTGTTTCCCTTGGGAAGGCGACAGCGCTCTGCCAGACAGGGGATCAATCAAGGGCGGCTCCAGTCTTTCCGGAATGGTGAGACCCGCAGCGCCCCTACCTCCCATACGTGGCGGCGAAGAAGCCCGTCAGGGCTGATGAGTGGGGCGCGTCACATCATATCCGTAAAGCCAGTCAAACGCCCCCAGCATCCGCCCCGGCGCAAAGCGGCTCGCCAGACGCAGACCCATATGCGACAGCGCCCGGACCGGACCGGGTCTGAGATGATACCGCCAGGCGTTGCGGCCCGCTGCCCGGATCACCCGTTCCGCCCTCGGCCTGCGCAGTGCCTGATAGCGTGCCAGCCAATCTCCCTCCCCCGCTGCGGCACAGGCAGCCAGCGCCCAGGCGTCCTCCAGCGCCATATTCGCGCCCTGTGCCAGGAACGGCAGCGTCGGATGCGCCGCATCCCCCAAAAGGGCGATACCACCCGCCTGCCAGGTTGCCGCCACCGGATGCAGATGCAGGCCCCAAAGCGTGACCTGCTCCACCGCCGCCACCATCTCTGCCGCTCTGCCGCCAAACCCGTCAAAAGCCGCGCGCATATGCGCCGGATCATCCGCGTGGTTCCATCCTTCCGCAGCCCAGGCATCGCGCTCTTCAACGGCAACCAGATTGATCAGATCGCCACCACGCAGGGGATAGCTGACAAGGTGCCGCCCCGGCCCCATATGCACATGCGCTTCGTCAGGATGCGCCATGGTATTGGGAATGGTAGCGCGCCAGGCCACCTGCCCCGAAAAGGCTGCCGCATCCGGGCCATTCAGCACCGGCCGCGCCACAGAATGAATGCCATCCGCCGCAACAATCAACTCGGCCCGCCGGAGGCTGCCATCGGTCATCTGGACCTTGGGAATGCCGCCCGGCCGAATGCTTGCCACCTGTGCACCCAGTTCAAACGTCACATTATGGCGCTTGGCGGCCCCCGCCAACATGTCAATCAGATCCGCGCGGTGCAAAAAGTAGTATGGCTGATCCGGCCGCAACCGCGCCAGCTCCAACCTTGCCACCGGTGCCCCTGCAGCAAAGTCGCGCAGCACCACCGCCTTGCCCTTCACAGCGCCTTTGATCTGCAGTTGATGGTCAAGCCCGAGGGCCTTGAGCACAGCAACACCATTCGGGCTGACCTGCAGCCCCGCACCAACTTCGCGCAGGCTTTCTGCCTGCTCCAGCAAGGTCACTGCGATCCCGTGGCGCGCCAGGGCCGCTGCTGCGGCCAGCCCTCCAATCCCGCCGCCCAGGACGATGGCATTCGAAATGCGCATGCTGCTATCCTTGTGCCATCATGGGCGGCGACCATCGCGGACCGCCCACCCGATTGACCCTCAAAACCTAAAAACAAATTTCAAAACAAAAGAAAAACGCCAAAGGCATCGCTTCGGCGTTTTCAAACTCATGGCTCAGCAATAAAGCAGATCAATCGTCGCGGTGGACTTTTTCGCGGCGTTCGTGCTTCTCCTGCGCCTCAAGGCTCATCGTCGCAATGGGACGTGCATCCAGACGCTTGAGCGAGATCGGATCACCGGTGACCGAGCAATAGCCAAACTCACCCTCATCGATGCGGCGCAGGGCGGCATCGATCTTGCCCACCAGCTTGCGCGCGCGGTCGCGGGTGCGCAGTTCCAGCGCGCGATCCGTTTCTTCTGAGGCCCGATCGGCGACATCGGGAATGTTGCGTGTACCGTCTTGCAGCCCCTCAATGGTGTCGCGGCTGCCTTCAATCAATTCGGACTTCCAGTTCAACAACTTCCGGCGAAAGTATTCCAGTTGCCTGTCGTTCATGAACGGTTCGTCCTCAGCCGGCGAATAGTCGTCCGGCAGGAAAACTTCCTGTTTCATCTCTTGTCCCTCAACAGTTTTTAGTCCTGGCATGCGACCCCAATCTCCCCGAGTTCGCCCCTGCCGCAGCGTCTACCCTAGCCATTTTCGATTGTCACTACACAATCCCTTTGATTTTTGGTTAAAGGCCCCGGTGCGCACCCGGCGCGACGCTCTGACAGAAGGTTGAAAAGCAAATGAAATTCCAAGGCACCGCTGACTATGTCGCTACCGATGACCTGACCATTGCCGTCAATGCCGCCGTCACGCTGGAGCGGCCCCTTCTCGTTAAAGGTGAACCGGGCACAGGCAAGACAGAGCTGGCCAAGCAGGTGTCAACCGCGCTGGGTCTGCGGATGATCGAATGGAACATCAAATCAACCACCCGGGCACAGCAGGGCCTTTATGAATACGACGCCGTCAGCCGCCTGCGGGACAGCCAGCTTGGCGAAGAACGCGTGCATGACGTGGCCAACTACATCCGCAAGGGCAAGCTGTGGGAGGCCTTTGAGGCGGACGAGAAAGTCGTTCTATTGATTGACGAGATCGACAAGGCCGACATCGAATTCCCCAACGACCTGCTGCAGGAACTCGATAAGATGGAGTTCTACGTTTACGAGACCGGCGAGACGATCAAGGCCAAGCAGCGCCCCATCGTCATCATCACCTCCAACAACGAAAAAGAACTGCCCGACGCCTTCCTGCGCCGCTGTTTCTTCCACTACATCCGCTTCCCGG
>CAYUSM010000185.1:0-6490 GCA_964447345.1 uncultured Sulfitobacter sp. | reverse complement strand
AAACCTCAAAAGCGCGTGGCCTTCACGCGCTTTAATTTATTTCTGAGGGACGAATTCCGCTGTCAGTACTGCGGCGCGAAGGGCGAATTGACCTTTGATCATGTGGTGCCGCGCGCCTCGGGCGGGGTGACGTCCTGGCAGAACGTGGTGGCGGCCTGTTCGCCGTGTAACCTCAAGAAGGGGTCAAAGCCGTTGCACCGCACGGGGCTCCATCTGCGAAAGCCGCCACGCCAGCCGGGGGCGGAAGAGCTGCGGAACATGGGGCGGAAATTTCCGCCGAACCATCTGCACGAAAGCTGGATGGATTTTCTCTATTGGGACGCAGAACTGGAAGCCTGAGTGCGACCCGTTCACAGGCGTTGGTCCGAGGTTCAGCGATCCAGCTGAGCGGCGTAGGTCTTGCTGAACTCCGTATATCCATCTGAGACGGATTTCAGGTGCGGAGCCATTTCGGCGTGCAGTTCAGGCAGGGCGTGGAACGGGACCATGGGCATCGCGTGATGCTCTGCGTGGTAGGGCATGTTCCAGGCCAGAAACCGCACCAGCCTGGTGGTCAGTGTGGTGCGGGTATTCTCAAGCATGTCTGCAACGGGTGGGCAATGGCCGTGTTCCGCCAGCAGATAGGCGCGCAGGACGGGCTGGCCGATGAGCGCAGGCAAGATCCACAGCCAGAGCGCGAGGGGGCTGTAGAACAGCGACACGGCAAGGAGGGCATAGAGCGCCAGCAGGATGCGGGCTTCGCGGCGCATCTGGGGGTGTTTGCGGGCGGGGAGGTAGGGTGCCTTGATCTTGCCCAACGCGTTTGTCCAGAGGGTGCGGGCGTTGCCCGACCAATAGCCCCAACCGCTGAGGTAGAGCAAATAGGCAGGCCATGTTTCGGGGCGGCCCCCGCCTGCAAGCTCTGGGTCCTGATCTGGATCATTGGTCCACTTGTGATGGGCCAGGTGGAAGTATCGAAACCATGTAAAGGGCAGCATCAGCGGGAGCGAGACGGCGTGACCAACCACGTCGCTGAGACGCGGGTGCCTGAAGGGCGTCGAATGGGTGCACTCGTGGCTCAGCGTGAAGAGAAACACCATGGCAATGCCATAGGGCAGAAGCAGCAGCCCCCAGAGCGGACCTTGCAAGGCGATGTAGAGCCCCATCGCAAGGAGTGCGCCCAAATGGCCTGCGAGATGGCGCAGGCCTTTGGCATTGGAGCGGCGGTGCAGTGCTGACTTGCGCGCGGGGCTGAGGGTGGCAATGAAGGCCGTGTGGTCCATGAACCCATTGGACCGGCACGGGTCGCCCTTGGCAAGGGTCAGCGCGGGATGTCCATGTCAGGCGCGGCGAGCGCAAACCCCTCGAAGGTAAAGCCAGGGGAGACCGTGCAGCTGACGAGCGTAAAGTCCCCGGTGCTGGCAGCCGCTTGCCAGTGATTTTCGGGCACGATGATCTGGGGTGCCCCCTGATTGAGGTCCGGGGTCAGCAGATTGTCCTTTGCCGGACCAGCCTCGGTTTCCGCGATGCTGAGGATCAGGGGGGCGCCTGTGTGATAGAGCCAGATCTCGGTCGCATCGACACGGTGCCAATGGCTGCGCTCGCCCGCTTTGAGCAGGAAGTAGATGCAGGTGCCGGTGGGGCGGCCGTCATTTTCGGCAACCCATGTCTGGCGGTAGTGGCCGCCTTCGGGGTGCGGCGCAAGGTTGAGGTGAGCAATGATGTCGTCAGCGGTCATAGGGGCAGTTCGTAGAACATCAGCTGCGGCAGAATGTCTTGCGGGATGGGCTGGTACGGTCCGCGTTGGGCAAAGCCAAGGCGGTCGTAGAGGATTTGCGCAGCCGCTAGCTGCTTGGAGGTGTCGAGGACGATTTTGTTGAAACCGTCTGCACGCGCCTGATCGATCAGTGTAGTGCAGATCTTGCGGGCGACGCCCTTGCCCCGGGCGGCGTCGGCGACGAAGACACGTTTGATCTCTGACATGCCTTGGCCAAGGTCCTGGGACATGCCGCACCCCACAGGTGTTCCGTCGCCGTCCTCGGCAAGCAGAATGATGCCCTTTGGCCGCGCGTGGACCTGCGGCAGGTCTGCCATCAGCGCCTCGTATTTGGGCCGTGGGTAAAAGGTTTCGGTGATGTCGCGGTCGATGGCGGAATTGTGCAGCAGGAAGCTGTGGTAAGCCCAGCAGAGCTGGCGCACAGCGTCCATGTCCTGGGCATTTCTGGCCTCACGAAGAGTGATGTCCGTCATCGTACCGCGTCTCTTGGTCGTCGTCCGGTGTTGATCTGCAGCGGTCCGTTGGCCGCAGATGCTCTCATTTCAGGATGCTACGGCCTGCGTATTCGGCTGTCTCGCCCAGCATTTCTTCAATGCGGATCAGCTGGTTGTATTTCGCCAACCGGTCGGAGCGGGCCAGCGAGCCCGTCTTGATCTGGCCGCAGTTGGTGGCCACGGCAAGGTCCGCGATGGTGGCGTCCTCGGTCTCGCCGGAGCGGTGGGACATCACGTTGGTAAAGCCTGCGCGGTGGGCCATATCGACGGCTTTCAGGGTCTCAGTAAGGCTGCCGATCTGGTTGACCTTGACCAGCATGGAATTGGCCGAGCCCTTGGCGATGCCGTCGGCAAGACGGGCAGGGTTGGTGACAAAGAGGTCATCGCCCACCAGCTGCACCTTGTCGCCCAGCTTGTCGGTGAGGGCTTTCCAGCCGTCCCAGTCGTCTTCGGACATGCCGTCCTCGATAGAGATGATGGGGTAGTCGGCGACGAGTGCGGCGAGGTAGTCGACGTTTTCGGCGCTTGTCAGGGATTTTCCTTCGCCTGCAAGTTCATACTTGCCGTTCTTGAAGTATTCGGTTGCCGCGCAATCAAGGGCGAGGTAGATTTCCTCGCCGGGTTTGTATCCGGCTTTTTCGACTGATTTCAGAATGAAATCAAGTGCGTCACGGGTGGAGCTGATGTTGGGTGCGAAGCCGCCTTCGTCGCCGATGCCGGTGGAAAGACCGGCAGCGGAAAGCTCTTTCTTGAGCGTGTGGAAGACCTCGGAGCCCATCCGCACGGCTTCGCGGATGTTCTCGGCCGCCACGGGCATGATCATGAATTCCTGAATGTCGATCGGGTTATCGGCATGTTCGCCGCCGTTGATGATGTTCATCATCGGGACGGGCAGGATGCGGGCAGAGGTGCCGCCGACATAGCGGTAGAGCGGTTGGGTACAATAGTCAGCGGCTGCTTTCGCAGCGGCGAGGGAGACGCCGAGGATCGCGTTGGCGCCGAGGCGGGATTTGTTGTCGGTACCGTCAAGCTCGATCATGATCTCGTCGATCTCGACCTGTTCGGTGGCGTCGATGCCGACGAGCGCCTCGGCGATTTCTCCGTTTACGGCGGCACAGGCTTCCAGCACGCCTTTGCCCATGTAGCGCGCCTTGTCGCCGTCGCGTTTTTCAACGGCTTCATAGGCACCGGTTGAAGCACCAGAGGGGACCGCAGCCCGGCCCATGGTGCCGTCTTCGAGGATCACATCTACTTCGACAGTGGGATTACCCCGGCTGTCGAGGATTTCGCGGGCGTGGATGTCGACGATGGTGCTCATGGCATGACCCTTTCGAATGCTTTTGCGCGCTTCTTACTAGGGCCGGGGCCGGGGGGAAAGGTCCGGGATGGCGGAATGCGCGATTGTCAGGTGATCACGCCAATGCGGCGCTCTCTCCAGACCGTGTAGATGCCTGAAGCCACGATGATGGCAGCGCCGACCAAGGTCAGCGTGTCAGGGGATTCGCCAAAGATCACGACTCCGATGATCAGCGCAAAGAGCAGCCGGGCGTAGCGGAATGGGGTGACGAAGCTGACTTCGCCGACGCGCATCGCCGCGACGATGGCATAATACGCGAAAAGGCCGATGGTGAGGCCGCTCAGGAAATAGGTCCATTCGATCCCGTTGAAGGCGGTAAAGGTGCTGCCTGTTGCCTGCATGAGAATCAGGCCGGACGGGATAATCACCACAAACCCCAGAAAGCTGAGCTGCATAGTGGATATCGAGCCTGGTATCCGCCGTGTCGCGATGTCCCTTGTGGCCAGACCGAGGACCCCCAGAACGGCAAGCAGGGAGAGGATGGAGAAACTTTCCATGCCGGGGCGGATGATCAACAGCACGCCAAAAAGGCCCACGATAATCGCGCTCCACCGGCGCCAACCCACGGGTTCGGCCAGAAAGAGGGCTGCACCCAGTGTGACCGCCAGCGGGGTGGCTTGCAAAATCGCGGAGGCGCTGGAGATGGGGGTCAGCACGATGGCGCTGACAAAACCGATGGTGCCAACCACCTCGCCTATCGCGCGGAGCGCGATGGGGCCGGACAGCATGGTGCGCGAAAACAGGGGCTGGCGTTGAAGCAGCACGATTGCGCCAAAGACTGCTGAGCCGCCGATACCCAGCATTGTCAGAATCTGGCCCACGCTGACCGCATCGGCGAGAAGCTTGATGAACATATCCTCAAGCGCAAAGCCCAGCATGGACAGCACCATGAGTGCCGCGCCGCGAAAGTTGTCCATGAAGTGTCCTTGGTTCAACTGCTGTGCCCGGGCATGACGGTTTTGACAGACAAGAGCAAGTGGGGGTGATAGCAGGGCTGCCATGCAAGCCAAGCTATTGACCTCAAGCCTGAAAGAGACCGCGTTGACCGTGGCGGTCGGCGCAATAGGCGCGCTTGTGGGCTGGGCGCTGTCGGCCCCTGTCTACATGTTGCTGGGGCCAGCGGTTGCGGTATCCTTGGCGGCGCTAGCCGGGTTGCGTACTGGCGTGTCCCCCCGCATCCGCGATGTGTGTTTTGTCGTGCTGGGTCTGGCGGTTGGTGCCGGGTTCGATTCCGACGCGCTGGCGGCAATGGTTCGCTGGCCGCTGGCCTTTGCGTTTATGGCCATCGTGATGTGGGCGATCCTTGTGACTTGTCGGGCCATTCTGGGGCGTTTCTTCGGGTTTGGGCCGCGTGCGGCGCTTTTGGCCTCTGCGCCGGGGCACCTGAGCTTTGTTGTCGCGATTGCTGCGGATATGGGGGCAGATCTTGCGCGGATTTCGATCACGCAATCGGTGCGGCTCCTCTGTCTGACCATCGTGGTGCCGTTTCTTGCCTTGGCGATGGGCATCGAGGTTTCTGCCAACATCGCGCCGCAAGGAGAGGTCATGGCGATCCCTCAGTTGGTGATCCTCGCGGCGGTGGGTGGTGCGGTCGGTCTGGTTTTTGTACGGCTTTCCGTGCCTGCGCCCTTGCTGATGGGGGCGATGGTGACCTCGGCTTTGGGTCATTTGACGGAAACCTCGCCGGGGGTGCTGCCCGAGTGGCTGATTTTGCCTGCCTATCTGGTGTTGGGCGCGCTTATCGGAACGCGCTTTTCGGGGCTGAGCTTTGGCGACCTCCGCAAGGGGCTGGCGGCGGGGCTGACGGTCACGCTGGTCGCGGTCGGATTTGCGGGTGTTGCGGCGATTCCCGTCGCCTGGGCCTTGGGCATGCCGGTGGCACATGTGCTTGTGGCTTTTGCGCCCGGGGGGCTTGAGACGATGATCGCCATGGGTGCTGTCTTGGGTGTTGTGCCGGGGTTTGTGGCGGCTTGCCATATTGCACGGCTGTTTGTGCTGACGTTTTTGCTGCCTGCCATGCTGGCGCGGACAGAGCGCAAAGAGGCCTAGCTGTCCGACTTCTTGATCGGGACGCCATACAGTTCAAGCCGGTGGCCGCGCAGGTCGTATCCCAGTTTCTGGGCGATTTTCTCCTGCAGGGCTTCGATCTCGGCATCGACAAATTCGATCACTTCGCCTGAGTTGAGGTCGATGAGGTGATCGTGGTGATCCCGTTCCGCGTCTTCGTAGCGTGCGCGGCCATCGCCGAATTCGAGCTTGTCCAGAATGCCTGCCTCTTCAAAGAGCTTTACCGTGCGGTAGACTGTTGCGATGGAGATGCCTGCATCCAGTGCGGACGCGCGCTTGAACAGCTCTTCAACATCCGGGTGGTCCTCGCTGTCCTCGATCACCTTGGCGATCGTCCGGCGTTGGCCGGTCATGCGCAGGCCCATATCCTCGCAGCGTTTGATGATGGTTTTGGTCATGGGCCAGCCCCCGGGGTCGAATGGTCCCCCGATGTAGCGTCCTTTTGGCAGCGGTGCCACCGGGTTTTGGCCCCTATGGTTGACTTATGCCCGCCCGTGCCCCATGTGACCCTCAAGCGAAGCCTTCTGCCGCGTGAGCAGGACCGGGCCGGGCTTCATGCCCTTAAGACCCGCGAGAAAGGCCCGCTGATGTTCCCAAGATCACGCGTGGGGCCAAGCGCGACGGACAGCCTTGGGCATATGGCCTGCGGCTGCGATCCGCTTTCGCGCAACCCACCCAAGGCGCATGACCGCGCCCAAGAATGATGCGTGCGGGAGAGCCTCGTGCGTGAGAAAGTAGATATATGAGCGATTTTGATATGATGGACCTGCCGCCGAAACTGGTGGCGCGTCTGACTGAGATGGGGATCAAGGACCC
>CAYUSM010000184.1:0-6529 GCA_964447345.1 uncultured Sulfitobacter sp. | reverse complement strand
ACGCCCACCCTGTCCTTCGGAGACACGCTGCGCCGTCATCGCCGCTGATGCTGACACTGTCGAACGCCGAGGCACGGCGCATCTTTCTCGACCGCCACCGCCTGTCCGAGGCCCCGCAAGGCGCTGCCGCGGGCGATGAGCTGCTGGCGATGATCCACAGCCTGGGCTTCGTACAACTCGACAGCATCAACACTGTCGCGCGCGCCCATGACCTCATCCTCTTTTCGCGCAGACCGCGCTATCGCCCCCGCGCGCTGAAAACCCTTTACGAAAAACACGGGCGTCTCTTTGAGCACTGGACCCATGACGCAGCCGTCATCCCGCTGGATTTCTACCCGCATTGGCATCTGCGCAGGCAACGCGACGCAGAACGGCTTAAGTCACGCTGGAGCAAGGACCGCCGCGACGGGTTTGAAAAGCAGTTTCAGGTGGTGCTCGACCAAATCCGCGAACATGGTCCGGTGTCTTCTTCTGACGTCGGGAAAGACGAAGCGCGCGGTTCCGGCGGCTGGTGGGACTGGCATCCGTCCAAAACCGCGCTGGAGTACCTCTGGCGCAGCGGCGCACTTTGCGTCGTGGGACGGGATGGGTTCAAGAAACGCTACGACCTGACAGAACGCGTATTGGAACAGGGACTGTGCGATGTCGCGAATGCACCCAAAGCCGCGGAAAGCATCAACTGGTGCTGCGATCAAGCGCTTGCGCGGCTGGGTTTTGCCACGCATGGAGAAATTGCCGCCTTCTGGGCGCATATCACGCCCGCCGAAGCCAAGGACTGGTGTATCGCTGAAGAGGCCGCAGGACGGTTGGAGCAAGTCCTGATTGCAGGGACCGATGGCAGCACGAAACTCGCCTACGCCCGACCCGGCCTTGACCAGGACCCGTCCCTGACCATCGAGCCGACAAACCGCCTCCGCATCCTCAGCCCGTTTGACCCGGCCTTGCGCGACCGCAAACGTGCCGAACGGCTTTTTGGGTTCCACTACCGGATCGAGGTCTTTGTCCCGGAACCCCAACGCACTTTCGGCTATTACGTCTTCCCGATCCTGCAGGGTGACAAGCTGGTCGGCCGGGTCGACATGAAGGCCTTTCGAGACCAGGATACCCTCCGTGTCCGTGCGCTTTGGACCGAAGGCAAAACCCGCTGGGGCAAGGCGCGGCAGGCCGCCTTTGAAGGCGAACTTGAACGCATCAAACGTCTGGCAGGTGTGGAACAGATTGTGTTCGAAGACGGCTGGATGCGCGGCTCAGCGCAGCATCATCTCAGCTAGGTCATTGGCAGCCCCGCGCAGGCGCTCCAAATGCCCCTTCAGCTCATCCAGACTGATCCGTTGAATCGGCGCATGCACCGATAAGGTGGACATCAACCGGCCCAGGTCATCACGGATCGGCACGGCAATCGCGACCATCCCTTCCATGAATTCCTCGTTGTCGGTCGAAAAGTCGTTCTGACGCACCCGCTCGATCTCCGCCACGATCTCGTCCGGATCGGTCAGCGTGTGTGGCGTATGCGCATCCAGAATGGCGTTTGACAGATACTTGGACAGGTTCCGCGGCGGCAGCGATGACAGGTACATCTTGCCGCTGGCCGTGCAATGAAACGGGACCGTGGTGCCGACAGGCAGTTGGATGCGCAACGGCCACTTCGTTTCAACCCGGTCGATGTAGATCATCCCGTCGCGCTCAGGTGTCGCGAGGTTGCAGGTCTCGCCCACATCCTCCGTCAGTGCGTTCAGCACCGCCAGTCGGACAGTCCGCAAACGTGTTGAGGACAGCACATTCACCGACAGTTTGCGCAGCCGCTGACCGGGAGAGTAGGACCGCCCGTCGATGTCGCGCTGCAAGAAGCCTTCTTCTTCCAGGCGGTGGAACAGCCGATGCACCGTTGGCTTCGGCAATCCCAGCACTTCGTTTGCCGCCGTCGGTGTCAGCGGCACCCCGACGCGGGCCACCTCTTCGAGAAGCAGGAGCAACCTGAGATTGGTTGGTATCGCTTTCTCTTGAGTACTCGCGTCGGGCATTGGCAGATTCGTCTCCGGTTCAGGTCACCTTGCAGGGGTCATAGGGTTAACCCCCTAATCCTGACAAGAGTTCAAACAAGTAGCCCCCCGGAAGCAGCGTGCTCGACAGCGATGGGAAGATCGCCACACAGAACCACACAATCACCAGCGACAACAGGTACATCGTGGCGTAACGCAGCAACCTGAAATACGGCACGCCCGTCACCCCAGAGGCCACGTATAGGTTCAAACCGTAAGGTGGCGTGATGAAACCAATCGACGCACCCACAAGGAAGATCACCGCAAACTGAATGGGGTCAACGCCCACCGAATGTGCAATCGGCGCAAGAATGGGCGCAAGGATGATTGTCACCGGCAGCGATTCCAGGATCATCCCAGACACAAAGACGATGGCCATCGCGGTAAAGAGCACCGGATAGTATCCGCCCATGCCCGTCACGAAGCCGCCGATCACCTGCTGTGCACCCAGAAGCGACAGGATTTGCTGCATCACCACCGACACAGCGATCAGCGGCGCAAGAATGCCGGTGATCTGTGCAGACCGGACCACAATGGAAGGGATCTCCAAGGGTTTGAACCCTTCGACCACCACCATGGAGGCAAGCGACTTATCCTCAACCGATGCTTCGGGGTCGTTCTTCATCAGCTTGTTCAACGGGTAAGAGATCAGGCCCACGATGATACAGAAGCCCACCGTCACACCCGCCGCTTCTGTGGGTGAGAACTTGCCGGTGTAAATGCCCCAGAGCACCAGACCGATGGCAAAGAAGCCAAGCCAGGCACCGACCGCCGTCTTGAACACCCGCCAGGGTGACAGGGTGATCAGGAAACCCCACTTGTTGATGTAGCAGACGATGAAACACATGATCATCATCGCCAGCACCATCAGCGACCCGGGCACGATGCCCGCGATAAAGAGGTCCGAGATCGGCAGGTTCATCAAGAAGCCGTAGACGATAAAGATGATCGACGGCGGGATGATGATCCCCACCGTACCACCCGCCGCCGCTGTCGCAGCAGAGAAGCGCTCGTCATAGCCGCCTTTGACCATTTCCGGATGCAGCATCGAACCAATGGTCGCCGTCGTGGCAGAGTTGGAGCCCGAGATCGCAGCAAAGAGACCGCAAGCCCCGATGGACGCCATCGCCAGACCGCCCCTGAGCCAGCCAAGACAGGCATAGGCAAAGTTCGAAAGCCGTCGCGCAATCCCTGATTTGTTGATCAGGTCACCTGTCAGGATAAAGAGCGGCATCGCCAAGAGCGCAAAGCCTTTGTTGAAGACGTTCATCAACTCGGCCCCGGTGTTATCAAGCGTCAGCCCCATCACAAATGAGCATCCGACAACCCAGTAAAAGATCACCAGTAGGACGGGCACGCCCAGCATGAAAAGCATCGTGACCCCGAGAGAGATCAGTGTAATCAGCGTACCGTCAGTCATCACACATCCCCCCCGATGACAGCTTGCTCAATCAGAGGCTCGCCCGCGCGATACTTCTTGATATCGTCGAAAAAGTTCTCCCAGACGCGCCCGGCCATCAGCAGGAACGCGATGGGCACGGTGATCAGGAACTTCCATTGCATCAGGTTGTCCGTTCCCAGAACGATCTGGAAGTTGTCGTAAGAGTTAACGGTGACCCGCGCCGTCGTCGTAATCACGATGATGCAGAACCCCATCCAAAGGGCCGCATCCATGATCAGCACGGCAACCTGCCCCTTGGGCGGCATCTTGGACCGGAACTCGTTGAAACTGAGGTGCGTGCGCAGGCGCACGTTAAAGGCGCAGCCATACCAGGCCATCACCATGAACAGGAGCGGCGGAATGGTCGTCGACCACGCGGCCTGACCGGCCCAGGCTTCGGGGAACCACCAAAGATTCGGACCGAAACGCTGCAAAACACCGACAAAGATGATCAGCGCAATGACAATATAGGTCCAGACCACGATGGTCCGTTCCAGATGCCGGTCCAGAAATGGCACCTTCTGGTAAATCCAATAAACCAACAAACCGCCAAGCAACGTCAGCGGCGCAAACACGTACCATGCCGCCGGTGACCGATAAGCCTGAACTGTAGAAAAAGTAATATCACCGGTCAGTGTTGACCCGATGATCGTGCCGACGTCAGCCATGATAGACATGACGGTCCCCTCCCCAAGACATGGTAGGCCGTCCTCCAACGACCCGATGTGTGAAGATCGGCCCGGATAAGGGCCGACCTTGTTCTTAGTCTAATCCGATTATGATCAGGCTTTCCACCAGCGACGTGGTTCAACATTCTCCGCCAGCGTATCCTTGGGGATTTCCCGCGCGATGTTGTAGATCTCCTGGTAAGTGTCCAGACCGCCGGACCAACCGTTGAGACGCTCGCGCCACTCTTCCCAGAGCTGCGGCTGGAATTCGGGCGAACACATCTCTTCGGCCATCTTGATCTGGTCGTCGCCCAGATCGGCAACCCGCACGTTGTTCTCGGCAAAGATGGTGCCAGGTGCCTGCGGGTTGGATGCACCCACGGTGTTGACCAGCGCCGCTTCGTTCGCCGCCTGCACGTGAACCTGTGTGAAGTACGCAGATTCCATAACCGCATCCTGCAACTCGCCACCCAGGCTGTCGAAGGCAGAGGCGGACATCGCCGTGTGCTCTGTCCCGCAGAAGAAGCGCAGGTCGACGGACTGAGAGACAACAGGCGACATGTTGGCGTAGGCCACGGCAGACGCCCAGGTCTCGGCCCCGTCGATCAGGCCCTGCTTGAGACCATCAAGTGTTTCTTCCCAGGCCACTGGCACCGGGTTGAGGTTCAGCGCCTGCATCGCGATACGACCCAACTGCGTGCCTGTCACGCGGTTCTTGGTGCCGAACAGCTGTTCGATGGAGGTCACGGTGTCCCGATCTTCCCAGGCCAGACCCAACTGGATGCCGCGAAGTTCGGCGTGGGTGAACAGGAATTTCAGCCCGTGACGCTTCTCATAGGGCTCCCGCAGAAGCTTTTGCGAATCGGGGTGGTACATAAAGTAGTACTGCGCCGCGCGGGACGGGAACATGTACGCATAGTCCAGCACGTTCAGATAAGGCGCACCACCGGCAGAGTTCTGCGTGGATGCCGCATAGATATCAACGATGCCCTGCTGGGTCTTTTCGACACAGGATGTCTGACCACAAATCTGGTTGTCACCGATGAACTCGACCCGGATTTCACCATCGGTCCGGCTTTCCAGATCGCGGGCGAATTCAAGGCAACCTGCCCGTTCAATCAAGAGGTTACGCTGGTTAAAGCCCGCAGCACCGAACTTGAAGGTGAACTTCGGCTCTTTGGCGAAACGCTTCTCGTAGGTCGATTCTGCCGCCGTCGCCAGGTTGGCCAGGCTCATCGCGCCGCCAAAGCTGCCTGCCGCCAGCAATGTGGATGACATGCCGTACTGGCCCGCCAATCGGAACAGATCGCGCCGCGAAATGCCTTTGAGTTTGTCTTGTACTTTCATGCTGGTTCCTCCCGTTAGATGCATGAGTGTCAATTAATGAGACTTGTAGTTTCAAAAAACACTAGCTTGAATCTGAGCATCTGTATAGAATTTTCTTCAACCGGGTGGAGGAATCGTCAGATGAACGCGGATTATATTGTGGTCGGAGCCGGCTCTGCCGGCTGCGTGGTGGCCAATCGGCTTAGTGCCGACCCAAAGAACAAGGTGATTCTGCTCGAAGCGGGCGGACGAGACCTCAACCCGTGGATTCACATCCCCGTCGGATACTTCAAGACGATCCACAATCCATCCGTGGACTGGTGCTACAAAACGGAACCTGATCCGGGCCTCAACGGACGCTCCATCGAATGGCCGCGCGGCAAGGTGCTCGGCGGCTCTTCCTCACTCAACGGTCTGCTTTACGTGCGTGGTCAGCCGCAGGACTATGACCGCTGGCGTCAGATGGGAAACACGGGCTGGGGCTGGGACGATGTCCTGCCGCTCTTCAAACGGGCAGAGCGGAACGAACGCGGTGCGGATGAATTTCATGGCGATCAGGGCCCGCTGTCGGTATCAAACATGCGCATCCAGCGCCCGATCACCGAGGCATGGGTCGCCGCCGCCCAGGCCGCCGGGTACCCCTTCAACCCGGATTACAACGGCAAAGACCAGGAAGGTGTCGGTTTCTTCCAGCTGACCTCCCGCAACGGACGCCGCTGCAGTGCTGCCGTGGCCTATCTCAACCCGGTCAAGAAACGCCCCAACCTGCAGATCGTCACCCATGCGCAGGTTGACCGCGTCATCATCGAAGAGGGCCGGGCAACAGGCGTCAGCTACACCGACCGCGGCGGCAAGGAAGTGACGGTCACCGCGAACCGCGAAATCGTCCTGTCGGGCGGTGCCATCAATTCACCCCAGCTTCTGATGCTGTCCGGCATCGGCGAAGCAGATCAACTGTCAGAGCACGGCATCGAGGTGCGCAAGGACCTGCAGGGTGTCGGCAAGAACATGCAGGACCACCTGCAGGCGCGTCTTGTCTACAAATGCAACGAACC
>CAYUSM010000183.1:0-6570 GCA_964447345.1 uncultured Sulfitobacter sp. | reverse complement strand
ACAAAGCCGGAGGTGAACTGATCCCCCTCCATGATGTTGATCAGCCATGCGTCGTATTCCGCGCCCTTGTGGCCAGCTTCCAGCAGTTCTTCGAGAAGTACGGTCACCTTCACGCCGTTGGGCGTAGCCAGTGAATAAAGCTGATAGGGGTGTTTGCCGACCGGCAGGTCCTTTTCCGATGTCGGGCCAGCGATGGGGCGGTTGATGTTGGCAAAGCGTCCGCCGCTCTCTGCATCCCATGTCCAGACTTTTGGGGGTTCATATTCAGTGCTGTCGGCCATGGTGTCTTCCTTTGTTGTCGAGGGGCAGAGGAGGCCTCCACCTTTCAGATTGACGGTTAAGGTGGGGCTTTGCCGCAGCGACTTCCAGTGCAAAGATGCGCAGGTCCGCAAACTGTGACATTCGTTTCAGACGTGGCGGGGGCCAGAAGTGAGTTCAGTTAGGCAGGCGAAAGATGCGCAGGCGGTTCATTCAATGTGATGTGTTCAGTGACGAGCCCTTGCGCGGCAATGGTCTGGCGGTGGTATTGGATGGCGAGGGGTTGAGTGCAGAGGAAATGCAGCGCTTTGCGGTCTGGACCAACCAGGCCGAGACGACGTTTCTGTTTCCACCCTCAGACAGCGCGGCGGATTACGCGGTGCGCATATTCTCTCCCACACGCGAAATGCCATTTGCGGGCCACCCGACGCTGGGCAGCTGTGCGGCTTGGCTGCATGCGGGTGGCAAGCCACGCGATGAAGGGCGGGTGTTACAGGAATGTGCGATTGGCCTTGTGGAGATAGATTTGAGCGGCAGAGTTCCGGCATTTGTGGCCCCGCCAACGACGATGGCGCCGATGCATGAGGGGGAGCGGCAGCGGATATGTGATGCGCTTGGCATCGCAGCAGAAGAAGTGCGGGCTGCGGTGACGCTGGACAATGGCGTAGAGCGGCATTTGCTGGAACTTGCTGATGCGGCGCGGGTGCTGTCGCTTGATGCGCGGGCGGTTTCACTGCCGGAATTTGCCGGGGTGAGCGTCATGGGTCGGCATCCGGATGGCGCAGAGGCTGATTACGAGACGCGGAACCTGACACCGGCGTCACTGGCGGTTGAGGACCCGATCACCGGCTCCATGAATGCCGCCATCGCGGTTTGGCTAAAGGCCGAAGGGCGTCTGTCCGATGAACTGGTGATCGCGCAGGGCACAGCGCTTGGCTGCGCCGGGCGTGTGCATGTCACGCAGCGTGGTGATGATGTCCTGATTGGTGGCGCGACAACGGTTGTTATTGAAGGAACAGTGGATATCTGAGGTTTGAGTAAGGCGGGATGGTGGTGAGTGGAGCAGGTCTGATGCGCAAGTCTATGACAGGACATGACGGCGGTCCGTGGCTGGGGCTATTGCTGGCCGCTCTGCTTTCGATGATGGCCGGTCTGGTCGCAGCCCAGGAGCCTGCCCCGGTCAAGCCTGGACTGATGTGGAACAAGACAGGATTGCCCGCTGTATTTCCGCTGCGGATCAAGACGGCACCGGGCGCGGACTACTACCTTCAACTTCAACACGCAGAGACGGGCGATGCGGCACTGGCGGCTTACATTGAAGGAGGTACGTTCTTTCGCGTGCTGGTGCCGCCGGGAACCTTCAATCTGCGCTTTGCCTCCGGAAGCGTTTGGCAGGGTGAACAACTGCTGTTTGGTGAGGGCAGCGACACGCAGTTTATCGCGCTGTCGGACCCCTTGGCGTTTGGCGTCAAAGGGCTGGCAACCAAGACCGGTCACGTTGTGGACCTGACATCATTGGCGCGTGGCGAAGAAGCGTCTTGGCTTGCGCCCACCGAGATTTGTCAGACCGTGCATGTTGTTTATGTGCCGGGTGTGGCGGGCGCCCTCGTCGCGGGTCATCCCGCAACGCTTACACGCGCATGGCGGCCCAAAGAACGCCCCTTGGTGCCCAAGCTTGAAGAGGAGACCGTGGTCGATCGTCTGGCGCGCAGCCAGCAGGTCCGGACTTCTGTGGAGCGGGAACGCGACCGGGCGCGGGAAGCGGCGCGCAGGGATCTGGGACAGGTGATCCGCGTGCCACGTTACGAGGTGCGGCTGCGGCCCTGCGGCTGAGACCGGGAAACGAAAAAGCCGCCCCGAATGGAGCGGCTTTTCATTGAAACTTGCTGTTGGCTCAGCCCTGGCGGGCTTTGAACCGGCGCTGCGTCTTGTTGATCACGTAAACGCGGCCTTTGCGACGCACAACGCGGCAGTCACGGTGCCGG
This sequence comes from uncultured Sulfitobacter sp., assembly GCA_964447345.1. Taxonomy (GTDB): domain Bacteria; phylum Pseudomonadota; class Alphaproteobacteria; order Rhodobacterales; family Rhodobacteraceae; genus Sulfitobacter. The sequence continues at coordinate 4,327 of CAYUSM010000183.1, read as the reverse complement.
TTCTTGAGCGAGCGGAGCGAATTGCGAACTTTCATGTCCATCTCCATCCATGTCTTGGCGCGAACCAGCGCCGGTTTCGGTCGGGCCTGCGAGGGCCGGTGAATTCGGTGGTGGGCGATACTGGGATCGAACCAGTGACCCCTTCGATGTCAACGAAGTGCTCTACCGCTGAGCTAATCACCCACTATGGCGATGCGATTTTCTGGCCCCAAAACGAAAATGGGGCGCGAAAGACCGCGCCGTTGCGGTGCTATAAAAGGAGTCGGCAAGGGGATCAAGGGGGTTTTGGCATTCCCCCAATGTGCGCTATACCCAAGGGCGAAGGGAACGCGGATGCCCAAACACGCTTATGAGACGATTCTGCCGCAAGCAATGCGTTCTTGCGTTGTTTTTGCCTCGCCCCATTCCGGGCGGGATTATCCGCATACGTTCCTGCGCACCTCGGTTCTGGATGAGCGTGCGATCCGATCATCTGAAGATGCCTTTGTTGATCAACTCTTTGATTGCGCGCCGCATTTCGGGGCGGCCTTCATCAAGGCAGGTGCGCCGCGTTCCTTTGTCGATCTCAACCGTGCTTATGACGAGCTGGACCCGGCATTGATCGAAGGGGTGCGCCGCAAGGGGCACAACCCGCGCATCGCCAGCGGTCTGGGTGTGATCCCCCGCGTGGTCGCCAATGGGCGCGCGATCTATCGCGGCAAGCTGACGGCGGTGGAGGCCGAGCGGCGTATCGAGAACTATTGGAAGCCCTATCATGCCAAGTTGCAGGCCCTGCTGGACGCTGCGCATCTGCGCCATGGGCAGGCGGTTCTGGTGGATTGCCATTCGATGCCGCATGAGGCGATGGATGGGGTTGCGCGGTCGGGGATGAAACGGCCAGACATCGTGTTGGGTGACCGGTTTGGCGCGGCGGCCAGCGGAGATGTGGTGGACCGGGTTGAGGCGGCTTTTGCCGCCGCCGGTTTCGTGGTGACCCGGAACACGCCGTTCGCGGGGGCCTATATCACGCAGGCCTACGGACGGCCGTCGCGTGGACAGCATGCGGTGCAGGTCGAGATTGATCGGTCGCTCTATATGAACGAGACGCTGATCCGCCCCAATGGTGCGTTTGATGATGTGCAACGTGCGCTGCGGCAGGTCGTAGCGGAGGTGGCGCAGATTGGGCAGGGCCGTGTGCCGTTGGCGGCGGAATAGCCGACTGGCATCCTCTACATTTTCAGCAGTCCGATCCCGATGCAAAGCACTGCAACGCCAGTGGCAAGCGTGCGCATCTGGTTCCAGAATTGCCATCTGGGTGAATAGTCCATCCAGATTTCGCGGGCGGCGTCGATGTCGTCTGGCACGCTGACCTCGGCCAGTGCCTCGTTCATGGGGACATTGATCACCATCGTCAGGACGACGCCCAGGAATGCGACCAACAGGGTGGCGATGCCGAACCAGAGGCTTGCTGCAGGCTGATCCGCCATGCGCAGGCAGAGGGTTGTGATCAACAGCAGTACGGACGTTCCGAAGAATGCCGGGGCAAAGACGGCGTTGCGCACGGAGGCGTTCATGGCCTGCATGGCTTCAATCGCCACACGTGGGTCGGCGGCATCCAACCCCCACATGGTGGAGCACACCCAAGCGTAGAAGAACCCGAAGAGCGCGGCAGCGAGGATCAGGCTGAGCAGAGCGAGGGGTGTTGTGACGTGGGTCATGACAGTCTCCAAATAATCGTACATTAGTGTACGCCTTTACATATCCGTACTTTGATGTACGGATAATTGTCAAGCTGTTTGAATGAGGTTTTGATGCGGACGGAGAAGCGCGATGCACGCATGGCCGAAATTGAGGCCGTGGCTTACGCCCTTTTTGCCGAACACGGGTTTGAGGGCACATCGATGCTGGCGATTGCCAAGGCCGCGAAGGCGTCGAACGAAACCATGTACCGTTGGTACGGTGACAAGAACGGCCTTTTCGAAAGCATGGTGCGGCGGAATGCAGCGGAGGTGCGCGCCTTGCTGACCGAGGCGCTGCAGGAAGATGTGGCACCGCTTGAGGCGCTTGGTCGGCTGGCACCAATTCTGCTGGGTATGCTGCTGAGTGACAGGGCCATCCTGCTGAACCGCGCGGCGGCATCTGACCCGACAGGTGCCCTTGGCCAATTGCTTGCGAAAGGTGGGCGGGAGGATGTGTTGCCCCTGATCCAGCGGGTTCTGGAGGACGCCGCAAGGAAAGGTGAGATACAGCAATCGGAAGAGGACGTGGGGCAGCTGTTTTTGCACCTCCTCGTGGGAGATCAGCAAATCAGGCGGGTGATCGGGACAATGGCTGCACCCAGAGAGCAAGAGATTGCGGCACAGGCAACGCGGGCGATGGCGCGCTTTCGGTCGCTCTGCGCTCTGGATTAACGCAGGGCGCGGCCCTTCACGATGGCCTTGTTGCCGAAACGGTCGCGGATGCTGTCTGTTGCGCGCTCGGCTTTGCTGCGCTGCTCTGCATGGGGGTCAAGCAGATCACCTTCAAGGTCCGCGCCTTCGGCAGCGCTGAGATCAGAAATCCCGCAGCCGATAAGGCGGAAAGGGCCGGGGTCCTCCAACTGGTCAAAAAGCGCACGGGCGTGGCGATAGATGCGGTCAGCAAGCTGCGTGGGATCATAGAGCGAGACACGGCGTGTCAGTGTCTTGAAGTCACCGCGCTTGATCTTGAGGGTGACCACGCGCCCGGCAAGCCCCTTGGCTTTGGCGCGGGCCGAGACCTGTTCGGAGAGACGCCACAGGTGGCCGTCCAGAATGTCAGGATCGGCAGTGTCTTCGCCGAAGGTGGTTTCCTTGGAGATGGATTTGACCGGCTCATGGGCCGAGACGCGGCGGCGGTCTTCGCCGCGCGCCAGATACCAAAGCCGTTCGCCCATGCCGCCGAAACGGGCGAAAAGGTCGTCCTTTTCCCAGCGGTGCAGATCGGCAAAGGTGCGGATGCCGGCCTTTTCCAGTGCTTCTTGCGTGACGGCACCCACGCCCCAGATCAGTTTGACAGGTTTCGGGCGCAAGAAGTCGACGGTTTCTTCCTTCCCGATGATGGAAAAGCCGTGGGGCTTGTCGAGGTCCGAGGCGACCTTGGCCAGGAACTTGTTGTGGCTGAGGCCGATGGAGCCCGTCAGGCCAAGCTCGTCCTTCATCCGCTTGACGAGGCGCGCGAGCATGACGGCTGGCGGGTGGCCATGCAGGCGCGCGGTGCCGGTCATGTCGAGAAAAGCCTCATCAAGTGAGAGGGGTTCGATGGAGGGGGTGAGTTCTTCCATCATCTTGCGGATCGCGCGAGAGGCCTCGACGTAGGCCTCCATGCGGGGTTTGACGATCACCGCATCCGGGCAGAGCTTCAGCGCTTTGAACATCGGCATCGCGGACCGGACGCCACGAATGCGCGCGACGTAGCAGGCGGTGGAAACAACGCCGCGCCGCCCCCCGCCGATGATCACCGGCTTGCCCGCCAGCTCTGGGTTGTCGCGTTTTTCGACCGAGGCATAGAAGGCGTCACAATCCATATGCGCGATGGACAGAGTGGCGAGTTCGGGGTGAGATACCATGCGTGGGCTGCCGCAGGCCGGGCAGCGGCGTGCAGGGGTGCTTTCGGTCAGACAATCGCGGCAGAAGGCAAGCATCGGGGATACCAACAACGGTCGATGCGGCTAGCATAAGCGCTCGACGAGGGATTGAACATGGATGACGCGGCGGATTTCGGTGGGGCCAAGGTGGCGCTTTTCCTTGGCGATGCGTTGGCGGTCATTCAGCGGGATGACAGACCGGACCTTCCCTTTCCCGGCCATTGGGATCTGCCAGGGGGCGGGCGCGAAGGTCGCGAAAGCCCGTTTGAATGCGTCCGGCGTGAGTGCGTCGAAGAGCTTGGCCTAAAGATAGAGCGCCATCACGTGACATGGCATCGGTCGTTTGAAACTGTCGATGGGGCGAACTGGTTCTTTGTTGCGCATCTGCCGAAAATTGCCGCAGATCGAGTCGTCTTTGGCTCAGAAGGTCAGCGATGGACGCTGATGCAGGTTCAGGAATACCTGAGCCATGCCCTTGCGATTCCACGCTTTCAACACCGCTTACGCATCGCTTTGGCGTGTAAATGAGACCGGGGTTTTCGATAAGAAAGCCCCCCGCTGCCTTAAGCGGGGGGGAGGTGACGAACATCAGGAAGAACCAGTTCGTCGGGGAGTATCACCTAGGGTCAACTTAGCATTTGTGCGGCATATCACATAGTCATGAATTCCTGACCCTGCGGTCAAAACCGGCTTTGTTGTCTATTTGTTACAGTCAGAGGTTGAAACCGCTTACACGCGCAACTC
>CAYUSM010000182.1:0-6609 GCA_964447345.1 uncultured Sulfitobacter sp. | reverse complement strand
GATGTCCTTGAGCAGCGTATGTTCGTGGCTGAGCAGGTTGTCGGTGATCCGGTCGATCTGGCCCTGCACCTCTTCAAAGCGCGCGGTGAACTTGGCAAAGGGGGCGGCACGGCCAATCAGTTTTTCCCACCAGCTGCGTTCGCGGCGCACGTCCAGTTCGGAGATGGAAAAGCCCCGGATCGTCGTGACAATGCTGCGCAGGGAGTCGCCCGCCGGGCCCACGTCCTTGTTGCGCACGTCCGCCAGCATGGATTGGCTGATTTCCTGCAGTTCGGCCTGTGCGGCAGAGCCGAATGCGACAATGGAATTGGTATCGGCCATGTCGATCTCGGCCATGCGGCGTTTGATTTCATCCCCAAGTGGTTTGTCGGCTTTCTCAAGCGGGACGATGGCGTTGGCCGCAACCGGTTCGGGCAGGACAACGGCTGTGACTTCTTCGACCTGGACAAGGTCCTGAACGGCTTTTTCACGAACGGTTTCAGACATATATGGGGATCCCTTGATGTTTCAGGTGAGGGCGCAGGTCAATCCAGCCGCACCCCTTCGCGTGACAGCCGCTCGCGCAGCACGTCGATTTCAATGGTCAGGTCACTGCGGTCGTCCAGCAGCGATTTCTGGGTGCGGGCGGCAAAGTTCTGGTCGAGATCATCCATCAACGCCATGTAGTCGTCGCGCGCCTGCTTGTCCTGCGTGCGGCTGTAGATGTCGGCAAACTTGATCGTCGCATCGCGCGCGCCCTGCAGATAGACGCTGAGATACTTACGCGCGGCAGCAAGGTCGCGCGGGTCTTCCTCGACCGTGCGGATGAGGGTGCGGGCCGTGTCCTGAAACGCCACCAGTCTGTCTGCGGCCCGACGGTCCCCAGCCCGTTTGATGGCATCCGTCATGGCGTTTAGGTGCTTTTCAGCTTCATCCACAACACGGGCAACGCGGTCCTGCTGGAACGTATCGACGCCCTCCATGCCTTTGGATTTCAGCGGATCGAGACCGAAAGCGGCAAGATGCAGCGCCGAGGCACAGATGCCGAAAAGAACGGGCGAGATCATGTCAGCGGTACTGTTGAGATGTGCTGCGACACCAAGGGCAGTGCCGATACCCACGCCGATGGCGGCGAAGATCTTGCGGGGAATGGCAGGGCGACGCGCAATCTTTCGGGAGAGAAATTCGGCTTCGGCCTGAAGGCCCTCGCGAAGAAGCCAGGCCGAGAGTGTCCAGATGCCTGCGCCTGCCAGCCCCAGGGTCATGGGAAGTGCGCCGTCCGAGAGCGTTGTCGCCACGAGAACGATGGCGGGAATGAACATGATGTTTGATCGCCCGCCCGCCGGAACAACCTCAGCCCGCTTCACCGGGCGCGGTGCACCCTCCGGACTTCCGTCGGGGCTGTATTTGCCGCCATAGCGTTGCGCCACAGGCTACATCCCCCCCAGCCAGCCGGAGGCCACGCCGAAAAGGACAACGATCAGAGCCACATAGGCGGCTTTCTGAATGCCGGTTGGTGCCATTTCCCCATCCTCTGTTTGCCGCAGCATAGGCCGCAGGGTGCGCTCGCCTGCTTCAATCATGCGCGTTCCGGCGCTGTAAATCACCATCGCGATGCCAATACAGACCGCCACAAGCAACAGGATTATGAACAAGCGTGCCATGCTACCTCTCTGCGGATAACATAGGGCTTCTGGGTCCCGGGTGCTAGGGTCGTTGCATGGGTAGGGAGGACAGCGCGCATTGCCAGCAAGATCGCATCTGGGCTGGCAGAGGTAACGGGGAAAATTTCAGGTTTTCCGACCCTTAACTTTACGCTGTCCAGTACTTACCTGCGCGGCTTACCGGGCTTCCTGCGGGGCGTGCGGCGCACGGACTTGGGTTTCTTGCTTGCCGTGCCGCTGTCGTCTTCCAGCGCCAACCCCAGTTGGTCACGGACCACCTTGCGCCGTAATTCTTCGACGTCACCTGATTTCAGCTCACCCAGTTGAAAGGGGCCATAGCTGATGCGTATCAGCCGGTTCACACTCAGGCCGACATGTTCCATCGCCCGGCGGATTTCCCGGTTCTTGCCTTCCCGCAGACCCACGGTCAGCCAGGCGTTTGCCCCCTGTTGGCGGTCGAGGGTAACCGTCATGGGCTGGAAGCGTTCGCCATCAATGCTGACGCCGCGACGCAGGGGGGCGAAGGTGTCATCTGTCGGCCGACCGTTCACACGCACGCGGTAACGTCGCAGCCAGCCGGTGCTGGGCAGTTCCAGCTTGCGCTTGATCGCGCCATCGTTGGTCAGCAACAGCAGACCTTCGGAGTTGAGATCGAGCCGTCCGACGGTCATCACGCGGGGCATGTCCTCGGGCAGCGCGTCGAAAATGGTCTCACGACCCTTTTCATCGCGGGTTGTGGTCACAAGCCCTGCGGGTTTGTTGTAAAGCCACATGCGGGGCGGTTCCGGTTCTGACACAGGTTTGCCGTCCAGCGTGATCTTGTCCGCCTCTGTCACGTTTAGCGCGGGCGAGGTGATCTGTGTGCCGTTCACCGCGACGCGCCCCGCTTCGATCATGCGTTCGGCCTCGCGGCGCGAAGCGACACCGGCGCGGGCCAGTACCTTGGCGATGCGGTCGCCTTGGGGCGTGTCGGGGGTGGGTGGTTTGGTCATGTCCTTCCGATAACGGCTTTGGTGGCCTTGCGAAAGGGCGGCGTTTACGGTCCTGTTGATCCATGACCTTTCGCAGTCACATGGATTTGGCCCTTGATGAGGCACGCGCGGCTGGTGCCCGGGGCGAGGTACCGGTGGGTGCGGTGATTGTCGCTCCTGACGGCAGCATTGCCGCACAGGCCGGGAACCGCACACGGGAGCTGAGTGATCCCACCGCGCATGCCGAAGTTTTGGCGATCCGCGCGGCCTGCGCCGCTGCCGGGTCTGAGCGGCTGCCGGGTCATGCGCTTTACGTCACGCTGGAACCCTGCGCGATGTGCGCGGCCGCGATTGCGGCGGCCCGGATTGAGCGACTGTATTACGGTGCAGCCGATCCGAAATCCGGTGGTGTGGCGCAAGGTGCGCGGGTCTTTTCGCATCCGCAGTGTCACCACACACCGGAAGTCTTTGACGGACTTGCCGGAGCGGACGCCGAGGCCTTGCTGAAGGCGTTTTTTCAAGAAAGAAGAGGAGGGTAGGGGCTATGGCCGCAAGTAAAGAGCTGTCCCGGTTTACCCGCGATGCGCTGGCCTCAGGCAAATCCCGCGAGGAGATTTCAGCAGTTTTGCACGCCGCCGGTTGGAGCGCATCAGAGGTTGATGACGCGCTGCACGCTTGGTCGGACGAGCCTTTTTCGCCACCCGTCCCGCGCCCTCAGGTGACCGTCTCTGCACGGGATTTCTTTGTCTATGCGCTGACGTTCGGTCTAATGATCATTGGCGCCATCTACCTTGTGCAGCTGATCCATGCGCTCATTGACCTTTGGCTGGAAGAAAGGGACTACCGCTACCCGGGGAACATCCGCTGGTCGATTGCGGTGCTGGTCGTGGCGACGCCCATGTACCTGTGGCTGACGATCCGCGAACGCGCCAAGCTGGCTGCGGACCCCGCGCTGTACCGTTCGGCCATTCGCAAATGGTTGACCTATATCACGCTGCTGCTTGCCGCCACGACTTTGCTGGGGGACCTGATGGCGGTCATTTACGCGTTCCTGAGCGGTGATTTCACGTTCCAGTTCTTTCTCAAGGCCCTGGTTGTGGCTTTGGTTGCCGGGCTGATCTTTCTTTTCTACCTCAACGACATACGCAAGGGAGATGCGGTGTGAACCGGCTGCTGCTGATCGTGATGCTGCTGATCGTTGGCGGAGCCGTGATTGGCGGGCTCTTGGTTGTCGGTGGGCCGGGGCAGGCGCGCATGGAGGTCCGGGACCGCGAGCGCCTGTCTGATCTGCGCCGGCTGGGCGAACATGAGCGCTGCAAGGCCATTGCCGAGGCGGGTGGTGTATCGGAGCGATGTCAGATTGTGTCGGATATTGGCGATCTGCGCGACCCGCTTACAGAAGAACCCTATGTGGTGCGGGCCCCTGATGATGCCACGTTTGAGGTCTGTGCAGAGCTTGAAAGTGATCCCAAGAAGCTGATCAACAGCAGGTTGCACGTTGATGGTCAAACGGCCTGCTTGCGGTATCGCAAGCAGACCGGAAATGAGTGGATAGCGGAGTAGGGCACCCGGGCTCAGCCCAGCATCTCTTCAATGACCTTGTCCGGCGCAGTGGCCGTAGCCGGTTCGTCCCGCGCAATGGCCGGAGTTTGATGAAGCCAGTCACGGCTTTCGGCCAGCGAAACCATAAAGTGCGCCAGATCGGCCTGGCGTGTGCGGATCAAGCCTTGTGGGATGACATCGGCCTGCACCGCGTAGTCCCGGGTCTCTTCCCCTTCCATCAGCCAGCCTGGTCGAACGGCAGTCCAGTCCAGCTGGGGCCGGGCCCTTAGGTTGTGCTCCATTTTCTGCATCTCCTGGAATACCAAGCTCAGCGCCGTCATTGCAGGTAGCTTGAACCAGATCGGGCCACGGTTCTTTTCCTCCACGAAGCTGGCGGAGATCACGATCAGGCGCTTGACGTTCTCCTTTTGCATTGCCTTGCAGATGTTCTCGGTGCCATCGGTATAAAGCGGCGGCGGCGAGAGCAGCGTTTCGATATCGTTCCCCACGCCAAGACAGGACAGCACCGCATCGGCACCGTGAACATGTTCCCGCAGGTCGTCGGTGAGGACATCGGCCTGCACATGGATCACGCTGGCGTCTGAACTGGCGTCATCGGGCAGGTGGTGGTCAACGGCCCGGACACGGTGACCCCGGGCCCGGGCCGCCTGGATGGCGTGCCTGCCGGTGGCACCTGAGGCACCGAAAATGGTGATTTGAAGCGGCGTATCCGCGAGGCTTGTCATATCGTGGTCCTTCCAAAAGGGTCACGGCATAACAGCTTCAAGACGTCACGGTTCCTGCGACATTAGAGCACGATGGGTGTCATCACCTCAGCCTCGATCACATCGACACCGGGCAGGCCATCCGCCAGAACCTTTGCCGATTGTTCCAGCAAATCGAAGGTCCGGTAGTGGCAGGGGATCACCGTCTTGAAGTTGAAGTAGCGCTTTGCGGCATAGGCGGCCTCTGCCATGCCCATGGTGAAATGGCCCCCCGCTGACAGGATGCCGATGTCGGGTTCATAGAAGTCCCCTATCCAGTCCATGTCGGCCATGATGCCGGTGTCGCCGGAGATGTATACCGTGCGCCCATCGCCCTTTAGCACAAACCCGCATTCGTTGCCGACGTCCAGCGGGAGTTCATTATGCGTGGTGGTTGAAGAATGGGACGCAGGCACCATGCTGACACTCACCTTGTCGCCAATCGGGATCGTTCCGCCCATATTGAAACCCGCGCCTTCGACGGCACCCTGACCCGCGAGGTATCCTGCCAGTTCGTACATGCCTGACACAGGTGCGCCGGTTTTCTTCGAGATTTCGACAACGTCTGTGATGTGGTCAAAGTGGCCGTGGGTCACGAGGATATGTGTCGCACCTTCAATAGCGGCGGCATGCTGATCCTCGGTCAGCATTGGATTGCCGTTGAGCCAGGGGTCGAGGAGGATAATCTGATCCTCGACTTCAAACCGGAATGAGCCGTGGCCAAGCCAGATAATGTTCATGTGCGTAATCCTCCCAAGTGTCTGGGCTCAACTCTAATGGGGCGGCTGAAAAGTTCCAGCCATGCTCTTGCGTCGGAACGCGATCCATCGCCAAGGCTGTATCTGTTGCCGGGGTGGCACATCCATCGGCGCATCACCTGCGGTGCCACATTCCTGCCACAATTGGATCGGACTCTGGAACTGGTCAAAGAATAAGCCGTGTCTGTGCTGTATATCTCGAAGTATTGACCGGCAAAAACCAAGACCAGCTGCAAAGTAAGGGGGGCATGTAGTGACCTCTCTTTGCATGCTCCCGTGACAGTGGAAACCTCTGTGCAGGAGCATGAACTGATGACACACAAACACCTGATGGCACTGGCAATCGGATGCACGTTTGCCGCAAGCGGGGCTGATGCCGCGAATTGCGCGCTGCGTGACAAGGTCGTTGAACGGCTGGAAACCCGGTATTCCGAACATCTGATCGCCCGTGGGCTGCAATCCCGTCACGCGCTGATGGAGATATTTGCCTCGACCGATACCGGCACTTACACGGTGCTGATCACCAATGCGCAGGGGGTCAGCTGCGTTGTCAGCGCGGGCACCGATCTGATCCTTGAAGAAATCAAAGCGCGCCCTGCGGGCACGGCGGGATAGACAACAACCCCATCCTGCTGCGCCATTCTGGACGACCCGGACCCCCGCATTGCGGAGGGACAGCCGGACTTTCGCCTGCCCCTACACCGGTTCCCTGTGACGGCCTGATCCCGCTCGAAGCTCTTTCTGCCCGTTCTGCGCATCCAATCGGCAATGCGCTGCATCCTCTCCCCCTTACATTCAATTTCCACCGCCCACCCTTGCGAGGCCCCGCAGGGGGCGGTATTGGGCTGGAAAACCAGATCACCGAACAGGATTGCGCCCATGTCCATTGACGAAAGCACCGCCGCGCGCGTGGCCAAGCTGGCCCGCATCA
>CAYUSM010000181.1:0-6616 GCA_964447345.1 uncultured Sulfitobacter sp. | reverse complement strand
TTGGTTTTGTCGTCGTCGGTGACGGCCAGCATGGCATCGGCGCGCGCGATCCCCGCTTCGGCCAGCAGTGCTGCGTCCAGACCATCGCCGTTCAAAACAATGGTGCGCTCCAATGCCTCGGCTGCTTTTTCCGCGCATTTGCGGCTTTTCTCGATCACCTTGGTGCGGATACGGCGGATGTCGGCCTCAAGTTGCTGGGCAACGGCCAGCCCGACGTTGCCGCCGCCCACCAGCACGACGCGTTCCTGTTTCGAGACCTTCTTGCCGAAGATCTCCATCGTGCGGGCGATGTCATCGCGATGGGCAAAGACATAGCAATCGTCGCCCACAAAAAGCTGGTCCTTCGCCTCTGGCGCAAAGAGTGTCCCGTCGCGGCGGACCCCCACGACCACCGCGCGCAGCGTCGAGAAGAGATCTGTCAACTGCCTCAGCGGTGTGTTGACCACGGGGCATTCGTCTTCGATGGTGATGCCCAAAAGATGGGCGTAGCCTTCCATGAAGACTTCCGTATCAAAGGATGCGGGTGCAGAGAGCCGTTGAAGTGCCGCGGCGGCGACCTCTTTCTCGGGCGAGATCACCACGTCGATCGGCATGTGGTCGCGGCGGTAGAGGTCAGAGTAGATTGCATCGAGATAGGACTGCGAGCGCAGGCGGGCGATCTTGCGATTGATGCCGAACACGGAGTGGGCGACCTGACAGGTCACCATGTTGACCTCGTCGGAATAGGTCGCAGCAATGATCATCTCCGCATCCCGCGCCCCTGCCCGGTCAAGCACATCGGGGTAGCTGGCAAAACCTGCAATGCCCTGAACATCAAGTGTTTCTGTCGCCATGCGAACCAGTTCAGCGTTGCTGTCCACAACTGTGACGTCGTTGCGCTCACCACTGAGGTGCCGGGCAATTTGCCAGCCGACCTGTCCTGCACCACAGATGATAACTTTCATGCGCGTCCCTTCACGCAGCCTCTTGCGTCATCGGGACCGGGGCCCGTTCCGCCAAGTTTAGAGATGTTTAGAGGGCATGACGCGCCCCATGGCAAGGGTGAATTGCGTTGCCTTGGCTTCGGTTTGGCGGCAAGATTGGGTCATGAAACGGATTGCTCTTACTGCCGTCCTGTCTGCGGCTGCGTTGATGGCGTGCAGCCCGCTGGAGACCTATTACAAGCCCGGCGCGGCTGTTTCGACAGTCAATCGGGAAACGACGGCGTGCCAGGTGAAAGCCTTGCGGGACGTCCCGCCTTCAACCCTGACGCGACGCAAACCGCCGATCTTTGTGCCGGGCAACAGGGTTTGTGATGCCGATGGCAACTGTCGCGGGCATCGCGGCTATTACATCCCGGGCGGCATCGAGACCTATGACCCAAATGACGGCCTGCGCCTGCGCGTGGAGCGTCAGTGCATGGCTGACAGGGGGTTTGTGCCGGTGTCGATCCCCCAATGCCCGGACGGCGTGGCAAACGCCGTGCCTGCACGCGCGACAACACGTCTGCCAGCGCTCACCGAAAACTCATGTGTGATCCGCAACTCTGACGGCAGTTTTCAGATCGTAAACCGCGGCTAGTCACATCTGGCAATTATTGATCGAATTGCTCTGGTGCAAACGTGTGCAACGCGCTAACGCTTGACCCAACGCGCCCCAAATTGAGTCTCTCACATGTCCATCTTGCAGGACGCCAAAACTCTCGTTCAGGCCCATTACGCTGATCTGGAACAGGCCACGCCCGAGACTGTCGCTGATGTTTTGTCAGAGCGAACCTATCCCGGTGCCACCTGGCGTGGTGTGCATCCCTTTAACGTGCAAAATGGTCCGCAAGGTGCGGCAGAAGCGTTCTGGCAGCCTTTCCTCACGGCATTCTCCAAGGTGCAGCGGCGGGAAGATATCTTCTTTGCCGGGGAAAATGGCACAGGCGATCCCAATTCGGTCTGGACGATGTCCATGGGGCACCTGATGGGGCTTTTTGACGCCCCATTTCTGAACATCCCGCCAACGCGCAAGATTGCCATGTTGCGGTATGCAGAGTTTAACTGCGTCGCCGACGGTCAGATCGTTGAGACGGCGTTTTTCTGTGACATTCTTCATCTGATGACGCAGGCCGGGATCCAGCGTTTTCCCGGGCAGACAGCCGCGCATCTGGTGCAACCCGGCCCGCGCACCCATGATGGTCTGTTGCTGGATCGCCAAGATCCATCAGAGGGGGCGAAGACGCTGGAAGTCATCGAGCATATGATCGGTTCCATTGACAAGGCAAATGCCAACCCGAACCGCCGCACACCACGCGAAGAGCTGCTTGTGGATTGGCATGATGATCTGATCTGGTGGGGTCCTGAAGGGATCGGCGCGACCTACACAATTGATCGCTACATCGAACAGCACCAGGGCCCGTTTCGGCGACACATGCGGGATCGGGTGTTCAACGGACATCTGTGCCGGATTGCCGAGGGCAAGTACGGGGCGTTTTTTGGCTGGCCTAATCTGACAATCACCAATGACAATGGTTTCATGGGCTTGCCGCCAACCGATCTGCCAGCCGACATGCGCGTTGTCGATGTCTATCGGCGTGAGGGCGATAAGCTGGCCGAGAACTGGATTTTCATCGACATGCTGCATTTCCTGAAGATGCAGGGCGTGGACGTTCTGGGAGAACTGGCAAACAGTTAAGGCTGTTCACGAACGTGAGTGGCCTGTTCGCCGGGATGAAGCGGCGTGATTAGCCTGTGTTCGAGCCCCAATCGTCCCTTGAAGACCGCTCCGCTGTCGACCATCCCGAAGCCACGGTAGACGGCCAGAGCCGCGGCGTTGTCTGCATCCACCGACAGGACAAGGTTCTTGGCATCGGGCCACTTCCGCGCTGCTGCGGCGATTGCAAGAGCAAAGGCCTCCTTTCCGACCCCCTTTCCCTGCCAGCGCTGATCGATCTTGAGCGCGTGTAGCGACACTTCGTTATCTGACACCCAGTCCGGTGACCTCGGCCTTTTGAGCAGTACCATTCCGATCGGGTCGCTATCAGAGAAAAAGCAGATGCCGAATTTGGCTTCTGTGGGATGGGTGAGGCTGGCAGTCAACGTGTCCTTGAACGCACCGCCAAACTCCTCCTGCTGAGCAGATACCGTCAGCGCCCTTACCTGGACAATCTGGGCTTCGGTCAAATCCGCGCAGGGGATGATGGAGAGCGGGCTGTGCATTCCGGTGTCAGACCTCGGGTCAGTATGGGGGTTGGTCGCACCCTAGGTTTTGGCATCAGCAGTGTCGACAGTCTGCCGCTGGCTTTCGGCCTACGTGGCAAGCCGATCCAATTGCACTCGCCTTGTCCCAACAACTTTTTCGCCCTTTGATTGAACCCTATTCAAAACCCTCACGACCAAGGGCCATCAAACGCTCAATGAGGGAAGGAAAATCCAATGGCAGATGGCAACGATACGATAGGCAAGGCCTGGGGCTCCAAAGAGATCAAGCGCTTTATTAAGACGCTGGGGCTGCCAACGACGGGTCAGGCGATGAGCTACGGTTTTGCGGTCGACTTTGAAATGCGCCGGGGCAACCGGGCCGCGGCGGCCGCAGCGGCACGCAATCTGGCGGGGCTGGACCCAAATGTGGACGCGGACACCATGGTTGATCTTGCGCTGCGTGCCTATGAGGACATGGACCGCGCCTTCCGGAACGGCGAACTGGACGACTTGCCAGAGGTACCCGACGACGAGGAAGAAGGTGAGCTTGACACGGATTACAGCGACGAACTCTATCGTGGCATGCTGAGGGTCCTCGGCGCACCGACAACGGACGTCTTTGTGGACATGGCCCGCCAGATGACCCGTGCCCGAGAAGCCGGTGATGACTTCAAAGCCAAGTACTGGGCCAAGTCCATCGTCAAGATGATCGAAACGAGTGGTGGTTCGTCATTGCTCGACCCAAATGATCCGACGGAGCTGACGCTCAACATGGACCTCGATATGGACGAACAGGTCAAGCGCATCTTTGGGGCCAGCGAATACATCACCGATGACTTCGTCAACAACAACCCTGGCGGCGATATCGGGAACTATGACCAAGACTTTCACGATGTCCGCGACGATCCACGCTATGATCAGACGGACACGACCATGGACATGACCCTGAAGGAGCAGGAAGACGCCGAGGCCGCAGCAAAGGTCAAGGCGGATGCAGACGCTTTGCGAGACAAAGCACTTCAGAAGCTGGGCATTCCCAGCAAATTCAAATCCGACATCCAGGACCTGATCCGCTACGCGGTTGAGCAGCGCTTCAAACGCCTGCGGGACCGTGCAACCGCAATTGCCACAGCGATTGCAACAGATGAGGCCAATGGCGGCGAGATTGATGAAGGCCGGATCACGGCGTTGATATCGGAGTTGACGAATGCCGCACTGGCGGCAGCCGATGACTGGAACGCGATCTACAATCCCGACCAACAGCACAGGGCACCAGGAGATCAAGACGGGCAACCGGGCGGCGCGCCGGCTGGCACCCCTCCGGCGGCACCAAAGCAGTCAAAGGGCAAGGCAGACAAGGCAAAACCCGACCGCCTGGCCCAAGACATGCAGCTGACCATCGACAAGATGATCGAGTTTCTGAAAACCGGTGACAAGCGTGAAGCCATGGAGCTGGCCCTGGATCAGGCGCGCGATATGCGCAAAGCGGGACTGTCATCCAAACCGGCTGAAGAGATTGCCAAGAAGATCATGAAATCCGCGATGGAGAAGCACGCAAAACAGCAGAAGCGTGAAGAGATGCTGAAGGAAGCAGAGGTCGAACGTCAGCGCCAGATAGACGCTGAAAACGTTGGGACCCAGCAAGATGATGACCCCGCGCCCGCAACGCAGACTGCACCGCCTCCGACCCCGCCGCGTCCCGACCTGAAATCAGGGGATTTGAAAGAGACGATAAAGAAGATGATCGAAGCGCTGAAGTCGGGTGACCGTAAGTTGGCGATGGCTTTTGCCTTGCAGCAAGCGCAGGCCATGCGGGCGGCGGGGCTAACCTCGAAATCGGCAGAGGAGGTCGCCAAGTCACTCTTCGCCACAGCGCAGGCCAAGGCGGCAGAGCACATCAGACGTGCCGAAATGTTTGCCGAAGCCGAGGTTGAGCGCCAGCGGCAGGAAGACGTCCGGGCCGCGGCAGAATACGCAGCACGTGGTTCAACCAACACGCTGGCACGTGTTGCAGAGGAGCTGCGCCGGGAGGATGAGGACGGCGAACAAGAGGGGCCGGATGGCATGATGCCAGACACCGGTGTCGAAGTGACCGTCAGGCATGCTTCCTCCACCGACTGGATCCGTGTGTCCACGCTCTACGGCTTTGACCCTGACGAAGTCGAAGCGCTGGAAAGCCTTGGTACCCAGCTGGCCAAGAAGGGCCCAGAGGATGGAACGGCCAAGCGCCTCGCCAAAGGCTTGCACGAACGCGGCAAGAAGAAAAAGAAGAAGCCGCGCGTAAAGAACTACCAGCATATCCTTGCGGCGGTTCTGGATGCGATCCGGCGCAAGGCCAACAAAAAGAAGGTCTCAAAGCCGCTCAAGCCGGGCGACATTCAGGACCAGGACGATGATCAGAGCAAGGCCGCTTAAGGCAAGCTTGTTCAAACGGAAAGAGGGGCCTTGGCCCCTCTTTTTGCAGGTGCGTTCTGCCTCAGTGAAACGAAGTCCCTACCCGTCCGCTGTCTCGGCCTCTTCATCCACATGGGCAACCCGGACACCGGACTTCGCGGAGGTGACAACGCCAAGTGACTTCAGCTTGCGGTGCAAGGCGGAGCGTTCCATCCCGACAAAGTTTGCCGTCCGCGAGATGTTACCGCCAAAGCGGTTGATCTGGGTCAGCAGGTACTCACGCTCAAATGCTTCGCGCGCCTCACGCAGTGGCAAAGTGGCCAAAGCCGAGGACAGCACGACGCGGCCATCCTCTTCGCCGCGGTCTTCTTCGCCGGGCAGCTCCCGCGCCTCAATCGGGCCGGTGCCGTCGCCCAGGATCAACACACGTTCCACGAGGTTCTTAAGCTGACGCACGTTACCGGGCCAGACCATGGTCTGCATGAGGGCGATGGCATCTTCTGACAATTCGCGCTGCGGCAAGCCTTGAGAGTTGTTGCACTCTGCGATGAAGTGTTCGGCCAGCAGCGGAATGTCCTCGCGCCGGTCTTCCAGCGAGGGAACGGTGATCGGTACCACGTTAAGGCGGTGGTAAAGCTCTTGCCGGAAGGTTTCAGCGTCAATTGCGGCTTGCAAATCCTTGTTTGTACTGGAGATCACGCGCAGATCGACGCGCACCTTGTCATTCCCGCCCACCCGCGTGAACTGCTGATCCACCAGCACACGCAGAATCTTGGACTGGGTGCCAAGCGGCATGTCTGCCACTTCATCAAAGTAGATCACCCCGCCGTGGGCCTGTTCCAGCAAGCCCGGCTCCACCCCGCGCTCGGCTGTTTCACGGCCAAAGAGGACCTCTTCCATTCGGTCAGGCTCAACGCCAGCGCAGTTCACGGTGACAAAAGGGGCGGAGGCACGGTTAGAGTTGGCGTGGATGTAGCGCGCGGCCACTTCCTTGCCCGAGCCTGCCGGGCCGCTGAGCATCACACGACCATTGGATTTCGTGACCTTGTCCAGCTGGC
>CAYUSM010000180.1:0-6666 GCA_964447345.1 uncultured Sulfitobacter sp. | reverse complement strand
TTCGACGCCGTGCTGATCGGCTCGGGCGAGAGGCCCAGTTTGGCGCAAACATGGTCCTCGACCTGCGGATCGATATTGGCGAAGGTCCCCACGGCACCCGAGATGGCGCCCGTGGCGATCTCTTCTCGAGCGGTTTTCAGGCGGGCGAGGTTACGGTCCATCTCTGCATAAAAGCGCGCGAAGGTCAGACCCATCGTCGTGGGTTCCGCGTGAATGCCGTGCGACCGCCCGATGCGCACGGTCATCTTGTGCTCCATCGCCCGGCGCTTCAGCGCGGCGAGCAGCCCTTCCATATCGGCAATCAGAATGTCGGCAGCGCGGGTCAGTTGCACATTGAAACAGGTGTCCAGCACGTCCGATGAAGTCATGCCCTGATGCACAAAGCGCGCCTCATCACTACCGACGTGTTCGGCCAGATGCGTGAGGAAGGCGATGACGTCATGCTTTGTGACCGCCTCGATCTCATCAATCCGCGCCACGTCAAACTCGACGTCCTTGGCTTTCCAGACGGCTTGGGCATTTTCGCGCGGGATCACACCCAGATCGGCCATCGCGTCACAGGCATGGGCCTCGATCTCGTACCAGATGCGGAACTTGGTCTCGGGCGACCAGATGGCAACCATGTCGGGGCGGGAATAGCGGGGGATCATGCGCGGCACACCTTTTTGTGACTGTCGGAGCGTTCCCGCGCGGCATAGACTGCAGAGGCCCTAAGGACAAGTCAGGAGGCGCGCATGCGCGGATGGCTCTTCGCTCTGCTCATCGCCGCGCCGGTGACAGCGTATTCTGATGAGCAAGCCTGGGAAGCGCTGAGCGGCCCCGAGATTGCATCGGCACTGACCGGACAGGTGCTGGACTACGACACCGCATGGCAGGATTTCCGCGCCTCCGGTCGCACACTCTATCACGCCGGGCGCGACAGCTGGGGCTACTGGGTGGTGCGCGACGATCAGTATTGCAGCATGTGGCCGCCCTCGGACCTCTGGGCCTGCTATGACATGGCACGGCAGGGGGACATGCTGCGGTTCATCGGTGAAAACGGCGATACCACCGACGGTGTACTGCGCGGGCCAATCCAGTAGGGGCTCTGCCCCGTCAGCAAAGCTGACTCCCCGGGAATTGATTTGGCCAAAAAGAGGATCAGGGCAGCAGTTCTGTCAGCACTTCTGACGAGCGCTCGAGCGTGCGGTGGACGGGACATTTGTCCGCGATCTCCAGCAGGCGCTGGCGCTGGTCGGCATCGAGGTCTCCGGTCAGCTTGATGCGTCTGCGCCAGGTGTCGATCTTGTCACCGCTGCCGGTTTCCGCGTCCTGGGCGTGGACCTTGTCATGGCAAACGTCAACGCTGACGTGCTCCAGTGGCCAGCCCTTGCGGCGCGCATACATGCGGATCGTCATTGATGTGCAGGCGCCGAGACCTGCGGAGAGGAATCCGTAAGGCGACATGCCCCGGTTGGTCCCGCCATAGGCCAGCGGCTCATCCGCAACAGTGTGGTGGGAGGGGCCGGAGTTCACATCCTGCAAAAAGCCCTCCGGGTCCGCTTCTGAAACGCGTACGATACCCTCCGGCGCGCCAGGGGGCGGGGCGGGCGGCTTCAGCGGCAGATACCGTGTGGCCCATGTCGCGATGACATCGGCGGCGTATTCGGCGTCTTCCGCACGGGTGATCAGATGATCGGCGGAATCGAGCGTCACAAAGCTTTTGGGGTGTTTCGCGGCCAGAAAGATCTGGCTGGCGTTGTCGATGCTGACAATCGCGTCCTGCGGGGCATGAAGAACCAGCAGTGCCGCCTTGAGGCTGCCGATGGCGGGCGTCAGCTCTCCTGCGGCCACGTCTTCGATGAAGCTCTTGCCGATCTTGAAGGGACGCCCTCCCAAAGAGACCTCGGCCACACCTTTCGAAATGATCTCGGGGAGCGCATCGGCAAAGTTGTGGGTGACATGTTCAGGATCGAAGGGCGCGCCAAGCGTTGCGACTGCCTTGATCTGGGGCATCTCTGCCGCCGCTTTCAGCACCGCAGCCCCACCCAGCGAATGACCGATCAGCAAGCTGGGCGGCAACCCCTCACCATCCAGGTATGTGCAAGCCGCGATCAGGTCCTCGACGTTGGAAGTAAAGGAGGTGTTTGAGAACTCACCTTCGGAATGCCCAAGCCCGGTGAAGTCAAATCGCAGCACCGCGATGCCCATGCCCGCCAGGCGCGCAGCAATGCGGCGGGCCGCCGGGATGTCCTTGCCGCAGGTAAAGCAATGGGCAAAGAGGGCCGTGGCCAGATGCGGCCCATCCGGCATATCGAGCCGCGCGGCCAGGGTGTCGCCGTTGTGACCGGCGAAGGTGATACGTTGCGTGGCCATAAGGCGCTCTCCAATTCGGGTTGCTCCAAGGGTGGGGGACGCGGCCGCAACGTGCAAGGTCTGTGTCAGCGCTCTCACGCGGGCGTGACGGGAATTGCCTGTGCTCTGCGGCCCGTGTAGCAAGGCCCAAGCCCCATCCACCCATGCCGGAGCCTGTCTTGTCCGATCTGCCCAAATCCCAATTCTCCGCCGCCACGATTGCTGCACAGGCGGCCGGTGCGTCAGATGCCCAAACCGGTGGCGTGGTGCCCGCGGTGCATATGGCGACAACCTTCGCGCGCGGTCCCGACAACGCGCCACTGAACCCCGACAACACATATCTGCGCTCGCACAGCGAAAACGTCCGCGTGGCCGAGCGCCTGCTATCGCAATTGGAAGGGGCAGCCGAAACGCTTCTGTTTCCTTCCGGGATGGCCGCCGTTGCTGCTGTCTTTCGAACCGTTCCAAACGGCGCATCCGTTCTGGTGCAGCAGCAGATTTACTGGGGCACAACCGCCTGGATCCGGGAGTTCTGCGCGCGTCGCGACATCACCCTGCACGAGGTCGAAGCCTCGGATCCAGAGGCCTTACGCGCGGCCTGTGAAACTCACCACCCTGCACTTGTCTGGATCGAGACGCCATCAAACCCCTGGCTGCGCATTACAGATATCGCAGGGGCGGCGGAGATGGCCCATGGCGTCGGCGCGAAGCTGGTGGTCGACAGCACGGCGGCCTCTCCGGTCCTGAGCCAGCCGCTGCGCCATGGTGCCGATATTGTCATGCATTCCGCGACCAAAGGGATCAACGGGCACTCTGACGTTCTGGCAGGCGCGCTTTGCGTGGCAGACCCGGAGGCACCGATCTGGTCGCACATCCGGGCCGACAGGGACATGGCTGGTGCAGTGCTGGGCCCGATGGAGGCCTGGCTGCTGACCCGCGGCATGCGCACCTTGCCCCTGCGGATGCGGGAGATGTCGCGCAACGCGATGGCGCTCGCCGAATACCTCTCAGACCATCCAGCGGTCGATGAGGTCCTTTACCCCGGTTTGCCGGATCATCCCGGCCACGCCATTGCCAGCCGCCAGATGTCAGGGGGCTTTGGCGGGTTGTTGTCCTTTGTCGTCAAGGGAGGCAGGGATACCGCCCTGCGCGCGATTGGCCGCTTGGAGCTGTTTCACCGGGCAACGTCCCTGGGTGGGGTGGAAAGCCTTGTTGAGCATCGCCATACGATTGAGCCCCACACAGGCATTCCCGAAGGCCTTTTGCGGCTGTCGGTCGGGATCGAAGATGTCCAAGACCTGATAGGTGATCTGGGGCAGGCACTGGGGCAGTAGAGGCGTTTGAGCAAGGGAGCACCGCATGTCCAAGACCGTGATCGAGGGTTTCTGGGAGGCCATGGCGACCAATGATTTCGGGCACGCCAGCACATGGTTATCTGCTGATTTTGAGTATTTGATGCCACAAACAGGGGAGTACCTGCGGGGCCCTGAGACCTTTGCTGCCCTGAATACGGCCTATCCGGCGCAGGGAAGGTGGCACTTCGATGTCCGCACTATCGTGGCGGAAGGAGATCAGGTTGTCTCCGACGTCGCCATCACCGATGGGGTGATCCGCGCGCGGGCCATCACATTTCATACTGTCGAGAACGATTTGATCCGCAGGCAGATCGAGTATTGGCCGGACGACTATCCGCCGCCAGAATGGCGCGCGCGCTTCGTCACGGTCGCGAAAGACTTCCCATTTTAGGCGCGCGCCGAGCGGTGCACCTGATCCAGCCGTGATCATCCCTTCATTGCAAGCGACGCTGGTTGCGCTATCCTGAGATGAAAGAAACAACGCCATTTCCCGGGAGGTTCCAATGAAGACATTTCTGACAACACTTGCTGCCAGCGCGCTGCTTGCGACCGCCACCGTCGCAGATGAGCACCGCATGGCAGCTCCTGAGGGCGCGCAGGTCTACATCATCTCGCCCGCTGATGGCGCGACCGTCAGCAACCCGGTGACGGTGGTCTTTGGCCTGACGGGGATGGGCGTGGCCCCGGCAGGGACGGAAGCGGAGAACACCGGTCATCACCACCTGCTGATCAACACCGACCCGGACACGGTCGACATGACCACCAGCCTGCCTGCTACTGATGAGATCGTACACTTTGGGGGTGGACAGACGCAGGTGACCAAGGAATTGCCAAGTGGCACGCACACGCTGCGCTTGCTGCTGGGTGATCTGAACCACGTGCCGCACGACCCGCCGGTGATGAGCGAGGCGATCACGATCACCGTGGAGTAACGCGTTTAATCCTGCGCCAAAAAGCTGCGCATGACCTCTTCACTGCCGTCGGGGTCATCGCGGTGCACGCCGTGGCCGCAATTGCCAAAGACCTCAAGGCGGGCATTGTCGCCAATGGCCGCTGCGATCTCTTCTGAACAGACCAGCGGCGTAACCGGATCAAGTGCTCCGGCCAAGACGAGGGTAGGGCAGGTGATGGAGGCAATCTCGGGGCGCATGTCCATCTCCATCATCTCATTTTGGAAGAAATGCACCGTGATCTCGGGCCGCTGCACCGCGCGGTTTCGAAAGCCCGCGCCTTCCATCGCGGCACCTTGCGTGTAAAGCGGCAGGCACACCCGGCCATATTCCTCGTATCCCGCAATGGAGGGGGCGGAGAAGAAAGACTGGGCAACACGGGCAGCTTCCGCGCCACCAAGCTTGCGCGCCATCTCGACCGTGGCCTCCAGATTGAACTGGGCCGCCGTGGAGGACAGGATGAGTTTCTGCGGCCCGTCAGGATAACGCGCCGCATAGTGCATGGCGACCATACCGCCAAAGGATTGACCAAAGACCATCGGCTTTTCGATACCCAGCGTCGCACAGAAGCTCGCAATGTCATCGGCCCATTGATCCAAAGTGCAGCTTGCGTGATCTGCCGGAGACCGACCGCATCCGCGATGATCGATGTAGATGACCTGATAGGCATCCGCGAACCTGTCGAAATGCGGGCGCAGGGTGGAGTGGTCATACCCAGGCCCGCCGTGCAGCATCAGCAGGGTGGGCTTTTCCTGCATCCCGGCATCGGTCGGCTCCAGCGCCGGGCCAACAACGTCAAAGAACAGGCGGGCGCCGTTTATGGTGATGAACATGAAGCCTCCGTAGGGTGCGCATTTACGGCGCACCAAGCGGGCTCAGAAGTGAGAGACGGTGCGCAATGAATGCGCAGCCTACGACCCCATCAGCGTGGCATCAAACGGATAGGTCGTGAGGTTTTCAAACCCGTCTTCGGTCACCAGCACCTGATCTTCCAGCTTGATGGCAAAATCGCCGCCCTCGGCCTGTGCCAGCACCTCCACGCAGAGCACCATGCCTGCCTCCAGCGGGTAGTCATAGGCCCCTTCGACCGCATGATCAGGATAGGCGACGAGGGGCCATTCATCACATAGACCCACACCATGCATCAGGCAGCCATATTTGCCTTTCTGGAACTGGTCATCCAGCACATGGGTGTTGGCGCTGAGTTCGGGGATCATCACACCGGGTTTGAGCATCTGCATGTTCGTCTGAATGTGTTCCACCGCGTGCTGCATGGCATAGATCATGTCTGGGCGCGGTTTCTGGTCGCCGATCCACCAGGTGCGGGAGATATCGACGCAGATGCCGTAGCTGCCGACCAGATCGGTGTCGAACGCCACGATTTCGTTGTTCTGCACAATCCGCCCGCTGCATTCCTGAAACCACGGATTGGTGCGGGGGCCGGAGGTCAGCAGCCGGGTTTCGATCCACTCGCCGCCGCGTTTGATGTTTTCCGCATGCAGCACGGCCCAGATGTCATCCTCGGAAGCATTTCCACCTGGAATTGTTTCGCGCGCGAAACATTCCATCTTTCCGACAGCGGTCTCACAGGCGTGCGAGGCGCAGCGCATGGCGAGGATTTCGTCGGGGCCTTTGACCGAGCGGGACTTTTCCGTGACTTCCTCACCATCCCTGACTTCGAACCCCTGCCGTTCGAGAGCGCGCAGGCCGTGCAGCATAATCTTGTCCACCGCAAGGCGCTTCTCACCACCGCCGTGCTCGGCAATCAGCACACGCACTTCATTTGCAAGGACATCGGCAGCCACATCCACCTTGTCGCCCCGGTCGAAGTAGAAAAGATCGGCACCGGATCGTTGCTCACGCACCAGGGGGTTGAATTCACTCAGGAAAGGCGAGTTCTTGTAGTCCCACATCACCATGTAGCCATCAGCGCACAGCAAGACCGCGCGGAACGGGTTATGGGTGTTCCACAACTGCATGTTGGTGCTGTCGGTGGCATAGCGGATGTTGAGCGGGTCGAACATCAG
>CAYUSM010000179.1:0-6709 GCA_964447345.1 uncultured Sulfitobacter sp. | reverse complement strand
GAAACGCTCGATGTGATCGTGATTGATCAACAACCTTCGCTCACCCTGATGCAGCTCAATGGGCTGGTGGCGGCAGATTCAGTGGTCATCCCGCAGACGATGAAGGGGTTCGATCTGGCCACGCTGTCGACCTATGTGGGCAATATTGGCGAGTATCTGGATTTCATCATGTCGTTCGAATCTGATCTGGAAATTGGGGCCGGGGAACACATCGTGTTGCCGACCATCGTGCAGGAGCAAAACAATCAGGACCTGGATCAAATCCTTGACCTCTACAAACGTTCCCCACGTGAGATCAGCCAAGTCTGGTACAACCGGTCTGATGCGATTGCGAATGCCTCCGAAGAGTACAAGAGCATCTACGAATACCTGCCGCCGCGCACCCGGCGCACATCGGCCCGCGCGTTCATGACCAACGCCAACGCGGTCAACGACATGCTGGTTACCCGCTGCCTGCCGCATCTGCCGCCCCGCGGCTTTGCACAGGCGTTTATCGAAGAGAGGTGGAACTGATGGCAAAGCGCAAACTCACTGCCGGAGACACGCCTCCGTCGACAGAGACGCCGACAGAGGGCGGTCCCGGCATGGGGGGCATGTGGGGTGGCACAGCCATGAACATGCTCAAGCAGCGGCTTTCTGACACGCGCAAGAGTGTGCTGAGCGGCATCCTGAACGGCACCGTCGCGCTGGAGTTGCAGCCCGACCAGATCATTGACCATGCAGGCACGGACCGTGTCGGCGACTGGAAGTCTGATCCGGCATTCGAAGCGCTGGTTGATAACATCCGCAGGCGGGGGCAGGTGCAGCCGATCCGGGTGCGGCCTCTGCACGCCAGCTGGGCGCCGACAGAGGCCGATCTTGACGGCACCGATGCACTCTTCGTCATCCAGTCCGGCCGTCGCCGGCTTGCCGCCTGCGAGGCTCTGGGCATCAAGGTCCGGGCGCTTGTGGCGACGGACGTCGGGGACAAGTCGCTCGCCGATCTGGAAGAGCGCTTCCACGAGAACACCATGCGCAAGAACCTGAGTGGCTTTGAGGAGCTGCTCTCAATCGGGTTGATCGCGGATGCCTTGGGGGATCTGACGCAGGAAGAAATCGCCGCGCGTCTGAGCGTGCCGCAAGGCGATGTGTCGCTTGGCCGGTCCTGCGTTGAACTGCACGATGAGATCGCCGCGAAGGTGGACATCGCCAACACGCCCAAGCGCGAATTCCGCACGATCATCCCGCAGCTTCGGTCGATGACCAAGCCAAAGCCGAAACCAAAGCCTGTTGTGAAAGGTGCGGAAGTCAGCCGTGACGACCTGAAGGTTCAAGTGAAACCAGCGAAGTCTGGCGTCTCGGTGAGCATCAAGACGGGCAGGGAGGTCGACCCGGAATGGCTCGCGGCAAAGATCGCGGATCTGCTGGAAGACTAGGCTCTAGTTGTCGTAATAGGCACTGTAGGCGCCATAGCTGTCGCCGTAGCCATACCGTTTCATCCCGCGCGCATTGATCTGTCCCAGCACCAGCCCTGAGACACGCAGATTGACATCCTCAAAGGCCTTGAGCCCTTCGCGCACCTGCCGGTGCGAGGTGCTGTCCCATTTCACGGTGTAGATGATCGCATCGACATGCCGACCGATGATCCGTGCGTCTGGGACGGCGAGGACGGGGGGCGTATCAACAATAACGTAATCATACTGCTCGCGCGCGGTTTCCAGCATCATGGCAAAGCGGTCGGACGAGAAGATATCGGCAGCGTTGGTTTTGGCTTTTTCGCCGACCAGGACGTCTGCGCCAAGCATATCAACAAAAGTCACCGCGTCTTGTAAGCTGATGTCGCCCGAGAGGACTGAAAGCAAACCCTGTTTTTCGCGCACATCGAAGTATTGGCTGAAGATGCGTCGACGAATGTCTCCCTCAATCAAGAGCACCCTTTTGCCAAGCCCGGTAAGATTCAGCGCAAGCGCCATGGACTGTGTTGTCTTGCCCTCCTGAGGGATCGAGGACGTCGACATGATGATCTTGGGTGGATTGTCGACATTGGAGAGCAGCACCGATGTTCGCAGGTTGCGAATTGCTTCTGCGGCTGCTGATGTGGGCTTGTCGGTAAGGTATTTCAGCACGTTCTTGCGGCGACGCGCGGGGATGGCAGGCACTTGACCAATCACGGTGTATCCGGTGCGGTTTTCAAGCTCCGAGGCCTCCCGGAAGGTGTTCTGCGTGAACTCACGGAACAGAACGATGGCTGACCCGAACATCAATCCGAGGATCATGGAGAGGCCGATAACGAGTGACCGACGCGGCGCGGATGGATTGAGAGGAACAACCGCTCGAGATAGGACGCGGCTGTCTGCCTGTTGAATGCCTTCCTGTACGCTGGTTTCTTTCAAACGATTGAGAAAGAACTCGTAGATCAACCGGCTCGCCTCTGCCTCACGTTGAAGCTGTTGCAGCTCGACCAGATCGGCAGACTGGTTCTCAATCTGCTTCTCCTGTTCCTGCACGGTGCGTTCCAGGGCTGCGATCTGATTGTCCGCGCGGGTGATTTCAAGTTCCGCGCGGCTTAGAATCTGCTGGTAACGGGCGTCGAATGCACTGCGGTTCGAATCGGTATTGCCGCTGCCCTTAAGCAACTGGAGCACGCGGTTGAGTGTCCGGTCGTTTGCCGTACCGGCCATTATGTCGAGGTCTTCGGACTCTGCCGCGTTGCGCAAATCAGTCAGTCGTGACGCTGCAACATCCCGCTCCATACGAGTGTTGGCCAGACGATCCCTAAGGTCCTTTATCTGCACGTTGAGACCGGCCAGCGCATCAACACTGACCAATTCCGCGTTTGCGTTGAAGTCCTTGACGGCGGCTTCGGCCTCTTCAAGCTGTATCTGAAGTTCTGCAACACGATCTGTCAGCCAAGTTGTGGCCTGCTCTGTCGCTTCGAACTTCGTTTCCAACTGCTCAAGGATGTACAGCTCTGCGAGTGTGTTGGCGATCCGGGCGGATTTAGCTGGGTCCTCGGTAGTTGCAGTAATACGAAAAACGTAACTCTGCCGAATGTTGCTGACAGAGATGTTTTCCAGAACGGCGTCAATGACCGTGTCAATTTCCCTACGCTCTGCGGCCGGGTCATCTTCGTTTGCAGCTGAGCCAACCAGAGACCGAACGTACGAAACTGTTTTTCCTACCGAAAAATTGGGTTCAGGACGCAAAATCTCATTGAATTCCGGGTCTTGCGATAGATTGAGTCGATCAACGAGTTTTTCAATGAGACCGCGTGAGCGGATCACTTCAACTTCGGTGTTGATGGTTGCCTGGTCCCCTGAAAGACCCGTCACCACGCTTTCAATATCGACGACTTGTTCTTGCCGGCTTTCCAACGCCACTGTCGCGCTGGAGGTAAATACGGGCGTTGCGGCAATGTAGGCATACCAGCCCCCAATCAAGACAGCGATGATTGCACAAAGCAAAACCAAAGCTTTCCCGCGCCAAAGCGTCTGAGATAGGGCCGCAAGGTCGATTTCGTCGTCATCAACTCTGCTGATTTGCCGCAAAACCGCTTGCTGTGTGGGCTGGACTTTATTCAAGAGACTACTCTTTGCGTTTGCCGACTTATTTCTGCTTCACATATGATGCTTCGGAACGCAACGCCACATGCCCGCAGACGTAAAACATCGAAGCACCAGGGATCTGAATGGCCAACTCGCGGATTCCCGCTCAAGTTGTTTTACGAGTCTGTCCAGATAGGTTAGCAAAGAGACTGTTTGGTGTCAGGGCATCTTTGATGAAGTTCAATCAGTTACATAATTTGTCGCGGTCCAGTAAGCGTGCAATCTTTTTCGCTGTCGACTGCGTACTGGTGCCCATAAGTCTCTATGCAGCGTTCTGTTTGCGTTATGGCACCACGACTCCGTTTGAATACATGTCTTCAAGCTGGGTTCTCTTCCCTATCATGGTTGCCGTCGGCGTAGGTCTGATCACCTTGCTCCGGCTTGATCGAATCAAGCTAAATGCATTTGAGAACAACGCGATTGCCCGGATCGGCGCTGTTGCTACAGTTCTCTCGGCCAGTGCGATCGTGGTCAGTTTTCTTCTCGGTTTGAGCGGTCCACGCTCTGTACCCCTGATCTTTGGTGCCAGTTTCTTTGTTCTCGCGGTTGGTGCAAGGCTCGCGGCCCTTTCCGCCCTGCGGTGGATTGCAGAATTCGACTTGGACCGGAAACCGGTGGCGATCTATGGGGCAGGAGCGGCGGGCATACAACTTGGTTCTGCACTGAGGCAGGCCCAAGAAGCGCGGCCAGTCTTCTTTGTTGATGACAATCCGAGCCTGCACGGATTGGTGATTTCGGGGCTCCCGGTCCATCGGCCCCAAGAACTGGACGTTCTGTTGGAACGCTACGGGATAAAGCAGATCCTGCTCGCCGTACCTTCCCTTTCCAAAATTCGGCGCTCCGAAATCATCGAGAAACTCAAAACCTATCCTGCAGAGGTCCGGGTCCTACCGTCTTTCGTTGAATTGATGGCTGGAGAAGGAATTGTTGATAGCCTCCGCCCCGTTGCGCCGGATGCATTACTTGGCCGCGATAAGGTCGATCTGGACACCCCAGAGATAGCAAAGGCCTATGCGGGTCGTGTGGTGATGGTGACAGGGGCAGGGGGGTCGATTGGTTCCGAGCTTTGCCGCCAGCTGCTGAACTGTAATCCAGATCGCATCATCCTTTTCGAACAAAGCGAATACAATCTCTACAAAATCGATCAAGAGATGCGAGCAGAGGCTGAAAGTTCGAAAATTGGCATCACTGCCAGGTTGGGATCGGTCACGAACAAACCGAGGGTTGAGAGTGTGATCAGCGAGGAAGGGGTGGAGATCATTCTTCATGCCGCCGCCTACAAACATGTGCCTTTGGTCGAAGACAATGAGTTGGAGGGCGCTCGAAACAACGTTTTGGGCACACAGATTGTCTCAGTAGCCGCGGCTGAAGCTGGCATTGAACGTTTCATCCTTGTGTCTACAGACAAAGCGGTTCGCCCGACGAACATCATGGGGGCGACAAAACGATTGTCTGAACTTGTTGTTCAGGATGTGCAGACGCGTTCAGGTGGAACCAAGTTGGCAATGGTGCGGTTTGGCAACGTCCTTGGTTCTTCAGGCTCCGTGCTGCCGCTCTTTGAGAGCCAGGTCGCTAAGGGTGGGCCAATTACCGTCACCCACAAGGACGTCACTCGGTTCTTTATGACGATCCCGGAAGCGGCGCGATTGGTTCTTTTGGCCGGTGCATTTGCCAATGGCGGGGACGTCTTCGTGCTCGATATGGGTGAGCCGCAGAAGATTATCGATATCGCGCATCAAATGGTCGAACTATCCGGTCGTAAAGTGAAAAACCCTCAGACCGGTGAAGGCGATATTGCAATCGAGATCACCGGCCTAAGGCCCGGTGAGAAACTGTATGAAGAGCTGCTCATCGACGACGACAGTCTTCTGCCCACACCTCATCCAAAAATTCTCCGCGCGCAGGAGGCAATGCTCAGCCAGATTGAAGTTGCGGCGATGCTGCGAGAGCTGAACGGAGCAATTGAAGATGGCGATGTCGCGCGGCTGCGTCAGATGATTGCTGTTCGTGTCGAAGGGTATCACCGCGAACTTGGCGAAACTTCAATCAACTAGCCGCCGGACCTCTTTTTATATGAGCTCCCAGCATTATGTTATACGAGGTGGCACGACCTGCCGCCCGTCCGGTGGAGTTGACCGTGCGTCATTTGGGGATCAAGGCTGATACGTTTGCTAGACCGTTTGAAATCCTTGTTCCGGACTTCGCCCAAGAGACTTGTTGCGCGTGAAGCTGATGTAGGCTCACTCAATCCCGGGCGCACTCTTTTCATCGTTGGTGACGTGCATGGTAGTTACGAGCTGCTGCAGCGAACGGTCACGGGTATTGATGCTTTTTTGGAGGAGCGAGGGCACGATCCTGCTTCGATGCCGCAACTGATATTTGTGGGGGACTACATTGATCGGGGCGAGAATTCAGCGGACGTTTTGCATTGGCTCTTCAACCTTACTTGCGAGGTGCCGGACAATGTGACCTGCCTCCTCGGCAATCATGAGCGCATGATGTTGGAGTTCCTCGATGATCCGGCAGGCCGTGGTCAGCGGTGGTTGCGCAATGGGGGGCTTCAGACCCTGGCAAGCTTCCGCATAGGCGGGGTGCATGAGAGGTCTGATGCTGAATCGTTGACTGAGGCCAGTCACAGGCTTGAAGAGGCGCTGCCAGAAGGGGTGCTCGACTGGCTGCGCGGTCTGCCGCTCATGTATCGGAGCGGAAACATATGTGTGGTCCATGCGGCGATGGATCCGCATCTGGACCCGGAAGACCAGTCAAGTCAGGTGATGCTCTGGGGGCACAACGAGTTTTTGACAACACCGCGGGATGATGATCTTTGGGTGGTGCATGGCCACACGATTGTCCGAGAGCCGCAGATCGCGCCGTCGCGGATTTCCATTGATACTGGCGCCTATCACAGTGGAAGGTTGACGGTAGCGGCCATCGGGCCGGGGACCTGCGTCTTCTTGTAAACTGCGCCATGAGTTGATGAGACCGCATTGCGGCAATCTGGCGACAATCTTGCTCAAAATCGGGGTTTGGTGACACACGGCTTGAAACGATAGCGTGATTGCTCAACAACCGGAGAGTACGCGTTATAAGGGTGCTCCGATGCTGAGACTGACATTCGTCGCTTC
>CAYUSM010000178.1:0-6725 GCA_964447345.1 uncultured Sulfitobacter sp. | reverse complement strand
GATGGACACCTGCCGGATCGAAAAGGGCTTCCGCCACTTCGGCCATGACATCACCTCAGAAGACCACGTGATGGAGGCAGGCCTCGGCTTTGCCGTCAAGAAGGACAAGCCAAACTACATCGGGCGCGAAGCCATTCTGGACAAGCAGGAAAAGGGCCTTGAGAACCGCATGCTGCAGTTCAAGCTGACGGACCCGGAACCGCTGCTCTACCACAACGAGCCCATTGTGCGGGACGGCGAGATTGTGGGCTACCTCAGCTCCGGCGCTTACGGTCACGCATTGGGCGGTGCGATGGGCCTTGGCTATGTCCCATGCAAAGGCGAAAGTGCTGCGGACGTTCTGGCGTCCAGCTACGAGATCGACGTGGCAGGCACGCGGGTCAAGGCGGAAGCCTCATTGAAGCCGATGTATGATCCCAAATCCGAACGGGTAAAAGTGTAGCAGGTACAATGTAGAGCTTTCCTCGGTCCCTTTCTTTGCCGTACCCCATAGGCGGAAAGAGAGAGACCGATGCGAAATCCTGACAGCCGTGTTGCCAAAGCCAACGAGGATACTCCACAGGGGCTGTTCTTTGCCATCACGGCCTATGGGCTATGGGGATTTCTGCCACTTTACATGAAGCTGATGGCTCATATGCCTGCCGCTGAAGTGGTTGCGCACCGTGTCCTCTGGTCTGTCCCGATTGCCGCTGCTGTGCTCATTGTCTTGCGCCGCACGGATGCCCTGCGCGAGGCCCTGCGCAATCCGCGGATGCTGGCGATGGCGGGGGTCACCGCTGCCCTTATCTCGGTCAACTGGGGGATTTACGTCTGGGCTATTGCCAATGACCGAACACTCGATGCCTCGTTGGGGTACTACATCAACCCGCTGTTCAGCGTCTTTCTGGCCGCCGTTTTGTTGGGCGAACGCCTGACCCGCGCCCAGACGATGGCCGTCTCGCTTGCCGCAATGGCAGTGGCCATTCTCGCCTGGCAAGCAGGCTCCGTGCCCTGGGTCGCGCTCGGGCTTACAATCTCCTGGGGGTTCTACGCGCTGGCAAAAAAGAGCCTGCCCATTGGTCCCAACCAGGGCTTCCTGCTCGAAGTTCTGATCCTGATGGTCCCGGCACTGGGCTATGTGACGTATCTGACCCTGCAAGACCGGTCCCACTTCGCGCTTGATTTTGACCGGGACACATGGCTGCTGATGGGCTGCGGTCTTGTTACGGCAATCCCGCTGATGATCTACGCCAACGGAGCCAAACTCTTGCGCCTGTCGACCATCGGAACCCTGCAATACATCGCCCCGACGATGATCTTCCTTGTGGCCGTTTTCGTCTTTGACGAACCTTTCGGGCCTGCGCGCATGATCGCCTTCCCGATGATCTGGACCGCGCTGGTGATCTATTCCTGGTCCATGTTGCGCCAGATGCGCAGTGCAAAGGTGGGTTGAAAACCCGGGCTGCATCTGTGACCACCGCCTCCATGGATGACACCTACACGCCCCCTCAAGACCCCCTGGTCGTGCTGCATGAAGATGCCGAGGTTCTGCTGGTCGACAAACCCAGCGGGCTGCTCAGCGTGCCGGGCAAGGGCGCACATCTGGCCGACTGCCTGATCTCCCGCGTTCAGGCGGCCTTCCCCCAGGCCTTGCTTGTGCACCGGCTCGACCGGGACACCTCGGGCGTCATGATCTTTGCCATGACCCCGCATGCGCAACGCCATCTTGGCCTGCAGTTCGAAAAACGCATGACCCGCAAGACCTATGTCGCCCGGATCTGGGGCGTGCCGGAAGACAAATCAGGGCTGATCGACCTGCCCCTGATCGTCGACTGGCCAAACCGCCCCTTGCAGAAGGTCTGCTTTGAGACGGGCAAACCGGCCCAGACCGAATGGAAGCTGATCAAATCAGATGGCGAGACGTCCCGCGTCAGGTTGACCCCCAAAACCGGGCGCAGCCATCAGTTGCGCGTCCACATGCGTGAACTGGGCCATCCGATCCTTGGCGATCCCTTCTACGCTAGGGGACCCGCGCGTGATTTCCCCCGGCTGATGCTGCACTCAGAGGAATTGCGTTTCAAACATCCCGATGGCGGGCGTTCGGTCAAAATCCGGGCGAAGGCACCGTTTTGAGAGGAGAGAATGAATTGTATTGGAAAGATGAAGCCCGGGGAGCGCGCTTTGATCGACTGTTCCCCTTGCCGCAAGCCCTGAAGACACCCGAATGGCTGATCTGTGAGACTGCTTAACAGCAGAGCCCTTCTTGCATGAACGTCATCCGATGCTGAGCGGAACACCCCCGGCTTCATCTTTCCAATACAATTCAAATCTGCGCCTTCCACCTGACACACCGGAACAAAAAAGGGGGCAGCCCTCAGCCACCCCCGTCACGATGAGCAAAGCGAAGAGGTTAGCCCGCAGCCCAGCCGGACACGGCCTTCACTTCAAGGAACTCCTCCAGCCCAAAAGCACCGCCTTCGCGCCCGTTCCCGGACTGCTTGTAGCCGCCAAAAGGAGAGCCCTGGGCAAAGCCCTGGCCATTGGTCTCAACCATACCGGACCGCAGACGGCGGGCGACCCGACGGCGCTTGTCGTCGTCTTCAGTCTGGACGTAGTTTGTCAGGCCGTAAGGCGTGTCATTGGCGATCTTCACCGCTTCTTCTTCGGTCTCGAAGGGGATGATCGACAGGACGGGCCCAAAGATTTCTTCCTGCGCGATGGTCATGTCGTTCGTGACATCGGCAAAGACCGTTGGCTTGACGTAGTAGCCGCGGTTCAGACCATCGGGCCGCCCCAGACCACCAGCGACGAGCCGCGCCTCGGACATGCCTTTTTCGATCAGGCCCTGTATCTTGTTGAATTGCGCCTCGCTGACCACCGGGCCAATGTGCTTGCCCTCTTCAGAGGCTGGTCCGACATGGGTGTTCGTGGCGACATCTGCCGCCATCTCGACCGCTTCGTCATAACGGGACTTGTGGACCAGCATCCGAGTGGGCGCGTTGCAGGACTGGCCCGAGTTGCGGAAGCAGCGGATCGCCCCGGCCTTGGCAGCCTTTGGATGGGCGTCCTCGAAGATGATGTTGGCGCCCTTGCCACCCAGCTCAAGAGAGACGCGTTTGAGCGTATCAGCGGCCGCCTTTGAAATCGCGATGCCCGCGCGGGTAGAGCCGGTAAAGCTGACCATGTCCACATCCGGATGGGCGGAGAGCTGGCTGCCCACACCGGCCCCGTCGCCGTTCAGCATATTAAACACACCGGGCGGGAAACCTGCCTCATGCATGAACTCTGCAAAGAGCAGCCCCGAAAGCGGCGCAATTTCGGAAGGTTTCAATACCACGGTACAACCTGTGGCGATGGCAGGGATTGCCTTGAGGATGATCTGGTTCATCGGCCAGTTCCACGGCGTAATCAGCGCACAGACCCCAATAGGCTCCAACAGCGTCTTTTCCGTCGCGGTGAAGTCCCGCTCGAAGGAAAAGTTTTCGAACGCCTTGAGGAAACCGCCAATGTGCCAGCTGCCCGCGCCAACCTGCTGCTGGCGGCTCAGCTCAATGGGCGCACCCATTTCCATCGACATGGCCTGCGCCATTTCCTCCTGTCGGGCGTCATAGACGTCAGCCAGTTTCTTGACGAGGGCGATACGTTCGTCGCGCGGCGTCTGCGACCAGCTGTCAAAGGCAGCGCGCGCCGCGCCAACCGCAGCGTCCGTGTCGGCCTGGTCGCCCAGCGAAATGACCGCGCATTGTTCTTCGGTTGATGGATCAATCACGGCAAAATCATTGGCAGCAGCAGGTGCCACCCACTGACCGTTGATGTAGAACTCACGCTTTTCCAACATGGTAAACTCCTCCTTTTTTTGCGGGCTGCCGCAGGGCGGGGCCCAAATTCGCGTCACTGTGTCATTGCCCAGTGACAGCCGCAAGGGGGGTGGTGTGTCAGGCATGAATCACTACATACTGAGCATTGAATTCATTACTGGCCCCGGAGGATACCATGGGTTTGCGCATCAACGACACGATTCCCGATTTGACCGTCGAAACTGATCACGGCACCATTTCGCTGCATGAGTTTGTAGGCGACAACTGGGCGATCCTCTTTTCGCACCCAAAGGATTTCACCCCGGTCTGCACCACGGAGTTTGGCGCCGTCGCTCAGCTGGCAGACGAATGGGAGAAGCGCGGCACGAAGGTCATCGGCGTCAGCGTCGATGGCGTTGAAGACCACAAAAAGTGGAAAGGTGATATTGAGACGGTGGGCGGCGCCAAGGCCGGTTTCCCGATCATCGCCGACGATGGTCTGGAGGTCTCCAAGGCTTTCGATATGCTGCCTGCAGAGGCCTATCTCCCTGATGGCCGCACGCCTGCGGATTCGGCCACCGTGCGTTCCGTTTTCATCATCGGGCCGGACAAGCAGCTGAAGCTCAGCATGACCTATCCGATGACAGTTGGCCGCAACTTTGCCGAAGTACTGCGCGCGCTTGACGGGCTGCAGACTTCAACCGGCAAAGGCGTGGCGACCCCGGCAAACTGGAACCCCGGTGATGACGTGATCATCCCGACAGCCGTGAACGACGAGGACGCCAAGACCAAGTTCGGTGACTTCAAGACAGTGCTGCCTTACCTGCGGATGACAAAGGACCCCAGTTAAGCGACTTGGGGCTTCCGCCTGATCTGCGCGCGATAGCTCGCGCGCCGCACTTCCCGCATCAGCAGATCGCTGGTGCGGGTTTTGCTTTGAATGGTGCTGGGTCCGCCCATCTCGGCAATGCCGTTGGGAAGGATCGTATGCACAGGCTGATGTGTCACCCAATGCATCTGCAGGGTCGTGTCCACGGGCCGGTCAAAAACCTCACTCGCCTTGAGCAACCGCTGCGCCGCCTTGCGCCCGACAATCTGGCAGACCGCCTGCAGGCCGATGGTCTTGGGCAGAAAGAGGGCCGCGCCTCCTTGCCGGGCAATGGCACCCGCCGCACGCTCGCGCACTTTTGCAGGCAGACGGATAAATCTTTCTTCATCCGCGTAGCGCTCCACCAGTTCCATCGCGGTACCAAAGGGCACCGGATCAACGGTCATATCGTCCTCGGCGATAAGACCATAGGGCGCGTCCCCTTCCGCGATCATTTCCCAACAGCGACGGTGGCTGAGAAAACAGGCGATTTCTGCCAAGCTCAGGCCAAAGGGATAGGGCGGATGGTGCAGATTGCCGGTCACCCGACTGGCGCCATTCATCTGCTCGGGGTCCTGACCGTCAACGGCATCCACAACCTCGGCGTTCGGCAACGCCTTGAGCAATTGCGCCACATTGTCCGCACGCGCCGTTGCTCTGGGCAGGTGAATGATCAGAGACCTCATGCCTCCTCTTAGCGCTTAACGCCAAAGAGGCAAAGCATGCTGGCTGCTAATTTTCGTCGGCGTTGAAACGAAACAGCGCTTCGCCCTGTACTTTGTAGTCATTGATCAAATCTCGTGCTGTGTCCGAGATCAGCCAGCTCTCCAATCGCAGCGCTGCGTCGTACTTTACATGCGGATGACTTTCCGGGTTCACCGGGATATAGGCGTATTGGTTAAAGAGCACCGGATCACCCTCAAAGAGCAGGGCCAGATCGGATTTGTTGCCGAAGTTGAGCCAGCTTGCGCGGTCCGACAGGATATAGGCACCAAACCCTGCGGCCGTATTCAAGCTTGCACCCATGCCCGCACCCACGGGCTTGTACCACGCACCAAAGGCGTTTGGTGCAAATGAAGCGCGCGACCACAGCGCCAGTTCCATTTTATGCGTGCCACTGTCGTCGCCCCGGCTGACAAACGAATGCTGTGTCATTGCAATCTGCGTAAGCGCGCCGACGGCATCTTTCGCCGCAGCTACATTGGCGGGATCGTCCTGCGGGCCGATAAAGACAAAGTCGTTGTACATGATCTCGCGTCGGTGGGTGCCGTGACCTGCTGCAACAAAGGCTTCCTCTGCCGCCTTGGAATGCACAAGGATCGCATCGACATCGCCGGCCTGGCCCAGTTTCAGGGCCTGGCCGGTGCCGACAATCAGCAACTGTACCTCGATACCGGTATCTGCCTCAATCACCGGCAGAAGGACATCCGAAAGACCTGAATTGTTAAACGACGTCGTCACCGCCAGCCTGAGCGTTTCGGCCCAGGACATGGATGCAGAAAGGGTAAGTACCAAAACAATGAGGGCACGGATCATTCGATAATGTCTCCTTTTTGGGAGGGCAGCCAAGGCTGGCGTTTCAGGGTTGGTCAAACACGCCTCGGCGCTGCCGGATTCGTAGACGCGACCATCTTAAGGAACAATACCTCCGTCCCGAGCCTGCGCGCCTGACTTAGATCATGGGTCGCAAGAATAATGCGCGTGCGATCCGCAGGGGCCGTTTGCAGTAGGGTCTCAATCTCGCGGATGGCCAGTCAGGTGCCCAAAGGCAATACCCCAAATTGCATGACCTTAGAGGTCAGTCTGTATCCATTCGCGGTTGAGATGGATGTCGGTGGTCTCCAGCGTCCCTGGCCCAAGGTTCTCATAGGCATGTGGCAAATTCGCCGGGCCCATCAACACATCGCCCTCACGTGCCTCGATTACCTCATCTCCGATTCTGAACCGGGCATGGCCTTTTCGGACGATGAATATCTCATCGTAGGGGTGCAGATGCAGCGAGGGGCCAGAACCGATCTCTTCATTTATCACAAAAAGAATGACGACATCTGAATTCAGATCATCGCCCGAGACCCCACCTT
>CAYUSM010000177.1:0-6767 GCA_964447345.1 uncultured Sulfitobacter sp. | reverse complement strand
AGCAGAAGCTCAAGGGCTACTACGGCGACCTGACCGAAAAGCAGTTCCGCCGCATTTATGGTGAAGCAGAGCGTGTCAAAGGCGATACCGGTGAAAACCTGATCGGCCTGCTGGAGCGCCGCCTGGACGCGGTTGTCTACCGCGCCAAGTTTGTGGCAACCGTCTTTGCCGCCCGCCAGTTCGTGAACCACGGCCACGTGCGCGTGAACGGCAAGAAAGTGAACATCCCCTCCTACCGCGTCAAAGAAGGCGACGTGATTGAAGTGCGCGACCGCTCCAAGCAAATGGTCGCTCTGCTGGAAGCCACTCAGCTGCCAGAGCGCGATGTGCCTGACTATATCGAGGCAGACCACTCCAAGATGACGGCAAAGTTCGTGCGCACACCGGCGCTGGGCGATGTGCCTTATCCTGTGATGATGGAGCCCAACCTCGTCGTGGAATTCTACGCGAAGAACTAATCTTCGCCGAAATCTCAAAAGATTTTCAAAAGGCCGCTGCGGAAAACCGTGGCGGCCTTTTCACGTCTCAGATCGCGCGGGCGACCACACCGAAGCTTGTGCGCGACGGGGGGCCAGCGGGGAAGTCGTAGAGCTGCTCAACTTC
Source organism: uncultured Sulfitobacter sp. (assembly GCA_964447345.1). Classification (GTDB taxonomy): domain Bacteria; phylum Pseudomonadota; class Alphaproteobacteria; order Rhodobacterales; family Rhodobacteraceae; genus Sulfitobacter. Next base: position 6,164 of record CAYUSM010000177.1, on the reverse strand, counting down.
GAAACCTACTGCTTCCAGCATCTGCGTGATCTCGGGCCGCTGAAACGTACGATGCCGCCATTTGAGCCAAATGAGCACGCTGCACCAATGCGGCTTTGAGAGCACCAGCCACAATCGCGCGCCGGGCTGGGCGAGGCGTCGCATGTCTTCAAGCGCTGCCTTGGGGTCAGAAAAGTGCTCAATGACATGTGCGGCAAGGATGATGTCATATTGACCTCTGGTGGAGCCGTCGAGCCCCGCGACAACAGCGTCAGCAGTGACGCCGCGCCCGGCCAACGCGGCGGTGGCATAATCCAGCATGTCGTGCGCGGGGTCGAGAAGCGTCAAAGATGCTGGGGGCCCATTCACGGCGACGAAGGCCTCTGCCATGGCGCCTGTGCCTGCCCCCACATCAATCACGCGGCTGGTGCGCACATCCCGACGTTCCAGATGCGACAAAAAACCAAGGTAGCCATCATAGTACCCAAGAAGCCGCATCTTGTCCGACCAGCGCGGGGCCGCTGTGGCATAACGATCATTGAGGTCGGATGCGGAGTAAGCCATTTGACCAGTCTCGCATTGCGCCTTTTGCTCTGCAAGCCTGCGCGGATAGTACTCTTGTCTTCATGCGGCGGCGATGGCATGGCTGAGCACGCAGAGGCGCCCGACGGGCGCGCAGGGGACAACGCCATGAACCAGATCACGCCACAACCCGGCATCATGGAGATCGAGCTTTATCAGGGGGGCAAATCCGCGATTGCGGGGCGCACCGATGTGCTCAAGCTCAGCTCAAACGAAAATCCGCTTGGCCCGGTGCCATCGGCGCTCGAGGCAGCTGCTACCGCTGCGCGCGAGATGCATCGTTATCCCTCCACCGACCATGCGGGTCTGCGCACTGCCATTGGTGAGGTCTGGGGTGTCGACCCGGACCGGGTCATCTGCGGGGTCGGCTCGGACGAGGTATTGCAATTCGTGACGCAGGCCTACGCCGGGCCGGGGGACGAGATCATCCACACGGAGCACGGGTTCTCACTTTACCCGGTGCTGATCAACATGGCTGGTGCGACAGCCGTTTGCGTGCCAGAGCAGGAGCGCGTGGTGGATGTGGACGCGATCCTCGCCGCGGTGACAGAGCGCACGCGGATTGTCTTGCTCACCAATCCCGGTAACCCCACCGGCACCCGCATCTCTGACGCCGACCTTGACCGGCTGGTGGACAGCCTGCCTGCCCATATCATTCTGGTGATCGACGGTGCCTATACTGAATACGCTGATGGCTACGACGGTGGCCTGCGCCATGCACAAGCCCGACCCAACGTGCTGATGACGCGCACCTTTTCCAAGATCTACGGTCTGGGTGGTCTTCGCATCGGGTGGGGCTACGGACCCAGAAAGATGATCGAGGTGATGACCCGAATCCGTCAGCCCTTTAACCTGTCCGTGGTGCAGCTTGCCGCTGCTGAAGCAGCAGTGCGGGACACAAAGTGGGTCGAAGACTGTGCCGCGCTCAATGCTGAACAGCGCGCGCGGCTTGTCGGGGCCCTTGGGCAGCTTGGCATCGGCTGTGATGCTTCCGAAACGAACTTCGTGCTTGCCCGTTTCGCGGATGCGGCAGAGGCCCGCGCGGCGGAGGAGGCTCTGGTGAATGACGGCATTCTGGTGCGCGCGGTGGCGGGCTATGGCTTTCCCGAAGGCCTGCGTATCACTGTCGGTGATGCAGACCAGACCGGTCGCGTAATCGACAGCCTCAACCGTTGGCGGACCGCGGCATGAGCGTGATTTACGACCGCGTCGCCCTGATCGGTCTCGGTCTGATCGCCTCGTCCATGTACTGGGCGATGAAGCGGGACGGCTTGGCGGGCGAAGTCACCGGCTACGCCCGGTCCGAAGAAACCCGCCAGACAGCGCGCGAGATCGGCCTGTGTGACCGGGTTTGCGACAGCATCACCGAAGCGGTGGAGGGTGCTGACCTTGTTGTCCTGTGTGTGCCGGTGGGCGTGATGGGCGCGGTGGCGGAAGAGATGGCGCCAGCCCTGGCTGCTGGGGCCACTGTCACGGACGTCGGTTCGGTCAAGTCGGGTGTCATCGAACAGGTCGGTCCGCATCTGCCCGATAACGTGCATTTCGTACCGGCTCATCCACTGGCAGGGACTGAGCATTCAGGCCCGCGTTCGGGCTTTGCCGAACTCTTTGACAACCGCTGGCTGTTGATTGTTCCGGTTGCAGGAAGCGACCGTGCTGCTGTGGACCGCTTGCGCCGTCTGTGGGAAGATATGGGTTCAAACGTGGCCGAAATGGACGCGGAACATCACGATCTGGTTGTTGCCGTCACCAGCCACGCGCCGCACCTCATTGCTTACACCATGGTGGGTGTGGCCGACGATCTGCGCCGGGTGACGGACAGCGAGGTCATCAAGTACTCAGCCGGTGGCTTTAGGGATTTCACGCGCATCGCCGCCTCCGACCCGACCATGTGGCGCGATGTCTTTTTGTCGAACAAGGATGCCACGCTCGAAATCCTGGGGCGTTTCACCGAGGAGCTTTTTGCGTTGCAGCGCGCCATCCGGCAAGGCGACGGCGATCATCTGCACGACTATTTCACCCGCACCCGGGCAATTCGTCGCGGGATTATCGAGGCTGGACAGGATACAGATGCCCCCGACTTTGGACGCGGAGGAGGACGTACAGGATGATCAGGGCGGTGGTCATAGGAATGATGCTGAGTGCGGCCCAGGTCGCACTGGCAGCCGATCCGACCACGTCTCTCAGGCCCGTCCCGCGCGGTGGCGAAGCCAGCGTGCAGCCGGTGACGTTGGCCCCCTCCGGCGCTATCGCGCAACCTGAACAAGACGCCAGTCAGGAAAGCGCCCGCCAGCGCAACGGCCTTTTCTCATCGCTGCGTCCGCTTTTTCGCACCAACAAGGTTGCGCGTGAGGGCCGGGCGCAGAAACGGCTGCGCGAAAAAGGTGCGGTCTGCGGCGACCTCGACATTCAGGGTGAAACCATTGGTCGGGTCACGGGCAAATTGCGCGGCTGCGTGATCGAGAACGCAGTGCGTGTGCGCTCCGTCTCGGGCATCGGTTTGAGTCAGAAGGCAGTTATGGACTGCAACACCGCCGGGGCGCTCAAAAACTGGCTTGAGGGTGCTGCCAAACCGGCCCTTTCCAAAAAGGGCGGAGGGTTGAAGACCCTGCGGGTTGCGGCGCATTATGCCTGCCGGACGCGCAACAACCAGAAGGGTGCCAAGCTGTCAGAGCATGGCAAAGGCCGCGCGATCGACATTTCGGCCTTCAAGCTTGCCGATGGGACAGAGGTCAGCGTGCTGACCGGCTGGAACGCGCGGCGGTATTCGCAAGCGATGCGTCGGATGCATAAGGGCGCTTGCGGGCCATTTGGAACTGTCCTTGGCCCCAATGCCAATCGGTTTCACCGTGACCACTTTCATTTCGATACCGCACGCTACCGCTCTGGCACCTTCTGCCGCTGAAGGCCTAGAGCAGAAATCGACAAGTCTGAACCACTCGACGCTATCTGAATTCAAAGATTTCAACGCGTTAGGTGTTGGTGCGTGTTGCGGACTGAACCAATTTCGCTCTAGTCGAATGCGATCCGGGGGGCAGGGCCAAGCGCGATGCCGCCAAGTGACACCTGTCCATCCTTGAAGCGCAAGGTGACATCCAGGGTTTCCGGATCGCCATCAAGGTTCGCCAACCCATTCAGCAGCAGGTCGGTCTGTATGGCGAAAGCTGTGTTGTGCGCCTTGGTGATCGTCAGCAGCCTCTGAAGGTTGCTCACCATGATCCGAATGTCCCCCGTAGGTATGCCCAAGGGGTCAATGTCCAGAGCACCTTCGGCCGAGGCCTCAACCGGCCCCCAGATCACCTGAGTTTCGGCAATCTCGATGCGGCGTGGTTGGGGGGCCACGCTGTCGAGCGTGGCTCTGTTCAAGGGAGCGGCAAAGCGCAGGTTTCCGGCAAGGGTGGCAGCGGAAAGCTGATGGGGCCAATCGTGAGGGATGGCGAGCTGCGCGCGTGCCTGCCCGGCAAGGGTCAGCCCGTCCAGATCGACTTGAAAGGTGTAGCGTTCAGGGGTCTCACCGTCCTGGACAAAGGACGCCAGTACCGCTGACCCGGCCAATAGTTGGCCAGCGGGCGCTTGCAGGTCCCATGCGCCACTGCCGATCTGCGCACTTTCCAACTCAAGAGCGGCACCCGGACGTATCCTCAGGCGCGCTTCGGCGTCTCGCGCCTGAAGCTCGAGAGTGACGTCACCAAGGACGAAAGAGATGCGGTCCTCGGGCAAGGTCAGTGTGGGATATCCGGGCCACCATGCCGGGACCCGGAGGCTGACTGCGGTCCCGATGACCTGAAACCCACCTGTCGGATCGGCAAGCCGGGTGGTGTCCACGCGGGTATCAAACCAAATGGGAAACCCGCCAACGCCTAGCCGCGACACCTGCGCATCCCAGCCTTCGGCCCGCCGTTCGACCAGCCAGTCGGAGACGCCCTCTTTGATCAACAGCGTGGCCACTGCCCAGTAGATCGACCACAGCAGCGCGATTGCTCCGATGATCCAGACCAGCCTGCGCATCTTATGCCCCTTTAACTCACGCTCCCGATGCGGTTTACCGATGCCAGCAACAAAGGACCAGCGACGATGGCAATGTGGGTATTCGGCTACGGCTCGCTTTTATGGAACCCGGGGTTTGAGGTGGCCGAAAGCGTGATTGGCACTCTGCCGGGCTATGCGCGGTCGTTCTGCATGCGATCCATCCATCATCGCGGCAGTGTCGAAGAACCCGGGCTGGTGCTGGCGCTGGATGAACAGCCCGATCACGCCTGCACCGGCATGGCCCTGCGCGTGGCGGAGGGTCTGGAAGAGGCAACGCTGGCTTATCTGCGTGAGCGTGAGTTGATTTCATCCGCGTATCTGGAAAAGAACCTCGACGTGATGCTGGAGGACGGGCGCACCGTGACAGCGGTGGTTTATGTGATTGATGAGGCGCACGAGCAGTATTGCGGCGGTTTGCCGCTGGAAGAGCAGGCGCAGATCATCGCGACGGCCATCGGGGGACGCGGGCCGAACACGGAGTATCTCTACAATACTGCCGATCATCTGCACGAGGTTGGGTTGCACGATCCGGACCTTGAATGGCTCAGCCTGCGGGTCCGGGCGCTGACAACATAAATCCTTGGCATCCCCGCGCGGTTTCAGTGTAACGTCCAAGCAGAGCAGGCAAAAAAGGTCAGGAGTCCCGGCCTAATGGCGCAGACAGAGCGCACAGAACGACCACAGTTTTCGCAGCCCGTCCGTCAGATATCCCTGATGCTGATCGTGCTTGGATTGACGGGCTTTGGTGCCTTTCTGGCGCTGCCCTCGGTCTATCCGATCTTTGCGGCGAACCCCTACCTGAACGGCTTTATCATGGTCGTCTTCGTGATCGGGGTGCTGGCCTGTTTTTATCAGGTTTTTCAACTGATTGGCTCGGTCCGCTGGATCGAGAACTTTGCTTCTGACAAGCCTGATCCGGAAACCAGCGCACCGCCGATGCTGGCCCCACTTGCCGCCCTGCTGCGGACCCGAGGGGCGCGCATGCAAATCTCGGCATCCTCCAGCAGGTCGATCCTGGATTCCGTTTCAACCCGCATTGACGAGGCGCGAGAGATCACGCGCTACATCGTCAACATGCTGATTTTCCTAGGCCTTTTGGGCACATTCTATGGTCTGGCAACCACCGTGCCTGCGGTTGTCGACACGATCCGCAGCCTTGCGCCCTCAGAGGGGGATAGTGGAACGGAGGTCTTCAGCAATCTGATGACCGGTCTTGAGGCGCAGCTGGGCGGCATGGGCGTCGCCTTTGGCTCTTCCCTTCTGGGGCTTGCGGGGTCGCTTGTGGTGGGACTGCTGGAGCTTTTTGCAGGGCATGGACAGAACCGGTTCTATCAGGAGCTTGAGGATTGGCTCAGTTCCATCACCCGCGTGGGGTTCAGTGCGGGCGAGGATGCCACGGCTGAGCAGAACATCATGGCGGGCGTCGTGGACCACATGGCCGAGCAGATGGAACAGATGCAGGCCATGTTCCGCGAGACCAACGTCAACCGCGCTGCCGTCGATGAAAAGCTGAACCGGCTGGCGGATGCGGTGGACCGGATGACGGAACGCATGCAGCCAGCCGACAGTTCTGC
>CAYUSM010000176.1:0-6769 GCA_964447345.1 uncultured Sulfitobacter sp. | reverse complement strand
ATGTTCCTCAATCATCTCTATGGCGGGATGGATGAGCCGGAGCTGAAAATCATCGATGTTTTCATCTGCAAGCTGCGCAAGAAGCTGAGCACCGCGACCGGCGGCGAAAACTACATCGAGACGGTTTGGGGGCGCGGATATGTCCTGCGTGATCCGGAGCCTGCGCAGATGGAGATGGCTGCCTCCGCCTGAGCCAGCCCTTGCGCCAAAACCCGCTAGACCAATTTTGTCCTGCGTCCTATCTGTTGTCCCGTGAGCCAGGAAATGGGCCGGGGAGCGGGGATGACGACAACAATCGCGGTTGAGGCGCTGACCGAAGAGCAAGCCGAAGCTGAGCTTGCGCGGCTGGCTGTTATTCTTTCCCAGGCCAATGTCGACTACCACGCCGCAGACGACCCCAAACTGTCCGACGCCGATTATGATGCGCTGAAACGGCGCAATGCAGAAATCGAGGCGCGTTTTCCTGATCTGAAGCGTGGTGACAGCCCTTCTGATCAAGTGGGCGCTGTGCCTGCGGAAGGGTTTTCCAAGATCACTCACGCAGTACCGATGCTGTCATTGGCCAACGCCTTTGATGCGGAGGATGTTGGAGAATTCGACGGGCGGATCAGGAAATACCTTGGACTGAGCGCGGAAGCCTCGCTGTCCTACACCGCTGAGCCGAAGATTGACGGGCTTTCCCTATCGCTCCGATATGAAGATGGCGCTCTGGTGCACGCGGCGACACGCGGGGATGGAGCGGTCGGCGAGAACGTGACCGCCAACGCCCGTACGATCGACGACATTCCGGAGACGCTGACAGGCGCGCCCGATGTGCTGGAGGTGCGCGGCGAGGTTTACATGAGCCACGCGGATTTCGAGGCGTTGAATGCACGTCAGGCAGAAGCGGGGGCCAAGACATTTGCCAATCCACGCAATGCAGCTGCCGGGTCCTTGCGACAATTGGACAGCAGCATCACGAAATCCCGGCCTTTAAGGTTCTTTGCCTATGCCTGGGGAGCCCTTTCGGAGCCCTTGTCCGATACTCAAATGGGCGCGATTGAGCGCTTGGGGGCGCTTGGATTTTCGACAAACCCGCTGACGGCAGTGTGCGACGGGCCGGATGATCTGATTGCCCATTACGCTCGGATTGAGGAACAGCGCGCGACACTGGGCTATGACATCGACGGCGTCGTGTACAAGGTCAATGATCTTGCCCTGCAGGATCGGCTCGGCTTTCGTTCCACCACGCCCCGCTGGGCGGTGGCGCATAAGTTCGCGGCAGAACTCGCCTGGACCTGGTTGACCGATATCGACATTCAGGTGGGCCGCACCGGGGCATTGTCGCCAGTGGCGCGGCTGCAGCCGGTGACAGTGGGCGGCGTCGTGGTGTCAAACGCGACGTTGCACAATGAGGATTATATCAAGGGGCTGGACAGCAAAGGCGCTGAGATCAGGGGTGGCAAGGACATCCGCGTTGGTGACTGGGTTCAGGTCTACCGGGCGGGTGATGTCATTCCGAAGGTGGCCGATGTCGATCTGTCCAAACGTCCAGCGGACGCCGTTCCTTATGTGTTTCCAGACACCTGCCCTGAATGCGGCAGCGACGCGGTGCGCGAACCGGGCGATGCGGTGCGGCGCTGTACGGGCGGTTTGATCTGCCCTGCGCAGGCGGTGGAAAAGCTCAAGCACTTCGTGTCCCGAGCGGCCTTTGACATTGAAGGGCTGGGTGCAAAGCAGGTCGAGCAATTCTACACCGATGGCTGGATCGCGGAACCTGCGGATATCTTCACGTTGCAGGCGCGTTATGGCAGCGGTGTACAGCAATTGAAGAACCGTGAAGGCTGGGGTCAGAAATCGGCCGCCAACCTTTTTGAGGCCATTGAGGACAAGCGGAAGATACCGCTGGACCGGGTGATCTTTGCGCTGGGGATCCGGCATGTGGGAGAGGCGGCGTCGAATCTGATCGCCTTGCACTATGGGAATTGGCCCGCCTTTGAGGCGGCGATGGCGGAGGCGAAAGAGCAGAACGGCCCCGCCTGGGACGATCTGATCGGGGTCGACGGGGTGGGCGCAGTCATGGCGGGGTCACTGGTGAATGCCTTTGCGCAGGAACGGGAAAGGGCCTCCATCGACCGGTTGATCGCAGAATTGGATGTGCAGGACGTGGCGCGCCCGGATACCGACGGCAGTCCTGTTGCTGGCAAGACGGTGGTTTTTACCGGCACGCTGGAACAGATGACGCGGGCCGAGGCCAAGGCGCGGGCGGAACGGCTGGGGGCGAAGGTCTCGGGATCGGTGAGTGCGAAGACAGATATTCTGGTGGCTGGCCCGGGGGCGGGGTCTAAGGCCAAGAAGGCTGCTGAACTGGGTGTTGAGACGCTGGATGAAGAGGGTTGGCTGAGCCTGATCGCAGGCGCATGAGTCAGCGGCCGGAGCCCCTTTTCCCGCTTTTTGCCGGTCTGGAAACGCTTGAGGGCGTCGGGCCAAAGACCGCGCAGCACTTTATCCATCTGGGGGTTCAGGCGCCACGTGATCTGCTGTTCACGCTGCCCTATTCTGGCATCGACCGGCGGCGGCGTGACACGCTCAAAGATGCCGTGCTGCCTGCGACCCTGACGGTGGCCGTCACCATCGGTGCCCACCGTCCGGCCCGCAACAAGGGTGGGGCATACCGCATTCATGTGGAAGATGCCGAGACCAGTTTTCAGCTGACATACTTCCATGCGCGCGGGGATTACCTGAGTCGGCAATTGCCCGAAGGATCGCGGCGGATTGTGTCCGGGCGGGTTGAGCTGTTTGATGGTATCCCACAAATGGTGCATCCGGACTTCGCGGTCCCTGAGGACGAGGCCGCGGACATCCCAGCGTTCGAGCCGGTCTACCATCTGACCAGCGGCATCACGCAAAAACTGATGTACAAGGCGACGCGTGGAGCGCTGAGCCGGGTGCCTCAGATGGCGGAGTGGATTGATCCCGCTCAGAAAGAGCGGGCGGGCTGGCCCGACTTTGGCGAGGCTGTGCGTGACGCGCATGATCCGGAAACGCTGAGTGATGTCTCGCCCACGGCACCGGCGCGGGAGCGGCTGGCCTATGACGAGCTTTTTGCCCATCAGATCACGCTCGCGCTTGCCCGGCAGCAGGAGCGGCGCAAGAAGGGGCGCGAGACGAAGGGAAACGGGAATTTGCAAGCGAAGGTGCTGGCCTCGCTGCCTTATGAACCCACGGGCGCGCAACGGCGTGCGGTGGCCGAGATCACGGCGGATATGGCCAGCGGGCAGCGGATGAACCGCTTGCTGCAGGGCGATGTGGGGGCGGGCAAGACGCTTGTGGCCTTCATGGCGCTGCTCTGCGCGGTAGAGGCGGGCGGGCAGGGCGTATTGATGGCGCCTACCGAGATTTTGGCCCGCCAGCATCTGCAGGGGTTGCAACCGCTGGCAGAGGAGGCGGGGGTTGTGCTGGAAATCCTGACAGGTCGGGACAAGGGCAGCGAACGACAGGCCAAGCTGGCGGCCCTCGCCAAGGGAGCCATTCAGGTGTTGGTGGGGACCCACGCCGTGTTTCAGGCGGATGTGGAGTTTGCCGATCTCAGGCTCGCGGTGGTGGACGAACAGCACCGCTTTGGCGTGCGACAACGGCTTGAGCTGGGGCAAAAGGGCGACCGTGCAGACGTGCTGGTGATGACGGCCACGCCGATCCCACGCTCTCTGGCGCTGGCACAGTACGGCGATATGGATGTGTCGGTGCTGGATGAAAAACCGCCGGGACGGCAACCCATCAAGACGGCGCTGATCAGCACGGAGAAGCTGGATCAGGTGATCGACCGTTTGCGTGCGGCGATTGCGGAGGGGCGGCAGTGCTACTGGGTTTGCCCTTTGGTTGAGGAAAGTGAGGTCACGGACCTGATCGCCGCGGAAGAGCGTTTCAAGCGGCTCCGCGCAGCCTTGGGTGAGGGTGTTGTGGGGCTGGTGCACGGGCAGATGCCACCCGCCGAGAAAGACGCGGCGATGAAGGCCTTTCAATCGGGACAGACCCAGGTCTTGGTTGCGACGACGGTGATCGAGGTCGGCGTGGATGTGCCGAATGCCACCATCATGGTGATCGAGCGGGCAGAGACTTTTGGCCTGGCGCAACTTCATCAGTTGCGGGGTCGAGTGGGGCGCGGTTCCGGTGCTTCGACCTGCTTGCTGATGTACCAGCATCCTTTGAGCGAGACGGGGCAGCAGCGATTGGAAGTGCTGCGCGAGACTGAGGATGGGTTTGTCATCGCGGAGACGGATTTGCAGATGCGGGGCACCGGTGACCTGATCGGTACCGCGCAATCCGGCGTGCCGCGCTTCAAGGTCGCGGACCTTGAGCGGCAAGCGGGACTGATGGCCACAGCGCAATCGGATGCCCGGAAGTTGCTGAATGACGATCCGACACTGACGTCAGATCGGGGACAGGCGGCACGTGTTCTGCTCTGGCTCATGCGACAGGACGAAGCGATTCGTTTGATTTCAGTGGGTTAAGTCTCTCCCGTTCATTTTGTTCGCAAATGTTCTTAAAAAGTTCTTTACAGAGGATGAAAGAAATGAGAACAAAGAGGCAACAAAGACGGAGGCTCAGATGACAACGCTCAGAACGCTCAAGACCATCGCGACACGCTCTCAGGACACGCTCTTGCAGGATGCGGTTGGTGCGGCGGCCCTGGTTGTGATGCTTGTTGTTGGCCTGCACCTGCCTGCTTTTGTTTGATTTCTGCCTGCGCTCTCATGCCGTCTGTGCCCTTTGCATCCGTCCCAAAGATGCTGCCGACTGACACTGCCTGTCCTTGATCGGTAACCGGGTGTCCCGCCCAACGGCACAGATGGGTCCCACATGAGAAACGCTTTCCTTGCGCCGCCATCCCTTTGGATGTGCGGCGTTTTTTTTGACATTGGCTGATCCGGGTGTCTGTCGGTTTGGAAGGTCCGCACGCTGCTTTGATTTAAGCGGGCGACGACCCTTCGTTCATCTGGGCGCTCTGCATGGTCTGTTCCATCGCCTCAACGATGGCTTCCATGCTCAGCATGATCGATGCGTGGCGGTTCTTGTAGTCCACCGCAGGTGTGAGCACCTCAAACCCGTCAAAGGGCGCGTCGGGCACGTCGCCCTGGCCCTTCAGCATCGCGCGCAACTGGTCGCGGCCACGGGTGATTTCTTCGAGGGTCGCGCCCACTGCTGCAGCGCCAGAGACGGCTGCGGCGGCCTGGCCAAGGGCGCAGGCTTTGACGTCCTGTCCAAGATCAATCAGCTTGCCGTCCTCCACCGTCACATCGACGGTCACAGCAGAGCCGCAAAGCGGCGAGCGGCGTTTGACTGTCGCGTCGGGGGCATCAAGCCGCCCCAGATGCGGGATATCCGCCGCCAGCGCGAGAATGCGCGCCGAATAAAGTTTGATCAGGTCCGTGTCGCCCGACATGGCTGTTCCTTTCCTGCGATGCCCTCTACATAAACGCCCGTAAGCCAGATGCAAAAAACTTTTGAGAGAGGGCGACCAAATGCCTTTTGATCCCGCAACGCTCACCTTCAACGAGGCAGGCCTGATCCCTGCAATTGCACAGGATGCCGGGACCAAGGAGGTGCTGATGCTGGCGTGGATGAACGCCGAGAGCATTGCGCGAACACTGGAGACGGGTCGCGTGACCTATTGGAGCCGCTCGCGGCAGGCCTTCTGGATCAAGGGTGAGACCAGTGGGAACGTGCAGGAGCTGGTCGATTTTCGGTTTGACTGTGATGAGGATTGTCTGTTGGTCATGGTCAACCAGACGGGGCCTGCCTGCCATACGGGCCGACGGGACTGTTTCTATCGGGCCGTGAGGGAGGGTAACGTGGTGGAGTTGTCCCGACCTATGTAGATTAGCATGACGCTTTGAAAAGGCCCGTTAAACGCTTGCCAAAGAACGAATATCGCTCGGTGATAATCCCTCTGAACGATAGAGAGATATTGCACGCGCATCGTCTCTCTTGGCCAAACGCTTGCCGTTTTCGTCGCGGACCAAGCGGTGGTGGTGATAGATTGGCGTAGGCAGGTCCAGCAGGTGTTGCAGCAAGACGTGGATTTGCGTGGCGTCGAACAGGTCAGCACCTCGGATCACGTGGGTTATGTTCTGCGCAGCATCGTCAAGGACGACGGCGAGGTGATAGGACGTGCCCATGTCGCGTCGGGCGATAACGGCGTCGCCAACCTCGTCTTGCAGGGCCGAGGCGGCAATGGGAACGTCTTGATCAAACCTGCCGGTTTCCCGGAAAAACAGATCTGGCATGCCAGCGAGGGCCGCGGCCATGTCGAGCCGAAGGGTGACATTGGTGGGCCTGGGACCCGTTCGCTTGGATGCGTGCCGACAGGTGCCAGGGTACACAACGCCATCCGGACCCAGGAGGGGCGCGCCTTCTTGTGGGGCGGAAGCGGCAGCGGCGATGTCCGCGCGGCTACAGGTGCAGGGATAGAGCAATCCGGCGTCCCAAAGGCGGTCAAGGGCGGCGTCATATGCAGGTTGGCGGTCAGATTGACGCATCACAGGCTCTGGCCAGTTGAGCCCTAACCAGCGCAGATCGCCATAGATCTGCGCCTCCCATTCGGGTCGGGCGCGGCTTTGGTCAATGTCCTCTATGCGCAGCAGGAACTCACCGCCTGCCGCCATGGCCATATCATAGGCCAGCATAGCGGAGTAAGCATGACCCAGATGCAGCGGACCGGTGGGCGATGGCGCGAAACGGGTGCGGAACATCAGGCCTTTTCAAGGATATAGACGTTGGACTTCATGCC
>CAYUSM010000175.1:0-6873 GCA_964447345.1 uncultured Sulfitobacter sp. | reverse complement strand
AAGCAAAAGATGCAGGAACGCCAGGCCAAGCAACGCGCCAAGGTGGCAGAGTTGCGGGACCCCGAAAAAGGGCTGGTGCTGGTCCACACAGGTGCAGGCAAAGGCAAATCCTCAAGCGCCTTTGGTGTCATTGTCCGTGCCTTGGGCTGGAAGCAAAAAGTTGGTGTTGTGCAGTTCATCAAGGGCAAGTGGAAGACCGGCGAACGCCAGTTCTTTGACAAGCTGGGCGAGGTCACATGGCACACCATGGGGGAAGGCTTTACCTGGGACACACAGGACAAGGACCGCGACATTGCCGCAGCACAGGCTGCCTTTGCCAAGGGGCGCGAGATGATGGAGAGCGGCGAGTATGACCTGATTGTCATGGATGAGATCAACATCGCTATGCGCTACGACTACCTGTCGGTCGAAGATGTCATCGCGGGACTGGACGCGCGCGACAAGCGCACAGGCGTGATCCTGACGGGGCGCGATGCCAAACCTGAGCTGTGCGACTACGCCGATCTGGTGACCGAGATGACCGAGGTCAAACACCCCTTCAAGGCAGGCATCAAAGCCCAGCGCGGGGTCGATTACTGATGGCGGAGGCGTCCAAGGTTGCGCTGATCACAGGGGCGGCGCGGGGCATTGGCCTTGCCACGGCGCATCTGATGGTTGAGGACGGCTGGCGGGTCGCTTTGCTGGACCGCGATGAAGAAGCGCTGGACGCCGCGATGTCCAACTTCGGGGCGCAGGCACTGCGGTTGTTGCATGATGTGTCTGACCCGCAAGCGGCCCCTTTGGCGGTGCGCGCATGCGTCGAGCATTTCGGAAGGCTGGATGCGTTGGTGAACAACGCAGGTGTGGCCGACTTTGGCCCCATTGAAGAGACCGACTTTGGCCGCTGGCGTCGGGTGATGGAGACCAACCTTGATGGCGTCTTCCTGATGACGCAGGCCGCGACACCGGCGCTGAAAGAGACACAGGGCGCCATTGTGAACATTGCCTCCATTTCCGGCCTGCGCGCGTCTACCCTGAGGGTGGCTTACGGCACCTCCAAAGCTGGTGTGATCGCGCTGACCCAGCAACAGGCGGTGGAGCTGGGCGAATACGGCATCCGTGCGAACGCCGTCTGCCCCGGTCCGGTGCGCACCAAACTGGCAATGGCGGTGCATACGCAGGACATCATCGACGCCTATCATGATGCCATACCGCTGAACCGCTACGGATCAGAGCGTGAGATTGGTGAGTTGATCGCGTTTCTGTGCAGCACGAAGGCCAGCTATATCACCGGGCAAACCATTGCTGCCGATGGCGGATTTGAGAGCACCGGCGTGGGCCTTCCCTCGCTTCGAAATCGCTGAGCACGCCGCCGTTTTGGCTCTGCACATCGCGGATGGGGTGACGTAAGTCCGTTCTACGTCAAGAAATGTATACTTCTGGTTGAATTCGTGGCATACTGGCTGTCGCTCATTTGCCCAAATCGAATTTACCGGACAATCCATGACCAGACGCGCTGCATTTATCTTTGCCATTTTGACCGCAGTTCTTTTCTTCCCACCCCTTGTGTCTGCGCAGACAGCTCCACCCGGATCCTGCCTGACGCCTTCCGGCATATGGTGCTGGCCCATTGCGCCGCTGACCTATGGCGATCCCTGCGAGTGTCCAACCGGCGACGGTGAATTTGAGGCGGGTGTCGTTCAGTGATGTGAAGGAACCAAGCCATGGCCCAGAACGGAAGCCTTGAAAAACTCGTCAGAGAAGCCGGATACCTGCGCGATCATTTGTTGCGTGTTGAAGGGCAGGACAGCAGCAAACTTGGCATCGCGCTGCAACCCTTCGAGCGTCCTGAAGAAGGGTCAGAACCCACGGACGCGCAGATCGCAGAGCTGGCAAAGGCGTTTCAGGATGCCCATGACAAAGCGCTCAATGCGGTGGACGGCTATACACTGAACGAAGTGCTCAAGGGGCGCTCGCCGCACAGCTACCGTACGTCGCTATCCGGCAGCTTTGCCCTGACGGCCCTCGGTGTCTTGCTGGTCATGACCGCCTTCTATTTTTCCAACTGGGCCAGCCGCGCGACATTCGCGATCAGTGAGGCAGAAGAATTTGTCCAGTTCGATCATTTCAACAGCATCATGAAGCTGATCGAACTTGAGAGTTACTTTGAGCAGATTGAGACGAATGCCGAGAACCGGGATATGGAGCCGCAGCTTGTCTATCTCGAAGGCCTGGCAAGCCTGAAGGCGCACTACCACCAGGAAGCGCTTTTGCCGGGCAAGATGACCGTCCTGATCGCGGAAGTGAACCCGATGCGGCAGCACACAACCCGTTGGCGCGTTGACTACTGCAATGCGACAGACACCGCCGACTTGCCGCTGCTGCTGCGGGCGGTCGGGCCGATCTTCAACTGCACGGGCGGTACGATCCAGATGGCCGCCCACCGGGCAAGGGACGAGGGCAAGGGCGAAACCGAGGTTCGGGCGTTCCGCCAACGCATTGACGAGATAAACCAGTTGCAGCGCGACACGATGAAGATCGCGCAGCGCATCCCGACGAACGAATACGTCAATTCGTTTTACAAAGTGCAGAGCCAGATGCAGACGCTGACCGAATGGCTCAATGTCGTGTATCTCTGGGCGCTGCCAATCATTTACGGTGCTTTGGGATCCATCGTTTATTGCATGTGGCGCGTGCTGAACCCCAATCTTGCGGCGGTGGGCGGGCTTTATGCCGTGATGCGCACGGCCTTTGCCGGGCTGGCGGCGCTGACGCTGTCCATGCTGCTGGTTCCGTCGAACATTCTGACCGTCGGCGTCGATCTGAACCGTCCGCTGGTTTATCTGCTGTCCTTCATCTTCGGCTATTCGATCGAGGCCTTCGTGAGCACGCTCAACATGCTTAACACCTATCTGTCGCAAAGCCTGACACCGAAGCCGCGCAAGAACCCCGGCAGCTGACGCTGCGTCGCGATCCGGTGTGGACAGGGTATCGAGGACTCGCGCAAGGCGAGAATCGTGTTAGCCTGACCTCCTGTTAGGGAGGAAAATCATGAACAAAAACCGTATTTTCGCGGCAGCGCTCGCGTTGTCCTTGGGCACATCCGCCGCACTAGCGCAGGACTGCACGCCATCCAAATGGGGTGCCGATGATACCATCGGGTCGGCCAATCTGGTGACGCCTGAACGCACGCTGGAAGCCGCAAAGCTGATCAAACAGGGCAAGTCCATGCCGCTGGGCATCACCATCGGGTCTGACACGCCAGCCTTCCCACCGCGGTCTCTGAACCTGCAGGTTGTTCAGCCCAACCAGCAAGGCGGACAAAAGCTGTCGGGCTTCGGCTATGAAGGCAATTACAACGATGACCTTCTGCAAACCTGGATCGGCATCGGCTCCCAGCTCGACGGGCTGGGGCATCTGGGCGAGAACGGTCAGTACTATAACTGTCTGGATGAGAAAGAGATCAGCGTTATCACCGGTCTGACCAAACTCGGCACCCACAACGTGCCACCGCTTGTCGGGCGCGGGGTGATCCTGAACATGGCGGCACAGGCAGGTGTTGAGGTCATGCAAGGTGGACAGCACTTTGGCGAGGCCGAGATCAAGGCCGCCGCTGACGCGCAGGGCGTGTCGATTGGCGAAGGCGACATCGTCCTGTTCTACACCGGCTGGACGGACAAGGTTTTCAATGACAACCCGGCGCTCTGGGGTCAGGTCGAACCGGGGCTGAACAACGAAGGCGCGGTCTATCTTGCTTCCCTCAATCCCATGGCGGTTGGCGCGGACACCTGGGGACTGGAAGCCGTGCCACCGGCGGAGGGCGACAAGCTTTTCTACGGCCACGTCACCCTGCTGAAGGACCACGGCATCTACATTCTTGAGACAATGAATGTCGGACCGTTGCTGGACGAAGGCGTGGATGAGTTCATGTTTGTTCTGGGTCAGCCCCGCATTCGTGGCACGGTGCAGGCGATGATCAATCCGGTGGCACTCTACTGACTTTACTGTTCCGGAGATCATCCGGGACACTTGTAACAAAACGCCCCGGATGATCTCCGGGGCGTTCTTCTGTCAGGTCACCGGTCTCAGATCGAAGGCCCCTTGGGATCAAGTGTGACTGACCACAACTCGGTATCCGCACGGTCCATCAGCCGGACTTTCATCTGCTGTGTAGCAGCATCGATATCGACCAGCCCGAAGAACTGCAGCCCCTCGCTGGGCGGCAGGTTCACGCCGCCGTCTTCGGGCGCTTTGACGAACTTCACTTCGGGGCCAAAGGTTGCATCCATGGTGTTTGGTCCGAAAGTGCCTGCGTGCAACGGACCAGAGACAAATTCCCAGAAGGGCTCGAAATCCTGGAACTGCGCTTTGTCGGGGTTGTAGTAGTGCGCCGCCGTGTAGTGGACATCTGCCGTGAACCATACGGTGTTGTCGATGCCTGCGGACTTGATGAAACGCAGCAGGTCGGCGATCTCAAGCTCGCGGCCCTTGGCGGGGCCCGCATCGCCGTTTGAGATGGCCTCGGCCCCGGCCTTCTCACGCCAGTTGTCCCAGACGATCACACCAATAGGCATGTCGGACGCGATGACTTTCCACGTGGCTTTGGACGCTGCCAGCTCGCGCTTGAGCCAGGCGATCTGCTCTGCCCCCAGCACGCGCGAGGCATCGGTCATCTCAGTCTCCATCGACGGGCCGTTCGGGCCGCGATAGCTGCGCAGGTCCAGGAAGAAGACGTCGAGCATCGGGCCATAGTTGATCTTGCGGTAGACGCGGTTCGGCTCGGCAGGCGTGATGCGCAGCGGCGTCATCTCGTGGAACGCCCGCGCGCCACGGGCGGCCAGCACATGTACGGATTTCTCGGTATAGCGGTCGTCTGCCATCATGTCCTTGGAGTCCGACCAGTTGTTCACAACCTCATGGTCGTCCCACTGCATGAAGCTGGGCACCACGGCGTTCATCGCACGCACATGTTCGTCCAGCATGTTGTACTTCCATTGTCCGCGGAACTCATCCAGCGTCTCGGCCACCTTGCGTTTTTCGTCCGGCAACACGACATTGCGCCAGATCACGTTGCCGTCTTTCTCAACCTCATCTTTCATCGGCCCGTCGGCATAGACAGTATCGCCGGAATGAATGAAGAAATCCGGGCGGTGCTGGGCCATGGTCGCATAGGTCCGCATACCCTCCGCATCAATGCCCCAACCCTGACCGGCCGTGTCCCCGGACCAGGCAAAGCGAATGTCGCGCCGGGCCATGGGGGCCGTTTTGAACTGACCGACGATGGGCTCGGAGGTGAGGTTGATGTCACTCAGATCAGCGGCCGTGAACCGGTAGAAGATGTCCTGATCGCTTGGCAGTGCATCGATGAGCCGTTTGACGGCGAAGTCGCTGTTGGGCAGCGCGTCCATCGGCGGCAAGTGGCGCGCGTCTGCAAAGCTTTCCGTGGTAGAGACCTCCATCATTACGCGCGCGGGGCGGTCTGTCCGGGTCCAGATCATGCCGGAGGTCGTGTCGACGTCTCCGGACTGCACGCCGTGGGTAAAGACGGGCCGCTGCGCTGCCCGACTGATCGCGGGCATGGCGAGCGCGGCGGTAAATGCGGTTGTACCGGCAAGGAAGGTACGACGGTTGGGTTGGATGAGTTGTGGCATGGAGCTGTCCCCTTTGGCTGAACGATGCGCGCACAAGGGACAGCGATTCTGTTACGGGTGCGGGGCAGCCAGGTTACAGTTTAGGAAAGTTTTTGTGACAGGCATGTCTCCGCCGAAGGCCCGGCGGTGATCAATCTGTCTTCCAATCCCCCGCCTTGTTCCACCACCGATGCGGGTTCTTGCTGTCATCAAGCCCTTTGCAGGTGCTGCGCAAGACCTCTGCTACGATGATGACAGGTTCGTAATAGCTGTGGACCTCGTAGATCGCCTCAATCACGGCATCCAGCAGCGCGGGGTCCCGCGGCAAAAAGAATTTCATTTCATCCACGTTCGGTCGCTTGCGCACGTCATCTTCCGCCCCGGTCGGCGTGCCTTCGCGAGGGCGGTAGTACTCATGCCCGCTTGCCGACCTGTACCCGTTTCGATCGGTTTTGCCCTGCACCAGTGGCGCCACCTCACAGATCGCATCAAAGATGCGGTCAATGTCTTCGACCGGCGCTTGATAGGTGATCAACCACATGGGCTCCATGTGGATGGGCCGGGTGTCGAAACCGGATTGGATGATGTTGGTCATGGGGCACTCCTCGTCTGATAGAAGAGTGTCGATAGCATGAACCTGCTGACAGCAGTTTGTCAGCAACCTAGGCAAGACTTAGAACATCTTGTTCAAGCCAGCAGACTTAAGGATTCCGTTCGCGGTGTGTTTCTTCTTCAGATTGCGCGGCACGATGACGAGCCGACCGGTGCCCTTGTTTCGCCATTTCTCATGGCTGCCCTTCCCGCCTTTTTCCTGCTCAAATCCAGCCATTCGCAGTTGTTGGACCAATGTCCGATAGAGGTCTGCCAAACTAAGCGACCTGGGACGGGGAAGGTCGCTGTGTGATAACAATCGGCGTGATCAGATCTTCTTTTGCAACCTGATTGAGGTCTTGTCCAGCCAGATGATTGAAGCCAATGAGGTCCGCTGCGAACTCTTTCACAAGGTTCTCAAACTCTTCCATGGTCTCGGCTTCGATATGCAGCCCGACAATGTCACTTTCGGAATACCAGATGCCATCGGTCTCATCCCAGATGGCATCCACTTTAAAACTGCGCTTCATGATTTCCATCCCTGAGCCAAGTTCTTGGTAACATGACTCGCACGGATGTTGGAGAATTGGAATCCCCTATTCCCGCACCAGCTTCTCGTAGCTCTCCGCGATGTCCCGCGTCAGTGCGCCGACTTCGAAGTTGTAGTCTCCGA
>CAYUSM010000174.1:0-6877 GCA_964447345.1 uncultured Sulfitobacter sp. | reverse complement strand
GATCATGCGCATGGGCAGATCGGCAATCTGGTCTTCAGGATAAAGCCAGGGGCCTTGGGGCACCTCACCCGCAAGCCATTGCCGCAGGGTATCAACGCCATGACCACGTTCCGCGGAAATCATGAAGGTCTCGGCAAAAGGAAAGCGGTCATTGAGGTCTTTGGAGAGACCCAGCAAAACCGGCGCCTCCACTTTATCGATCTTGTTGATGGCCAGCGCCACGGTACGCCCCTGCCCGATGTCCGCCAAACCTTCAAGAATGCGCTCCACCCCTTCGGTCACCCCGCGATGCGCCTCGATCAGCAGCTCCACGACATCAGCATCCGCAGCCCCCCCCCAGGCGGCAGCCACCATCGCACGGTCCAGACGGCGACGCGGTTGAAAGAGGCCCGGCGTGTCCACGAAAACGATCTGACTTTCACCCTCCATCGCCACGCCACGGATGCGCGCGCGCGTGGTTTGCACCTTGTGGGTCACGATGGAAACCTTGGCACCGACCATGCGGTTCAGCAGGGTGGATTTACCCGCGTTGGGCTCTCCGATCAGGGCCACGAAACCGGCGCGGGTTGTCATGTCTTCTTCTCCAGTTTCGCCAGAAGTGTGCTGGCGGCCGCTTGCTCAGCAGCGCGCTTGGATGAGGCACGGGCCTGCGCCTCATCGCCGTTGTCCAGTTTGGCCGTGATGGTGAACACCGGCGCGTGATCCGGGCCGCTGCGATCCGTCTCGATGTACTTGGGCGGGTGCAGGCCACGGCCCTGCGCCCATTCCTGCAGCGCCGTCTTTGCGTCGCGCGCATCGTCCTCGACACGTTGAATGCGCTGCCCCCAGAGCCGAAGGATCATATCACGCGCAGACTCAAAACCGCCGTCGAGATAGACAGCGGCAATCACCGCCTCAATGGCGTCGCCCAGCAGCGCCTGCTTGCGCCGTCCGCCCGAAATCATCTCGGATCGGCCAAGCTTGAGGACCTTTCCCAGATCGATCTGTCGGGCAACTTCGGCGCAGGTCTCCTTGCGCACCATGGCGTTGAAACGCGGGGCCAACTGGCCTTCGGTCGCGCCTGTATCGTCGTCCAGAAGTGCCTGTGCCATCACGAGGCCCAGAACCCGGTCGCCCAGAAACTCCAAACGCTGATTGTCATCCCGGTTGGCCGAAGACATGGAGGCATGGGTGACGGCGCGGACCAGCAGCGCGGGATCGGCAAATTCATGCCCGATGCGCCCCTCGAAGGCTTTGAGATCCCCGCTCAGCTTCATTCAACCCCTTTGAAATACCTGTCGCTGCGCCATGTCCAGAAGAACAGCATTGACCGACCTGCAGAGCTGAACATGATCCGGTCTGCCCGGCCAATCAGGTTTTCATAAGGCACAAAGCCCACTCCGCCCACCTGCTGGGCCAGACGGCTGTCAGCCGAATTGTCGCGGTTGTCCCCCATAAAGAAGTAGTGGCCTGTTGGGACGGTGTAGATGCCGGTGTTGTCAGACTGTTGGTTGGCAATATTGAGGATCGGATAAGAGACACCATTTGGCAGCGTTTCGATCTGTCGGGATTTGATACAGGCGCCGCCCTCTCCCACTGGCCCGTTCTCGCACCGCGGACGCAGACGCTGCGGACCTTGCGCGGTCATCACTTCTTCGAATGCACCTGCATCTTCCAGTTTGACCGGCTCACCATTGATGAATGTCACACCCTGTTGCACCTGAACCGTGTCACCGGGCATGCCGATCAGACGTTTGATGTAATCCCGTCCGGACACCGGGTGCCGGAAGACCACCACATCGCCACGCTCCGGCTCACCGCCCCAAAGGCGGGTGTTATCCCCGTCAAAGAAGCCGCAAACGTCCTTGGCGTCCACTTCGATGCCGAAATTGGGCAGCATCAGGCTGGGACAGGAGGCGTAGGAATAGCCGTACGCCATCTTGTTGACGAAGAGGAAATCCCCGATCAACAACGTCTCTTTCATCGATCCGGACGGAATCCAGAAGGGCTGGAAGAAAAGCGTGCGAAAGACACCGGCAATCAGCAGCGCGTAGACGATCGTCTTGATCGTTTCAACAAACGTGTTGCCGGATTTTTCCTTCTCGGCCATACGGCGTCCTTCCCGTGAAGATTTAGGGGTACATGCGGGCGGGGGGCGGTACTGTCAAGGTGGCCCTTTGGGTTGTGGCGGTCCTGTTCAACCGGTTGGCAAAGGACGCGCCTCAATCAGGACAAAAGCCTGCGCCCAGGGATGATCATCGGTCAGCGTCACGTGGATGATGGCCTCGTGGCCCGCCGGGGTCATCTGATCCAGCCGCTCCTTGGCCCATCCGGTGACTTCCATAACAGGCTGACCGGAGCGCAGGTTGCTGACGGCCATGTCTTTCCAGGCGATTCCCATGCGCAGGCCAGTGCCCAACGCTTTGGAACACGCCTCTTTCGCCGCCCAGCGCTTGGCATAAGTCCCCGCGACATCCCGGCGGCGTTCCGCCTTGCGCTGCTCAACTTCCGTGAACACACGGTTGCGAAACCGGTCGCCAAATCTGTCCAGCGTTCCCTGAATCCGTTCAATGTTTGCAAGGTCCGTGCCAATCCCGAGGATCATGAGCTTGCTATCCTGCTACCCTTCCAGCCGATAGAGATGCGTTACCATCTCAGCATGGACGCCACCGGCATAGTCGAACGCTTCACCGCAAGCCGCGTGGAACTGCGCCAGTGACAGGTCAGGAAACCGAAACATTTCGGCATCAATTTCGTTTTTCTGAGCACCGAAAATCACGCGGTCGATCCCGGCCCATCGCATCGCGGCCAGACACATTTCGCAGGGTTGGCATGAGGCCAGCAGCGTGCAGCCAGAAAGATCACGTGCGCCCAGGGCAGCGCCTGCCTTGCCGATGGCAACAACCTCGGCATGGCGTGTGGCATCCTCATCCTGCCCGACCGTGTTGCGGCCCCGCACAATTTCTTCGCCGTCCTTAAGGATCGCGGCGGTGAAGGCCGGTTTTCCTTCGTCCTCGCCAATCCGGACGGCCCAGGCGTTGATCTCTGCCATAACCGCCCGTTCGAATGCGGTCGGTTCAATAGTGCCTGTCACGCGCGCGCCTCGTCCATCAGGCGGCGCATTTCCTGAATGGCAGGCTCTAGACCCAGAAAGATCGCCTCTCCGATCAGGAAGTGACCGATGTTCAACTCTCGCACCTCCGGGAAGGCGGCAACCGGGGTGACAGTGTCATAGGTCAGACCATGGCCGACATGCACCTCAAGCCCCAAATCGTGCGCATAGGTGGACATCTGACGCATCTTTTCCAACTCGACATCTGCCTCATCGTAGCGGCCTTCCGCATAGAAGTCACAATAGGCGCCGCTGTGAAGCTCTATGACCTGTGCGCCGATACGGTTGGCGGCATCAATCTGCCGCTCATCTGCTGCGATGAAGATCGAGACCCGGCTGCCCGCTTCGCGCAGGGGCGCGATGAAATGCGCAAGGCGGTTTTCTTCGCGGGCGACTTCGAGACCACCTTCGGTGGTCCGCTCTTCACGCTTTTCTGGCACAATGCAGACTGCGTGCGGTTTATGCCGCAGGGCGATCTGCTGCATTTCGTCCGTGGCCGCCATCTCGAAATTGAGCGGGACCGACAGGACGTCCATCAGGCCTTCGATATCGTTGTCCGAGATGTGGCGACGGTCCTCTCTGAGATGTGCCGTGATGCCATCAGCCCCTGCAGCCTCGGCGATCTTGGCGGCGCGCAGCGGATCGGGGTAGGCCCCGCCGCGGGCATTCCGGACGGTCGCCACATGGTCAATGTTCACGCCCAGCCGCAGTTTTTCGTCACCCATCGTCGCGGTCCTTCTATTTCACTTCGTCGACTTTGCGCTTGGCCTCGGCCTTGGCCGCCGTCTTCTGTTTCAGCGCCTCAAACTTGGCCTTGATCAGACCTTTGCGCCGTTTTTGATAGGCGCGCAGCAATGGCACCATGAGGTAATATGCTGCTGTTGCACAGATGATGCCGGGAATGATGCCCCCGATAAGATAGGGGTAGAATACGTCCCGCGAGAATATGGCGAGGCCAGACCAGTCCATCTTGGCGTTGGTGAATATGGCGACAAAGTTGTGCCACAGGTCACTGCCCGCCTCGCTAAACTTGCGGCTGAGCGCACGCAACTCCCCTTCGGTCATCTCCGTCCCGAGGATCAGGTGGCCGGTCTTGAGCGACGACAAGGCGATAAACACAAAGGTCAGAGGGTTACCGACAAAGGTCGCCATCAGAGACGCAAGGATGTTGCCCTTCATCAACCGCGCAAGAAGCGCGGCAATCACGAAGTGCAGACCAAAAAGCGGTGTGAACGTCACGAAGACACCAGCCCAGACCCCCCGCGCAATACGTTCGGGACTGTCGGGCAACCGCTTCATCCGATGTTTGACGTAGTAGAACGCACGCGTCCAACCGCCGCGCGGCCATAGGAAATCGGCCAGCGCGCGCGCGTAGGTTTTTGGATCGCGGCGCTTAAAGATCAAGTCAGTCTTCCAGTATTGGTCGTCTCTGTTCTGATTGTGGCATAAACAGTTTATTCGTCATCTCACAGGCCATTAGGCGTCAATTTTGCGATACCTTGAGATTGCTGCCACATCGCTTTCCGCCTCAAGCGTCAACATGAGAGAATGCAAATGCGACACATCCCGCAATGCCACATAGATCAGGAGGCGATAAAAGTCAGGTTTGCGTTCGACAAAATGCAAGTCTGAGATATTCGCAGAAGCTTCGCCGATCAAGGTACAGATGCGGCCAAGCACCCCCGCGCCATTGCCAATGGTCAGATCGATCACGGCCTCATAGTCCGCCGGATGGTTCCCCTCATGCCACCGCAGATCAATCCACCGCTCGGGTTGATCCTCGTAGGCTGCAAGCTTTTCGCAATCAATGGCATGGACGGTCACACCTTCACCCCGGAACGTGATGCCGATGATGCGTTCGCCGGGCAACGGTGTGCAGCAAGGCGCGCGGTTGAAGGATTGCCCCGGTTCAAGCCCCACAACAGCGCGGGCGCTGTCGATCTGATCACCCTCCTTCGGCGCAAGATCAGCATAGACCGACTGTACCACGTCACGGCCTGTGATCTCGGAACTGCCAAGGCTTGCCAGCAGGTCCTCGGCCCCTTTGAAGCGCAGGCGTTTTGCGGCGGTGCGCAGCGCTTTGTCTGTCGCGCGTTTACCAACCTGAGCGAAGGCGGAACGCGCCAGTTCGCGGCCCAGCTTCACAAATCGCGCGCGGTCCTCTTCGCGCAGGGATCGCCGGATGGCGGACTTGGCTTTGCCGGTGGTGGCGATATCAAGCCATGTGGCCTGCGGCCTCTGGCCTTGAGCGCGGATGATTTCGATCGACTGGCCGTTCTTGACGCGCGTCCAAAGTGGCACGCGCATACCGTCAATCTTGGCCCCCACGCAAGAGTTGCCGATGCGGGTGTGGATGGCATAGGCAAAGTCGATCGGGGTTGCCCCGCGCGGCAGCTTGACCACATCCCCCTTGGGTGTGAAGCAGAACACCTGGTCGGCGTACATCTCCAGCTTGACCGCTTCGAGGAAATCCTCGTGATCGTCCTCGGCGTCGAATTGTTCGCTGAGCTGACTGATCCATTTCGCAGGGTCAACGGCAAAGGGGTTTTTGGAGCGCACGCCGTCACGGTAAGACCAATGGGCGGCCACACCGGTCTCTGCGACATCGTGCATCTGCTGCGTGCGGATCTGGACCTCAACGATCTTGCCGTCACGGCCCGAAACGGTGGTGTGGATCGACCGATAGCCGTTTGTCTTGGGCTGGCTGATGTAGTCCTTGAAGCGGCCGGGCACCGCGCGCCAGCGCTTGTGGATGGCCCCCAGGGCCTGATAGCAGTCCTCGTCCGACCGGGTGATGATGCGAAAACCGTAAATGTCGCTGAGGCGGGAAAAGCTGAGTTCCTTTTCCTGCATCTTGCGCCATATGGAATAGGGTTTCTTGGCACGGCCAAAGACCTCAGCCTCGATCCCGGCTTTCTCAAGCTCATGGCGCATGTCGCCTGTGATCCGCTGGATCACATCACCGGTCTCTCGCTGCAGCGTGATGAACCGTCTGATGATGCTGGCCCGGCCTTCCGGGTTCAGCACCTTGAAGGCAAGGTCTTCCAACTCCTCACGCATCCACTGCATGCCCATGCGGCCCGCAAGCGGGGCATAGATGTCCATCGTCTCGGCGGCTTTCTGGGCCTGCTTGTCCGGGCGCATCGCCTTGATCGTACGCATATTGTGCAGACGGTCCGCCAGCTTGACCAGGATCACACGCAGATCCTTGGACATCGCCATGAAGAGCTTGCGAAAATTTTCAGCCTGCTTGGTCTCTGTCGAGTTCAGTTGCAGGTTTGTCAGCTTGGTGACCCCATCGACCAGTTCCGCGACTTCGGAACTAAAAAGCCTTTCAACATCGGAGTAGGACGCGCGCGTATCTTCGATAGTGTCGTGCAGCAGCGCTGTGATGATCGTGGCATCATCCAACTGCTGCTCAGTGAGGATCGCGGCAACGGCGACGGGATGCCAGAAGTAAGGCTCGCCCGAATGCCGGAACTGCCCCTCATGCATGTCGCGGCCAAAGTCATAGGCCGCGCGGATAAGCTTTTGGTTGGTCTTTGGGTTGTAGGCCTGGACAAGGCCCACAAGGTCATCGGCAGTGATTTCGGTGGTGTCCAGCATTCTGCCTCTTATCCCCGCGCAGGGGGCGGCGGTGTCAGCCTTGCCCTTGCGCCGCCATCAACTGGCGCAGCAGCATCTCTTCGGACATGCTGTCTTCTTCGGGCTTGTCCTGCTCTGCACCCATCAGAAGCGCCATTGCGTCCTCTTCAGGCTCGTCCACTTCGATCTGGCTCTGGTTGC
>CAYUSM010000173.1:0-6885 GCA_964447345.1 uncultured Sulfitobacter sp. | reverse complement strand
GCAAAGTCGCGTTTGGCAAAGGGGTCCTGCGTGCGGGCGCTGAGGCCGCCGTGGGTGCCCAATTGCCAGGCGAGGCCGCCGAGGACGGAGGTGGGTTGCTCGGCCAGGGGCGCGAGGGGCTTGTCAGGGGTGAGCGTCATATCCGTGCTGACGACGGCGAGGCCAAAGCGTTCGCCGATCCACGGGGCTTTGTTTGCGCCACCTTCCCAGACGGTGAGACCTGCGGCCAGCGCGCAGAGGCCGGGGTTGAGGTCAGACGTCGTGGCGGAATGCACACGGGCGTCAAAGCCAAGCTGACGAATGTATTCGGCCAGTACGGTCGCGTTTTCAGTGGCGCGCAGGGCGGCGCGCTGGGCTTGCGCGTCGATGATCCATGCGCTGCCGGGCTCGTCTGCGCGCGGGTCGCGGGGGTAGGTTTGCAGGACGACCAGCGCATGGGTGTGCGCGGGCAAGGGGGGCACCGGTGTGCTGGCGGCATCGCGCAGATTGGCCATGATCACATCGACACCGGCAGCGAGGGTCTTGGTCTGCCGTTCGCGCAAGGAACGGGCGAGCGCTTCGGTGCCGGGGCTTTGGCGCGGCTTGGTTAGGCGCGCGGCGTCCGGCAGGGCGCAGATGCCCATCATGGAGGCATCGTTGTAGTAGCCAAAGGCCTTGAGGTGGTTGGCGCGGTCGCTTGGATCATCCGGGATCACAGCGCGCACGGGGTTTACCGGACCCGTGCGCAGAACGTCCATCATCGCCTGAAAAGGGCCCATCGCGTTGACAATGCTTTCCGGTCTCTTGGGCCGGACGAAGCTCAGTTCCGGGAAGGGCACGTCGGGGAACGCCGTCAATGGCGCGCGCAGACGGTTCAGGCGCTCCAACGGGTAGCCGCCCAGATGCACGGGGCGTGATTTTGACGAGAATATCTTCACCTCCCCGACGTGCCACAGGGCGCAGGGAAAGGCCAGTCCGCTTGACTCTCTCCCCGGCGCGGTCGCATCCTCCAGCGCAACGAAAAGGGAGGATATCATGACCACATTCAATCGCCGTCAGGCGCTTGCGACCATGGGTGCGGCCACTGCCGTGGGTCTGGCCGCACCGGCACTTGCACAGAACAAGAAGATCACTGTGGGGGCCCTGCGCTTCACCAGCCATTCGGGCAGCTTTATCGCGTATGAACGCGGGTATTTCGCGGATGCGGGGCTGGATGTCGAACTGCGGTTCTTCGAGGCGGCGCAGCCGATGGCCGTGGCGATTGCCAGCGGCGACGTGGACTATGCTGTGACCGCAATTTCGGGCGGTCTGGTCTCGCTCGCCGACAAGGGCGCGATCAAGGTGATCGGGGGTGCCTTGCAGGAAGAAGAAGGCATCGATGGTCAGAAAATCCTCGTTTCTGATGCCGCGTTTCAGGCAGGCATCGACGCGCCGGGCAAGCTGGATGGCAAGAGCTGGGCTGTGACGCAGGCAGGATCGTCCTTCCACTATATGGGCTCAAAGATGGCGCAGAAGGAGGGCATTTCGCTCAGCTTCAAGCCGCTCCAGAAGGTGGGCGCAATCATCGGGGCGCTGAAATCCGGACAGGTGGATGCCTGGTCCATCGTGCCGCATATCGCCAAACCGCTGAGCGGATCTGGTGCGGTGCACATCATTGGGGACGTGTCGGACTACGTGAAAGACTATCAGGTGACGACGGTCTTTACCTCGGCCAAGAACGCGAGCGATGAGCGGGAGATGACGCAGAATTTCCTTGGTGGTTTCTCCAAGGGTGTTGCGGATTACAACAGCGCGATGATCGCGAAGGATGGTGGTGAGGACGGTGTGAACGCGATGGTCGATCTGATCCACAAATACGTCTACACGGATCGCCCGCGCGAAAAGGCAGCACCGTCGATCATCAATGGCACCATGCGCCTGAACGAGGGTGCTGCGCTGAACGTGGCAAGCGTCAAGGATCAGCTTGAGTGGTTCCAGTCCGAAGGGCTGGTGGACGCGGGCATCACGCTCGATACGCTGATCGACACGTCATATGTGGAGACGATCGGCGCGTAGGATGGGTGCTTGCACCCATCACCTCCAAGCCAACACAGATGGGTGCAAGCACCCATCCTACGGGAGGGCGATACTGATGCGGTACCGCCCTTCTTGCGCTGGATAGACCATTGGACCTCAAAGCCGACAACCTCAGTCACTACTACGGAGAGACCGAAGTTCTTCGTGACATCACGCTTGATTTCCCCTCGGGGCAGATTGTCTGCATCGTGGGGCCGTCGGGCTGTGGGAAATCCACGCTTCTGCGGATGCTGGGCGGGTTGGAGCAGCCGACATCGGGGCAGGTCCTGCAGGTTGGGGCGGCACCCGAGGGCTGCCTGAACCCTCTCACCTACATCTTTCAGGATTTTGCTCTGCTGCCTTGGCGGTCTGCGCGGGGCAATGTGGAACTGGTGCTTGAGGATCACGGTCTGTCAGCACGCGACCGCGAGGCAATCATCGCGGATGTGCTGGCCCGTACAAAGCTGAGCGAGTTTGCCGATGCCCTGCCGAAGCAGCTTTCGGGCGGGATGAAACAACGCGTCGCCATTGCGCGCGCGCTGGCGGTGAACCCGGCGGTGATGTTGATGGACGAGCCGCTTTCGGCGCTCGACAGCCAGACGCGGGAACTGCTGATGGACGATCTGATCAGCCTCTGGACGCGCCAGCCCTTCACCGCTGTCTATGTGACCCACAACCTTGCCGAGGCGGTGCGGCTGGGGCACCGGATTGTGGTGCTCTCGCGCCGACCGGGTCAGATCAGGGAGATTGTCGAGATCAACACGCCGCTGGCCGAGCGGCGCTATGGGGACGCGGCCCTGGAGGCGCAGCAGCAGCACCTGTGGGGGCTGATGCGCGAAGAAGCGGCGGCGGCAGATGCGGAGTTGATCCGTGTCTGAGCCTGCACAGAAAGTCGCGTTCCGCGGCGGCGGCTTTGTTGCGCAGCGCAGGCGTGGCGTGGGGCTGGTGGTGTTTGTGCTGCTCATCCTGATGGCCGAATGGGGCACCCGCACGGGGTTTATCTCGGCCTTGACGCTGCCCAAGCCCAGCGATGTGGCGTTGACCTTTGTGGAGCTGTATAACTCCGGGTTGCTTTTCAAACATCTGATCCCGTCACTGACGCGTCTGGTTGTGGGCGCGGCCATCGGGGCAACGCTGGGCATTTCAATCGGTGTGCTGATCGGGCTCTTCTCGCTGGTTCGGGCGGGGCTGGTGCCGCTGGTGGCGGCGATCTTCCCCATTCCCAAGATCGCACTATTGCCGCTCTTTGTGATCTGGTTTGGCATTGATGAGGCAAGCAAATATGCGCTGATCGCCTTTGGGACGTTCACGCCTACAGTGGTGGCGACCTATGGCGCGGTCGACAACGTGGACCGCACGCTTATCCGGATGGGGCAAAGCTTTGGGCTCAGCTGGCGCTCCATCGTGGGCAAGATCGTCCTGCCGGGGGCGATGCCGGGCATCCTGTCGGGCCTGCGTATCTCGTTGACCATCGCCATCATCCTGCTGGTCGCAGCCGAGATGCTGGGGGCGGAATATGGCATAGGCGCCTACATCCTGCAGGCCGGGAGCCTTTATGATCTGGAGCGGCTTTTTGCTGGCGTCGTGATCCTGAGCGTGCTGGGCGTCATCGTCTCGGCAGGCATTGGCGCGGTGGAACGCCGCATGCTGCGCTGGCGGGTCTGAGGGAACCAAGCTGCCACGGGGGTGTTGTCCGCATGTAACGATGAGAGGACAACAGTGATGGCAAGTATTTCCGAAGGCGACAAAGTGGAATGGGACTGGGGCAATGGCACCGCCTCTGGCACGGTGCAATCCACCTTTGCCGAAAAGACCACCCGCAAGATCAAGGGCAACGAAGTCACCCGCGATGGCAGTAAGGATGATCCGGCGCTCTACATCGAGCAGTCGGACGGGGACAATGTGCTCAAGCTGGCTTCCGAGGTGCGCAAGGCGTGACGGCAGTTGCCGCCTCTGATCTCGTTTATGTCAGCGATGACCAGCCGGGCATATCGCGGCGGCGGCGCGGGCGCGGATTCACCTACATCGCGCCCGACGGCACAACCATTGCCCGTGGGGCGGAACGCAAGCGGCTGGAGGCACTGGCGGTGCCCCCCGCATATGAGGATGTCTGGATGTGTCCGCTGCACAACGGTCATTTACAGGCGACAGGGCGGGACGCGCGGGCGCGCAAGCAGTACCGCTATCACCCCGATTGGGCCGAAGCACAGGCGCGCACGAAGTTCGACCGGCTAGTCGAGTTTGGCGAGGTTCTGCCGCGCATCCGCCGCCGGGTGCGGCGCGATTTGCAGGAGGATGTGGGCGAGCAGGTTTTTGCGCTGGCCAGTGCCGTGACACTGATCGACCGCACCGCCATTCGGGTGGGCAGCCCGGATTACACCCGTGAGAACGGCAGCTATGGCGCGGTGACACTGAAGCGGCGGCACATCACCTTGGACGACGGACAGATCGGTCTGCGCTTCACGGCCAAGGGTGGCAAGAAGGTCCGCCGAAAGCTGAACGACAGGCGACTGGCGCGTATTCTGGAAAAGATCAGCGATCTGCCGGGGGCAGAACTGCTGACCTGGATCGACGACGAGGGGCAGACGCATCGGCTCTCATCGACAGCGTTGAACAGCTACATCGCCGAGGCGGCGGGGACGGACGGCGTGACGGCCAAGACGTTCCGCACGTGGAAAGGCACTCTGGCCGCCTACGAGGTGGCCGAAGAGGGCGATGCGACAATCAAGGCGATGGCCGAAGCCGCCGCTGCAGAGCTGAACAACACCGCCACAATTGCGCGCAACAGCTACATTCACCCGGCGGTGATTGACCGCGCCGGGGAAGGGCCGTTGCGTGTGGAGGGTTATGACCGTGCGGACCTGCGGATGTCTGAGGGGCGGCTGTTGCGGTTTCTTGAGGACGGTTGACGGGCCAAGGCGGGCCGTCACGCAGTCACTTTCTTTCCGCTGATTTCAGGGAAAGTGCGATCATGGGTTCCGAGCGTCCGATCATTGCGACATAGATTGGTCGGAAAGGGAGGAACCATTTGTGACACATATCGGCCCGCATGTCTCGCTCGATAATCCGGCATTCATTCATAACACCGCGCTCCTTTACGGGAAGGTGCAAATCGGACCGGGAGCCTCTATCTGGCCTTATGTGGTGACCCGTGCGGAGATGCACGAAATTGTCATCGGGGCGCGGACAAACATCCAGGATCATGTGATGATCCATGTGGGTTACGATACCCCGACGATCATTGGTGAGGATTGTTCAATCACCCATCGCGTCGTGTTGCACGGCTGTACACTCGGGGATCGGGTGTTGATCGGGATTGGCGCGACTGTGATGGACGGCGCCAAGATCGGGTCGAATTCGATTGTCGCGGGCAACTCCATCGTGACGGAGCGGTCGGAATTTCCCGAGAATTCCGTGATCGCGGGCAGCCCCGCGCGGCTGGTCAAGACAGTGGACAATGCGGCGGCCAACCTCATGAACGCACGGTTCTATCACCTGAACGCCTTGAACTACGCGCGCGGCATCGACCGTTTCACTGAGGCGGACATGCGTCTGCTGCAAGACACCGGGATGCCGTTGGCGTGAATGCCGTCCGTTTGGCCCCACGAAGAAGCAAGGACCCCTGCCCATGACCACCACCCACGAAGCGGATGAAGACGCCCGCAATCGCGACATCAAGATTTACGTCAACGGTGACATCGTACATCGCGATGAGGCGAAGGTGTCGGTTTATGACAGCGGCTTCATGCTGGGGGACGGCATCTGGGAAGGGATGCGGCTTTATGACGGGGTCTGGGCGTTCTTTGACGCGCACATGGATCGGTTTTTCAACTCCTGCAAGACGATCTCTCTGGATGTGGGGACGGACGTCGAGGGCATCCGCGAGGCGATGCGCGCGACGCAGGAGGCAAACGGGATGCACTCAGACGTGCATTGCCGTCTGATGCTGACACGTGGGGTGAAGGACAAGCCGTTTCAGCATCCGCAGCTCAGCACCTCCGGGCCGACGCTGGTGATCATCATGGAGCATTCCAAGCCGGTGGATCGCTTGCAATCGGCGGGCATCCGGCTGGCCTCGGTGCCGCAGGTGCGGGGGTTGCCGACGTCTCAGGATCCGAAGTTGAACAGCCACTCCAAGCTCAACTGCATCATCGCCTGTCTGCAGGCAGAGCAGGCGGGGGCGGACGAGGGGCTGATGCTGGACCCGCATGGGTTTGTGAACACCACCAACGCCTGCAATTTCTTCATCGTGCGGCGGGGCGAGGTTTGGACCTCGACGGGGGATTACTGCATGAACGGGGTGACGCGGGCCAAGGTCATCGATTTGTGCCGCGCCAATGGCATTCCGGTCTTTGAGAAAAACTTCTCGCTTTACGAGGCTTACGGCGCGGATGAGGCGTTTCTGACGGGGACCTTCGGGGCGCAGACACCTGTGGCGGAAATCGACGGGAAGGCGATTGGCTCGGGCGCGCGGCCGATCACGAAGCGGATACAGGCGCTCTATAAAGAGGCAATCCGGGAGCATGTGGCGGTGATGAAGGGCTAGCGTGCCCTTGTCCCTGCGGGGACATCGGAGGGTTTTGGTTTGCGTGCAAGGGCTTACGGCGGGCTTAACACTCAATTCGGGATTTGAGACGTTGCTTGCGGGCCGAACCTAGCCCTTTGGCACCTCACCAATCAGGATGGCGCGGAAGTCGTTGACGTTGGTGCCGGTGGGGCCTGTCATGAAGAGGTCATCCACGGCCTCAAAGGCCGAATAGGCATCGTTCTTTTGCAGATAGCTTTGCGGGTCTGTTCCGGCGGCGCGCAT
This sequence comes from uncultured Sulfitobacter sp., assembly GCA_964447345.1. Taxonomy (GTDB): domain Bacteria; phylum Pseudomonadota; class Alphaproteobacteria; order Rhodobacterales; family Rhodobacteraceae; genus Sulfitobacter. Next base: position 41 of record CAYUSM010000173.1, on the reverse strand, counting down.
GCGGTCGGCGGTGGTGCCGTCCACGAAAGCGCCGGCGTTGT
>CAYUSM010000172.1:0-6899 GCA_964447345.1 uncultured Sulfitobacter sp. | reverse complement strand
ACGGGGAATTTCACCTCGGTGACGATCTCACCCTCATCAAGTGCCGTTTCGAACATGCCCTGAAAGTAGTCATCCGCCGCAATCTCACGATTGTTGGTCACGATGGTAGCACCAGACCCCAACGCCCCTGCAGGATAGCAGGCGGAAGGATCGTTGTTGGCAAGGCTTCCGCCGATAGTGCCCCGGTTGCGGACCGCCGGATCACCGATCCGCGCCGCCAGTGAGGCCAGTGCGGGGTAATGCGAGGCTACCTCTTTCGCAACGGTTGCATGGGTTGTGCCGCCCCCGATGCAGACACGCCCGTCGTCATCGAGACAAACACCTTTCATCTCGCTGATGCCGCTGAGGGATACCAGCACTGATGGCGAGGCCAATCGCGCCTTCAGGGTCGGGATCAGGGTCTGGCCGCCGCTCAGCGGCTGCGCTTCGTCCTGTCCCAGCGCCTTGGCTGCATCGGCGATCGTGCTGGGCCGTTCCACGTCAAAGTTGTACATCTTCTTTCCTTTCCGGCTGGGGGTCCGCTCCATCTTCCGGGCGTGCCCCCTGCTTCATCTTTCCTCTAAACTCATATCGCGCTTGCGCGATGGATCGCTCCAAGTAAGTGCAGGATGCGGAAGGCCGTGCGCTCCCGCATCCAAGCTAGTTTACCCATGCATTGCCGACCAGACGCGCGCGGGTGACACGGGCATATCCACGTGGTCCACCTTGTGGCCACCAGACTGCAGCGCATCCACGACAGCGTTCACCACCGTGGGGGTGGAGCCGATGGCGCCCGCCTCACCGCAGCCTTTCACGCCCAGCGGGTTGTGCGTGCAAGGGGTGCCGTTGGAGTGATCGACAGAGAACATCGGCACATCCTTGGCGCGCGGCATCGCGTAATCCATGTAGGACGCGCTGAGAAGCTGGCCGTTTTCGTCGTAGCTTGCGTTCTCCAGCAAGGCCTGGCCGATGCCCTGGGTCAGGCCACCATGCACCTGCCCGTCCACGATCATCGGGTTCATCACGTTGCCAAAGTCATCAGCGGTGGTGAACTTCTCGATCGTGACTTCGCCGGTATCCGGATCCACTTCGACCTCGCAGGCATAAGCACCTGCTGGATAGGTAAAGTTGGCCGGATCGTAGAACGCGGTTTCTTCCAGACCCGGCTCAATGTCCTCTAGAGGATAGTTGTGTGGGACGTAGGCTGCCAGGGTCACGTCGCCCCAGGCCACGGATTTGTCCGTGCCTGCAACGGCAAAAGTGCCGTCTTTCAGCTCGATGTCTCCGTCAGAGGCTTCCAGCAGGTGGCCTGCGATCTTTTTCATCTTGGAGATGATCTTTTCGGTCGCGCGTACCATGGCGGGTCCGCCCACCGCGATGGAGCGAGAGCCGTAGGTGCCCATGCCCATCGGCGTGCTGGCGGTGTCGCCGTGCTGGATTTCGACCATGCTTTCATCAAGGCCGGTCATTTCCGCAATCACCTGCGGGAAGACCGTCTCATGGCCCTGACCATGGCTGTGCGAGCCGGTCATCACCACCAGACCGCCGGTGGCGTTGACGCGCACCGTGGCACTTTCGTAGAGGCCCGCACGGGCACCCAACTGTCCGACAAGGTTTGAGGGCGCGATGCCGCAGGCTTCAATGAAGCAGTTAATGCCGAGGCCGCGCAGCTTGCCTTTGGCTTCACTGTCCTTGCGGCGGGCATCAAAACCGCCGAAATCTGCGTTGGCTTCCAGCTTGTCCATCAGGCGATGGAAGTCACCGCTGTCGTATTCGACGGCCACGGGGGTCTGATAGGGGAACTCCGTGACAAAGTTCTGACGGCGCAGAGCAATGGGATCGACACCCAGCTCGCGCGCGGCTTTGTCGATGACGCGCTCCAGCTGGTAGGTTGCCTCGGGCCGTCCCGCACCGCGATAGGCGTCCACGGCCACGGTGTTGGTGAAGACCGCCTTGACGTTCACATAGACAAGCGGCGTCTTGTAGTTGCCCGCCATCAGCGTGCCATGCAGCCATGTCGGGATCGATGGCGCGAATGTGGACAGATAGGCGCCCATGTTGGCGTAGGTCTCTGTCCGCACGGCAGTGAAGTTGTTGTCGCCATCCAGCGCCAGCTCAATCTTGGTCACGTGGTCGCGCGCATGGGCGTCGGTGATAAAGGCCTCAGAACGCGAGCAGGTCCATTTCACAGGCCGGTTCAGTTCTTTGGCCGCCCATGTGCAGAAGGCTTCTTCGGCATAGTGATAGATCTTGGAGCCAAAGCCGCCGCCCACATCGGGCGCGATGACACGCAGCTTGTGCTCGGGGATGTTAAGCACGAATGCACCCATCAAGAGCCGGATCACATGCGGGTTCTGGGATGTGGAATAGAGCGTGTGATCGCCGCTGGCGCGGTTGTAGTCGCCAATGGCCACACGAGGTTCCATGGCGTTGGGCACCAGACGGTTGTTGATCAGCTCAACCGTGGTGACGTGGGCTGCATCCTTGAACGCCTGCTCCACGGCTTCCTTGTTCTCCTCGACAAAGCCCCAGTCATAACAAAGGTTTGAGGTCAGATCGTCATGTACCTTGGTTGACCCCTCTTCAAGGGCGGCCTTCATGTCGATGACCGCTGGCAGTTCCTCGATGTCCACCTCGATGGCCTCTGCCGCGTCGCGGGCCTGTTCATATGTCTCGGCCACGACAGCCGCGATGGGATCGCCCACATGGCGCACTTTCCCTTCGGCAAGGATGGGGTGCTTGGGCTCCTGCATGGGCTCGCCATGCTTGTCGGTCACCTGCCAGCCGCAGGGCAAGCCGCCCGCCGCCTCGAAGTCCTTGGCCGTAAAGACCCGCAGCACACCCGGCATGCCCTCGGCAGAGGATGCGTCAATGCCGTTGATCTTGCCATGGGCCATGTCCGAGCGCAGGAAATGCACATAAGCCTGGCCGCGCAGGTTGATGTCGTCGGTGTAGTTTCCGGTGCCGGTCAAAAACCGGATGTCCTCGCGCCGCTTCGGGCTGGCGCCAATTCCGCTGTCTTTTGGCATGTTGTTTCCTCCCATGGGTGGTGCAGTAAGCCTGCACCTTTCGGTTTTGATCTCTCTTGACAGGCGCAGCGCAGCTGCACCTGACGCTGTCAGTGCTGGTGTAGGCCGAACCGCACGCCACGCGGATCGGTACAGGTGGCAAACCGTCCAAAGCCCGGAGCATCGGCGATTTCGCCCATCAGCTCCCCTCCGGCGGATCTGACGCGGGCCACTGCGACCTCAATGTTCTCAACACTCAGATAGGGAACCATGCAGGGTGTGCCTTCCTCATGCATCCCTACCTTGCGCGTGCCATCGGTAAAGTATCCACCTCTGCCTTCGCCCATTTCTTCCCATTCCCAGCCCATCACAGACGTGAAAAACGCCGTTGTGCTGGCCGGATCATCCGTGCCGATTTCAATGAAGTCAGGCCCCGCCACGCGTCACTCTGCCGCGATGGCGCTGACGTCCTGACCGCTGGCGGCCATGATCGCCTTGACGATGTTGTGATAGCCCGTGCAGCGGCAGATATTGCCGTCAAGATAGTGACGTACTTCCGCCTCTGTGGGTTTGGGGTTGTCTTTCAGCAAAGCTGCAGCCGACATCACCATGCCCGGCGTGCAAAAGCCGCACTGCAGCCCGTGATGATCCTGGAACGCCTGTTGGATCACGTTCAATGACCCATCGGCATTGGCCTGCCCTTCAATGGTGTCCACGGTGGCCCCATCGGCCTCGACTGCGAACATTGTGCAGGACTTGACCGCCTCGCCATTCACATGGACCACACAGGCCCCGCACTGGCTGGTGTCACAGCCAATATGGGTGCCGGTCAGCTCCAAATCTTCCCTAAGAAACTGTGAAAGCAATGTGCGGCCTTCCACGTCCCCGGACGCAGCCTTGCCATTCACGGTCATTTTGACCTGTGTCATACGATCCTCCCTGAGTGTCTTTGTTTGGAGGGAGTTAAGCACGGGTCAGCGCACTTGAGAACAGGAAAGTTGAATGAATCCAACATAAGGCAAGATAATGCGCCATATCCCAACAGGCGGCGCCTTCCGAAGGCAATTGCGCAGTGTCGGTTTCAGAGCTTGCCGACAAGCCCGTGCTGGCTGACGATTGGTCTGGCCTTCAAGGCCTCCATGAAGGCCGCAAACGTTTCGTCCCGCGCATCGGCGTTGATGATCCGGGCTGTCCCGCCTTGCTGTTGCGCGAGCATGCCCTCCAGCAGCGCGCGCCCCAATCCGGCGCGTCTGCGGTCCGGGCGGACGGCGATCTGCGCCACGGTGTTGGTGGTATGAACCAGCGCCGCATACCCCGCGAGCCCTCGCGCGTCACGTAGCGCAAGACAGCTCACATCTTCTTCCACACGGGCCAGCGCGGCATCATCGTTCTGCCAGGTCGGCAGCCAGTCACGGCAGGTTTCAACGTCCTGTCGGACCTCACCCCATGTCACACTTTGCAGGTCAAAATCATGGACCATCGCTTCCATGGGTCCAAGCTCAAAGCAGGACAGCTCCCGCTCCAACTCCATCCCCAGACGGTGATAAAGGCCCGCAGCCACATCGTTGCCCGCCATCACCTCGGTATACATGTGCGCCACACCGGCGTCCCGCAGGGCCTGCATTGATGCCTCGGCCAATTGCCGTGCCACGCCCATACCGCGGTACGCGGGCGCGGTGCCGCTGGCCATGAGATACCCGTCGGCTCCTCTGCGGGACACCAGCCAGATGGCCACCACGCGGCCATCTGCCCGTGCGATGCGCGAACAGGCCGGATCAAGCCCGCGCTGGCGCATCATAAAGGCAAAGACCTCCGGGCTTGGCCGCATGGGCACTGCGTAACCGGTGAACCCGGCAATCATACCTTGCCTCAGCATCTCGTCCGAAACTGCATCGGCCGCGAGAACCTCAATCGCGCTGCTCATGTCTTGCGGCCCCGGCGCGGCTGAGGGCGGGTCGGGATCTCCTTCAGCAACCCACCGACCCCCATGCCCGCGATATCAGCCGAACTGACCGGCACGCCGCAGATCACCCGGCTCAGCACCCAGTCCGCCCCGTTGAGCGCCGGGGCCCGTGCACAGCCCGGCAGGCCAATGACAGACCGCGCGCCGAGGGTGCCGATGAAGAGCAAATTGCCCGGGTCAACGGGCATGCCGAACCGCGCCACATGACCGCCTGCCGCGCGCACGGCACTTGGTGCCACATCCTCTGGGTCGGATGTGGCAGAGCCGGTCAGGATCAGGATCAGATCGTCCTTCACAGTCGCGATGGCAGCCTGCAAGGCGTCTTCCCTATGCGGGACCATCCGTGTCTCCGTCAGCGTGACACCGAGCGCTGACAGCCGGTCGGCGATTGCCTTTTTGCCCTTGTCCCCGGCCCCCCCAGGTATTTCGGTGATGATCAACGTGGCGGAAGCGACGCTGGGCGGCTCAAACCCAATGGCGCCCGCCCCCGCTGCCGCAACCGCCTGATCCAGCGCTGAGCGTGCGACACCGTAGGAGATGATCTTGATCGTCGCGACCATGCCGCCGGGGGTCATCTGCTGCCAGGGCGGGACGGTCGCAATCGTGATCATCGGGTCAACGGCATTCACCGCCTCAAGTGCGGCCACGTTGAGCGCAACGACCCCCGGCCCTTCGGCAATCAGGTTCACCCGGCCCGTAAATGGCACTGTCGCTTTCACGCCCTTGGTCTGCCCAAGCACGGCTGCCGCCAGAGCAGCGGCTGCCGCGTCCTCGCCGACATCCTCCTGATCCAGACGGGCGACAATCACCTCGTGCACCCCCGACTGCGCCAGAGCGGATATATCATCGGCTGTCAGCACCCGACCCTTGCGCAACCGCCCTTTGGTCAGCCCGACTGAGTGCGCCAGGACGGCACCTTCCGCCTGTGCCAAAGGAACCGGGCCGAATTTCATCCTTTCCTCAGGGTCTGCAGCATCTCTGCCAGGATCGACACCGCAATCTCCGCCGGTCCGGCGGCCCCGATATCAAGGCCGATGGGCCCGTGGATGCGGGCGATCTCCGCCTCCGCGAAGCCCGCTTCGCCCAGACGCGCGACGCGAGAGGCATGGGTTCGCTTGCTCCCAAGCGCGCCGATATAGAAAACGTCGGACCGAAGGGCGACATGCAAAGCCGGATCGTCCAGCTTTGGATCATGGGTCAAAAGCACAAGGGCCGTGCGCGCATCCACGCCAATCTCGGCCAGCGCGTCATCGGGCCAATCGTTGAGCACCTTTGTGCCGGGAAAACGCGCCTCGGACCCAAAAGCCTCGCGCGGATCGACGACCACGGGATCAAACCCCACGTCACGCGCCATACCCACCAGCGATTGCGCGATATGCACCCCGCCGATGATGACCAGCCGCAAAGGAGGATTGTGGATGGCCACAAAGGTCTGACCATCCTCGCTGACGCCGGAACGGTCCATGCGAAAGCGTGTCTCATGCCCATCGTGCACCAGCGCGCGATGGCTGCCATCAAGCGCAACTTCATAGGCCAGTTGCGTCCGTTCGGCGCGCGCCGCGACCAGCGCGCGCAGCATCGCCTCGGGCATGCCGCCCTCGCCGACGGGTTCCACCAGAATGCGGATGTTGCCGCCACAGGCCAGTCCCACGGCAAAAGCATCGCCATCGCTGACGCCATATTCCAGAACCTTTGTGCCGCCCTCTGCCAGCACCTCCATGGCCTCGACCACAACCGCGCCTTCAACACAGCCGCCCGAAACGGAGCCCTCCATCTCGCCGCTGCCGGAAACCACCAGTTGCGCGCCCACGCGCCTCGGCGCTGAACCCCAGGTCTCGATCACCGTGGCCAGGGCCGCGCCCTTGCCCGCCTCGACCCAGGCCAGCGCCTGTTCCGGTGCACCCATCCGCTCTGCCATGTGATCCTCCCTGTCGTTCCTATCGGGCCGG
>CAYUSM010000171.1:0-6949 GCA_964447345.1 uncultured Sulfitobacter sp. | reverse complement strand
ACGGTTGAGGCAGGTGCGCAGGGAGAGCACAAACTGGCACGGGGGTATCTGCCGCATCCGACATGGTCGGTGCATTGGATGCGGGACGAGGGATTTGCCAACGCGGTTGGTTCCTATCTTCAGGCAGAGAGAGATGCCGTGGACCATGAGATTGAAGTTTTGACGGAATACGGGCCTTTCAAACGCGCCCAAATCGAGGAACAGGAATGACTGAGAAATTGAGTGACGAGACCCGCAACACGGTTCTCCAACCCTTGTTTGATAATGGTTGGGCCATGACGGAGGGCCGCGATGCCATCCGCAAGACCTATGTCTTTCCCGACTTTGTGGATGCATTTGGCTGGATGACCCGCGTGGCGATCTGGGCTGAGAAATGGAACCACCATCCGGAATGGGACAACGTGTACAAGACGGTCAACGTTACGTTGACGACTCATGACGCCGGTGGGCTCAGTGCGCTGGACGCCAAACTGGCGCGGAAGATGGATGGCCTTGCGGAGCAGAACGAAGACTGATGGAAGAAATTGAGAATACGGTTTCCGGCCTGATGGGGACCGAGATCTGGCAGGGCAAAACGCTCGCCGATCTGTTGACGCTGGAGTTCCTGGCAAGTGCCGTTGGCTCCATTCTTGGGGCCATTGCGATCCTGTTTCTGGGCTGGGTGATCTCAGCCTGGTTGCAAAAAAGAGTGTCAAACCTGGGCAAGAAGCATCGTCACCTTGACGATATGCTGTTTGATTTCCTGGCCTCCATCGTGCGCTACGTGGTGCTGGGCTTCACGTTTCTGTTTGTCCTCAACACCTTTGGGGTTCAGACGACCTCCATCGTTGCTGTTATCGGTGCGGCGGGGCTCGCCATTGGCCTTGCCCTGCAGGGCACGCTGTCAAATGTGGCTGCAGGTGTGATGCTGATCCTCTTCCGCCCCATCAAGACCGGCGACTTTGTCGAGGTGGCCGACCAGATGGGCACGGTAAAGAACATCAACCTCAACTTTACGGAGCTGGCAGACCTCAGCAACGTCCAGGTGATCGTTCCCAATTCTGAGGTCTGGGGAAACATCATCACCAATTATTCCACCAATGACCGCCGCCGGGCGGAGTGGACCTTTGGTGTGGGATACGGAGCCAACCTCAAGCAGGCGGAAACGATTATTCGTGACACCATCATGGCCGACCCGCGCGCGCAGGCTGATCCGGAGCCCTTTATTCAGGTCACCAACCTTGGCGGTAGTTCTGTCGATTTTCTGGTGCGTGTCTGGTGTCAGGCCAGCGACTATTTCGTTTTCAAGGCGGACATGACCCGTGCTGTTAAAGAAGCGCTGGATGAAGGGGGGGTCGATATTCCCTTCCCGACGCGGACAGTCATCAACGTCTCGGAGTGACTGACACACTGTCGAGATAGGGCGCGCCGCTTTACCGCAGCGCGCCCTTTTCATTCTTACATATTGGCAAGCAAGCCTTCGCCGCCCGACACTTCGCATACACCGGGGCTTTCCTCTTCCTGCAGAAGAGTGACCTTGCCGTCATCGACCAGCATCGCATAGCGCTTGGAGCGCGCAACCAGCCCGGCGGGCGGGGCGTCAAAGTCCATTCCAATGGCCTTGGTGAATTCAGACTGTGCGTCCGCCAGCATCGTGATGCCTGCGGCTTCTGCACCTGTCGCCTCGCCCCAGGCTTTCATCACAAAGGGGTCATTGCAGGAGATGCAGATGATCTCGTCGACGCCCTTGGCATCAAACTGATCCTTGGTGCGCACAAAGCTGGGCACATGCGCGGAATGGCATGTGGGTGTAAAGGCACCCGGTACGGCGAACACAACCACTTTGCGGCCTTTGACCTTGTCTGCCATCTTGACCGGCGCTGGCCCCTCAGCGCCCATTTGCACCAGTGTTGCGTCGGGCAGGGTGTCGCCTTGTGAGATTGTCATGGGTATTGCCTTTCATGTGATTGCGTTTGTCGCTGGCCAACATATAGGGTCTGCGCTGAGGCGCGACCAGTCATTCGGAGTAAGTGACAATGAGCCATGTGATTGTGATTGGTGCCGGTCAGGCGGGGGCGTCCTGTGTGGCCAAGCTGCGCAACGGCGGATTTGAGGGCAAAGTCACCCTGATCGGGGCAGAGCCCGTGCCGCCCTACCAGCGTCCACCCCTCAGCAAGGCCTATCTGATGGGGGACATGACGCTTGAGCGGTTGTTCCTGCGGCCCGAAAGTTTCTATGCCGAGCATGACATCGACCTGCGCTTGGGCCAGACGGTTGAGACGATTGATCCCGCTGCGCAGACGGTGACGGTGAATGGTGAGACGTTGAGCTACGATGAATTGGTGCTCACCACGGGGTCAGAGCCAAACCGCTTGCCGGCCGCCATCGGCGGCGAGCTGGATGGCGTCTATCTGGTTCGCGATCTGGCGGATACAGACGCCATGGCTCCACGGTTTGTTGCCGGGGCCAAAGTGTTGATTGTCGGCGGTGGCTACATCGGGCTGGAGGCCGCTGCCGTGGCTGCCAAGCTGGGGCTGCAGGTGACACTTGTCGAAATGGCCGACCGTATTCTGCAGCGGGTCGCCTGCCCCGAAACCAGTGATTTTTTCCGTGACCTGCACAGCGGGCATGGGGTCGACATCCGCGAAGGCGTCGGGTTGGAACGGTTGATTGGTGAAGGTCATGTGACCGGCGCGCGTCTGTCGGACGGATCAGAACTGGACGTGGACTTTGTCATCGTCGGTGTCGGGATCCGCCCCGGCACGCCACTTGCGGAAAAGGCAGGTTTGGAGATCGACAACGGCATCAAGGTTGACGCACAAGGACGCACTTCCGACCCGCATATCTGGGCCGCAGGGGATTGCGCGTCTTTTCCCTATCGTGGTGGGCGCATCCGCCTGGAATCCGTGCCAAACGCAATTGATCAGGCGGAATGCGTGGCAGAAAACATCATGGGTGCGGACAAGGCGTATGTGGCCAAACCGTGGTTCTGGTCTGATCAATATGACGTCAAACTGCAAATCGCCGGGCTGAATACAGGCTATGATCGCATCGTCACGCGGCGCACCGACAGCGACACGGTAGCCTTCTGGTACTACCGTGGTGATGAGCTGCTGGCGGTGGACGCCATGAACGATCCACGCGGCTATATGGTTGGCAAACGCCTGATCGAAAGCGGGAAGTCCCCGGCACCCGAGGTGATCGCGGACCCTGATACCGACATGAAAGCGCTGCTGCGCGGGTGAGGATCATCGCAGGCAAATACCGCGGCACGGCCCTTGCCAACGTCGGCAAAGGGGATGCGGGTGCACATCTGCGCCCCACATCGGACCGCGTGCGTGAGAGCCTTTTTTCGATGCTTACCCATCACGACGTAATCATGGGTGCCCGGGTTCTTGACCTGTTTGCCGGGACAGGCGCGCTTGGGCTCGAAGCCCTCTCGCGTGGTGCGCAGGACGTCTGCTTTGTCGAAAACGGTCGCACCGGCCAGCGGTTGATCACAGAGAACATCACCAAGCTGCGCGTGGAGGGTGAGACAGTGCTCATGCGCAATGACGCCACCCGCTTGGGGATGTGGCCCAACGCCGCTTTCGATCTGGTGTTTCTTGATCCGCCCTACGGGAAAGGTATGGGAGAAAAGGCGCTGAAGGCTGCCCGTGGCGGAGGCTGGATCGCCCCCGGCGCAATGGTTGTCTGGGAGGAAAGCGCGCCGATGCAGGCTCCCGAAGGGTTCACGCGCATCGACACGCGCAAATATGGCGACACGCATGTCACTTTGCTGAACCTCGGTTCAGTCTAGGCGGCGCCCCGGATCGCCGCCCCCAGCCGTTTCATCCCCTCTTCAATCTGCGCATCATTGGCCAGTGAGAAGCTGAGCCTGAGCGTGTTCGCACCCGACCGATCGGCAAAGAATGCCTGACCGGGCACGAAGGCGACCTTCTGGGTCTCAAGTGACGCGCGCAAGAGGTCACCGCCGTCCATGCCTTTCGGCAGTGTGACCCAGACAAACATGCCCCCTTCGGGTTTTGTCCAGGTGACGCCTTCCGGCATGTGCTTTTCCAAAGCAGCCAACATGGCATCCCGCCGCGCGGCATAGGTACGGCGCAGCATGGCGGTGTGATCGGCAAAGACACTGCGCGCGACCGAGTTGATCGCCATCTGGTTGAGGGTCGAGGAATGCAGATCCGCCGCCTGCTTCATCAAGACCAATTGCGAAATTACCGATGCCGCGCCGCAAATCCACCCTACGCGCAGACCGGGCGCGAGGGTTTTGGAGAAGCTGCCGCAATAGAGCGTGCGGCAGGCATCAATGCTCCCCTTGCGCGCAATTTCCAGCGCCAGCATCGGCGGGATCGCCTCACCATCATAGCGCAGGGATTGGTAGGCTGAATCCTCGATCACCGCGATGTCGAGCGTGTCGGCCAGATCAAGCAGGCTCTCGCGTTGGCCACGGTCCAGCGTTTCGCCCGTCGGATTCGCAAAATCAACTGAGGCATAGGCAAACTTCACCCGGCCGCCATGGGCCTCAGCCGCATTTGCGTAGTCTTCAGCACTGCGGTTGCCGCCGGGGATCAGCCGGTCATAGGTCGGCTCATAGGCATTAAACGCGCCAAGCGCGCCCATATATGTGGGCCAAGTGACCAGCGCCGTGTCACCGGGCGACAGCATCAGTTTTCCCAGATAGTCCAGCGCTTGCTGCGAGCCGGAGGTGATCAGCACGTTGTCGCGGGTGCAGGGCACGCCAAGCGATGCCATCTCCTCCACGATCCAGTCGCGCAGCGGTCCATACCCTTCAGAGACCGAGTATTGCAGCGCCGTGTTGCTTTGCGCAGGAGAAAGCGCCTCGGTAAGCGCGCTTTGAAAGGCGTCTACGGGAAAAAGTGCAGGATCAGGGATGCCGCCGGCAAAGGAAATGATATCCGGCTGATCCAGCAGCTTCAGCAGTTCGCGAATCTCGCTGGCCTTCATCCGGCTCATGCGGGTGGCAAAGATGTCGTGCCAATTCATGTCAGAATCCCTTCCCTATTTCCGGGAAGACAGCATAGATCAGAATTTATGGCAACAATTATTACCTAAATACGACAGATTCTTGCGCACGGTCCCAGCGTGGCAACGAACGTTCTTTGCTGATTGTGTGGTTCGCCCTATGCTCTGGGTCATGACGGACGCCACATACTTTGGAAATGCTGCCACCGCGCCTCGCGTGAGGACACGGGATATGCCGCGCCCGGAGCCACGCCGCTGCACAGCACCCGTCTTTGTCTACGATTGCGTCACGCCCCTTGGCGGAGAGACGCTGCTGTCTTTGCTGATGAAACGGATGATGAAAGAGGCCGAGGTCCCTGACGACGGCCCTGACTGATCCCGCTTACGCGGCGGACGTGGGATGGAACTTGCCAGCAGGCGACAGCGTGAAAATCTCGCAGCCATCTTCGGTCACGCCAACGGAATGCTCAAACTGAGCCGACAGCGACTTGTCGCGCGTCACAGCCGTCCAATCATCGGCCAGTGTTTTTGTCTCCGCCCGCCCAAGGTTCACCATCGGTTCAATGGTAAAGAACATGCCGGGTTCCAAAACGGCACCTGTCCCAGCCTTGCCGTAATGCAGCACATTGGGCGGTGCATGGAACACACGGCCCAGCCCATGCCCGCAGAAGTCCGTCACAACGGACATCCGATGGCTTTCCACAAAGGTCTGAATGGCGTGGCCAATGTCACCAAAGGTATTGCCGGGTTTTACCGCCGCAATTCCGCGCATCAGGCTGTCATGGGTGACGTTGATCAGTCGCTCCGCTTTGCGCGACAGCTTGCCAGCCACATACATGCGCGAAGTGTCGCCGTACCAGCCGTCGACAATCACCGTGACGTCGATGTTCAGGATGTCGCCATCCTTGAGCTTCTTCTCGCTGGGGATGCCGTGGCAGACCACGTGGTTCACCGAAATACAGCTGGCGTGCTTATAGCCCTTATAGCCAATCGTCGCTGATTTCGCGCCTGCGGCTTTGACCTTTTCTTCGATGATCCGGTCCAATTCGCCAGTTGTCTGGCCGGGCACCACTAGTTCCGCGATCTCATCCAGAATGGTCGCCGCAAGCTTGCCTGCGGCGTGCATCCCGGCAAAGTCGCTGGGATCATAGATGCGAATACCGTCTTTGGTTTGACGGCCACGGTGCAGCTCGTTCACCGATTTCTCCATAGTATCTTCCTTGCCCCTTCCTAACGCGACGGGTGGCCAAGGGCCAGAGGTGCCGCGATTGAGACCCCTTTGGGTGAGATATGGGTGCCGATGCACAGTGTTTCCACCCCTGCCTGAGTCGCTGCGGCATGTGCCGCAGCATAGGTAGGGTCAATATCCTCTGCCATTGTAACATATCTGCAATCGGTGCGCTGCACGAGATAAAGCAGGACTGCGCGATGTCCTGCGCGTGCGACCTCAGCCAATTCGCCCAGATGTTTGGCACCCCTTGCGGTCACGCTGTCCGGAAACTCCGCCAGCCCGGCCTGCCGCGACAGTGTGACGGATTTCACCTCGACATAGGCATCGGGCAACCCGTCCTGTTGCAGCAGGAAATCAATGCGCGAATTGGTTCCGTATCTCACTTCCGGTCTGACAGTTGCATAGGCCGCAAGTGATGCAATCTCCTGACCCTCAAGTGCCGCACGGATGGCCTTGTTGGGTAGGCTGGTGTCGACACCGGTGAAGTGTCCGTTCTCATGATCGACCAACCGCCAGCCGTATTTGAGCTTCTTTTTGGGATCGTCATTTGGCTCCAACCAGATTTTCTCTCCCGGCTCGGCCAGCCCCATCATGGAGCCCGGATTGGCGCAATGCGCGGTCACCTCACGACCGTCCTCCAGGGTGCAATCGGCCAGAAACCTCTTGTAGCGGCGGATCAGACGGGCGGGGACAAGTTCGGTTTGAAAGCGCATGGGGCAGGGCCTATACCGATGCGACAGACCGCTCAAGGAG
>CAYUSM010000170.1:0-7020 GCA_964447345.1 uncultured Sulfitobacter sp. | reverse complement strand
TTGAGCTCAGTTATGAAATCTCGGACGGGGAATTCTCATCGACGGGCACGTTCACTATCGGCATTCGCGGCGAAAACGACGCGCCGGAGGCCTCCGGGCCGGACAGCTTCGTGATCGATGAAAACACGACAGAGATCGACATCATCAGTGCAACGGACGCGGAAGAGGCCGATCTGACCTTCTCCATCGCAGACAACTCGGATGACGACGATGGTGGCCTGTTCGAGATCGACGCAACTTCCGGCGCCCTGAGCTTTGTCACCGCGCCCGACTTCGAACTGCCTACCGATGCCGGCGGCGACAATACCTACGAGATCGAAGTCCTCATCTCCGACGGCGCACCTGAAAACGGCGGTCAAACGACAAGCCAAAACATCAGCGTTACCGTAGAAGACGTGGACGAAGGCGGTGGCCCGACAGAGCCCAATGCCATCGAAGGCACAGATGCAAGTTTCGAGTTCTTAACGGGTACAGATGACGCGGATAGGATTACTACTGGTCAGGGCTTTTATGACCTAATAACCGGCGGCGGCAACGATGACACGTTTGTTATTGACTATATCGACGGAAACGGAAGGCAAGTGGCGTCGATTTCGGACTATGAAGTTGGCGAAGTGATTGATCTAAATGGGCGTGATGTTGCAGTGGATTATTCCTTCGGGACAGTGACCTACCTTTTCCTAGCAGGGAGCGACTTTGACACTGTCATCGTCACCGGTGCCCGAAGCATTGATGAAATTACATTTGCGGAGCTCTTTGTTGCCTGACAGGACACAATAAAGTCTGGTACCCATTTATTGGTGCCAAATTTTTGAATAGACACTGCAAGGACTACTTTGGTAAAAGTGAGAATGATATCTGGGGGTTAAAAGATGTTCCGAACTTTATTTTTGGCTTTTTCACTAAGCCTGTGCTCTTTTTCAGCACGATCTGCAACTCTTGATGTTGTGGAAGTTGTGCCGGGCGCGCCGACAATTGCAGGAGTTCAAATTCCTTCACCAACGATTGTGAATCCAGACCTATCACTTCTTTTTACAGGAATTGGAACACTTTCGACTGATCCGACTAACTCATCTCTGCTGTTAACTTCAGTACCGAATGTGTTCTCGGTTCTAGCTTCGCCAAGTGTTGTTTCGCCATTTCAAGGCATAAGTGGCAGTCTTATTGATAGGAGTTTCAACGGCGGAACGCTTTTGCATCTCTACCGCTCCGACCCACTCTCTGCTTCCGAATTTGGAGAGCTTTTTCGTGTGAGCTTAACAGATGTTGCGCTCTTCGGTTTGCAAGCCCCTTTTTCGTTTCCGGTGGAAACCATCGCCGCTTCTGTCACTATCGAAGCAGTGACGCCGATCCCAGTTCCTGCTGCGCTCCCGCTGCTCTTGGGTGGCTTGGCTGGGTTAGCCCTCCTTCGACGCCGTCGTAGCAGACGGCTGGCCTAACTATTGCAAGAAGGGCGGGGAGCCCCAGAAAGCCAACCCGGTCATCTACAATCGACCCAATCCCGCCTCGCTGGCCTAACGCTATTCGAATATGTTGACCGGTCAAAGGAGACCAAAACTGCTAAGGTCCCGATCGTGCGGTCTTTGTATTTGTAACGGCCAGTCAACAGCAGCAACTAAGACATCTGCAGCGAAAGATCAGTTTCTAGCAGCGCATGCCTTTGGCATGAGTAGAGCTTTTTGACACGGTGCAAAAAAGTTCGTTGGGGTCGCGCTGGGGTACCTCCTGGAGCAGTATAGAATGAAACGCTGTGAGAGGCTTTGAGAGAGGCTGGCCACACAAAGAGCATGCATTTCAATTGGTTGTGTGATGATTTGAGATGCTTTGAAACATGCTGATCTAGTTCAGGAACTGTTTGAAAATCCTCGTGTCGGTGGTTCGATTCCGCCCCCGGGCACCACTAAAATCTTTATCAGTTAATGACTAACTTGTATGTTCACCAAAATTCGTGATTGGAGCTTTTGTCCTGGGTGCCATTGGGGTGCCAAAGTAAGCTTGTTCCATAGTCATCGGATCGGGCAAGGACAGCCCATTCCTGTCGTTGGTTAAAGGTTCAAGATGCTGCAATGCAGCCCGTCGAAGGAGACACTTGCTGCGTGTGCTAATTCAGAGCATTCCAGCTACATGACGACATGACGAAGAATGTATCGCTTTTTTCTTGCCAGCCGGAATAGAAAGCCGCCCTAGCGAGCAAAATCAATCGACGCAGAAGTCAAGTTGAGAACTATTCCAGGTTGCACGGTTCCAGCCACAAATTTCCTATTCCGGCAAACCGGCTTCGCGTAGGTCGTTCAGCACGCGCTCCAGATCTGAAGCGATGACGTACTTTCCGTCATAATTGTGAAGAACGTCCTGCAGGGAATACTCAGGATCAAACTTGATCAACTGATCAACGGCTTTGCGCGCTTCCCTCTGATCACCCCGACACATCTGGATGATTGCCAGCACCCGGTATGCCATCGGTGGTATTTCGGACATGGCATTCATGGTCTCCAGCGCTTCGTCACAATTCCGCGTGTGCCACTGCACCCAAGCAAGGTTCCATTTTATCCAATCCTGATGAAGCGGGTCCAGGCGGACCACGCGCAGCATCAATTCCTCGGCTTCGTCCGCCTGTCCGCCATAGGTCAAGGCTTCGGCCAATGCCGCCATTGCGCTGGTATCGTTTGGGTTAAGGTCCAGGGCTTTTCGAAAGCGCGCTACAGATTTTTCCAGCTCGCCTTCCTGAATATGCATGTAGGCCATTGCCGTATGCGCATCATAGTACTCCGGCCCGACCTGAACGGCTTTGCGTGCATAGCTGCGTGCGGCATCCAACTCCACAGCAGGGTTTTCATCAGTCCATCCCCAACGGTACCTGTTGATATGAACAAACGTCAGGCCGACATATCCGTAAGGTTGCGTCGGATCGGCTTCGATGGCTGCCAAGTTGGACAGTCGGGCCTTTTCGTTGCCCTCGGGGGTGAATGAAAAGAGGTGTTGACGGGCTTTCCAATTCAAAAGGAGGGCGGTCAGCTTTGCCTCGTCAGAGGTGATCGCTTTCTGACCTTCGAAATTGATGACTCTTTGGGCGACGGTTGCGACAGTTCTCTGCACGATTTCATCCTGCATCGCAAAGACATCGCCAAGGTCACTGTTGTAAACGTTTGACCAGAGGCTCTGACCTTCGACGGCATCAATCAATTGAACAGTCACGCGCAGCTGATCGCCACTCTTTTGTTGACTGCCCTCCAGCAAGTAACGAACTCCAAGCGCGCGGGAGATTTGGCTGACGTCTGTCGTCCTGTTTCGAAAACTGAAGCTCGAGTTTCGCGCGATGACAAAGAGTTCGGAGTACCGAGACAAATCCACGATGATGCCTTCAGCGATTGCGTCGCTGAGGTAGTTGGCATCATTACCGATGCTAAGGTCCTCAAATGCGAGGACTGCAATCGATGGCTTGGCGGGCAACGGCAAATCATCCGATAAAGCGTGCTGCTCCCATCCGAACCACCCGAATGTACCAAGGGCGAGAACGACTATTGTGATCAGGCTGAAAGCAGTAAACTTCATTTGATTGATCCGCGCGGTATTCCCGGTCGTGCCTGTCGCCTCTATCGCACCTGAAGAAAAAGCCGTCGGGACCAATCGGTAGCCTTTCTTGGGAAGCGTCTGGACAATCCTGTGATCGGTGTCGTTCAGCGCCCTGCGAATGTCGGCGATGCACTGGGAAAGACTGTCGTCGGTAACGGCCGTCTTGGCCCAGACGTTTTCAAACAAGTCGTATTTTGAAACGGTCTCGCCAAGCCGATCCACAAGAAAGGAGAGGACTTCCGAGCTCTGACGACGCAGACGAACTGGGTTCCCGGACCCATCCCTCAGTTCATCTTTATTTACCGAAAAAACATAGTCGCCCAGGGACACATCGCTGGAAGAATTCAGATTCTTTTCAGAGCTTTCTCCGGACATTTCAGCAGTCTCCGTGTCCCATGAGCCTGCGAAGACTCGCACCGTGAGGCAAGAAAAATCTGTCTGCTTCTCCACTTTTCGAAAGGAAACACCATGACAACCAGTGTTCAATTCTCAGCTATCGCTGCCAGCCTGTTTTGCGCCACAGCAGCTTGGTCGGCGGACTTCCAGGTGAAGCGGTCCATTGAATTCCCGTCTTCAACGTCCCAGGTTTGGCCTCTGATCGGCGACTTTTGCGACATTGATGATTGGCACCCGAACGTGTCCTTTTGTGCGCTGAAGGTCATGGATGGTTCCCTGGTCCGCGTGTTGACGACAAATACCGGGGACCAGATGATCCAAAAGCGCATCGCACGAGAAGAAGGCCTGTCCTACACCTACAAGATGGTCAGTTCCTCTATGCCCATCGAAAAATTCACGGCCACGTTGTCAGTACAGCCTGGGGAAAACCTGCTCATTGAGTGGATTGCGAACTTCTCTTCTGATGACCCTGACATGGAGAGGGTTGTGGTCGGCGACATTGAGGCCGGGCTGACAGCGATTCAGTCCATTCTCGCATCCCGCTGACATCGGAAAGGCGCATCTAAATAGTCAGGCGGAAGGATCTCATTTTCCGACGCCTGACAAGGCCATGTGATCTGTTTCGAATGGGAGAGAACTGTGATCCGTATCGAGCAACGAATGGAGGATATCGAGCCTCTGGATATCGATCTCGAAGCGCTTCTTCAGTTTGGTATGGAAATGAAGGATTCCTGCCCCAGGCACCATTTAGATCACTTTATTTCGATGACTTAGCGTGGCTTTCATGTCGATTGGTGACGGCTGGGTTTGTCCGGGGTACCAATGTAAGCCTTCTCCATCTACAGAGGATTTGGCGAGAACGGTCAAAACCTGACCTGGACAGAGATCTAGAGCTGTATTGCTGCTGCGATCTCTGAACAGAGCTAACCCAACTGAACGCAGACTCCATCGGGAGCAGTTCAGTCAATTTCATTTTGAACCGCAAGCTTTGGTGGTCTGTGGGCATCTGAATGAGAACGTTCCGAATTGAGCCAGACTAAAAGAAGATGGCCAGCCCGGCGATGGAGACGATCAGGAACAATATGGTCATAATTCCTCCGGAGCGGACAAAGTCTACGACCCGGTAGCCTGCAGGCCCCATGATCAGGGCATTGACTTGATGCGTGGGGATGAGGAAGGAGTTGGACGTTGAAATCGCGACGGTCAAAGCGAATACGGCAGGATCACCACCGGTTGAGATCGCAATGGAGATCGCGAGCGGGACAAGCAGGACGGTCGCGCCAACATTGGACATCACAAGCGTGAAGATCGTCGCCAGCGCCGCCAGACCGGCTTGTAACGACCAGAGCGGCCAGCCATCCAGAAGAAACAGGATTTGCTCTGCTATCCACGCAGCCGTACCGGTGTTTTGCACGGCCTGACCCAGTGGGATCAATGACGCCAGCAAAAAGACCGTGCTCCAACTGACCGCATCGTAGGCTTCATCGATTGACAGCACGCGTGACAAAATCATGCCGACCGCCCCGGCCAGCAATGCCAGCGACAGCAGCAGGTCGGTAAACAGGATCAAACCAAGCGTCATCAGGAAGAACCCCAACGCCCAGTTGACCTTATGCGGGCGCAGTTCTTCCTGTGGAAAGTCCGATGTCACCACCACGAAATCTTGATCAGACTTCATCCTTGTCAGTCTGTCCCATTGGACATGGACCACCAATGTATCGCCAGCCTGCAATTGAACCTCACCAATATGGGTCGCAACGTGGTCCTCCGTTTCAACATGGCTTAGCGTTTCTTCGCCACGATGGATTGCCAGAATGGACAAACCATGGGTCTGGCGCAGGCGAAGTTCGATGGGGCATTTACCAATGACAGTGGAACCTGGCGGGATGACGACTTCAGCGACGCCTGACTCTGTCGCTGCGAAATCATCGGCGAAAACGTCCAAACTCGGTAGAATTTCCAACCCATAGGGCTCGGCGAATTCATCCTGCAATACCCGCCGCAATCCAAGAACAGCCAATCGCGCGGGTGCCTCAATCACAGTATCCGCCATAGGCGCAATGACCTTGTGACCTCTATAGGACGTACCAAGAATATAGATGTGGTGCGCGACCATGATGTCCGCGAGCGTCTGGTTGATCAGGATCGACCCTTCTGGCACGCGCACTTCGAACATATCGGCGCGCAGCCCGTATGTGTTTTCGACATAGGTCTGCATGGACCGGGCAGCACCCGCGTCCTCACCCCGACCGCGACGACCGGGGAGGATCCAGCGGCCAAGAAGCACGAAGTAGAGCACTCCTGTCAGGACCAGCATGATCCCTATGGGAGTGACTGAAAAAAGTCCAAAGGTCTCCATTTGCTGAGAAGCTGGCAAACTTCGGTTCGCCGAGATCAGCAAATCGTTCAGCAATATCAGAGGCGAGGACCCAACCATCGTGATCGTGCCACCAAGGATCGCGCAGAACCCCATTGGCATCGCCAGGCGGCTCATGGGTATTTCGGTCCTGGCAGATATCCGGCTAATGACTGGTAAGAACAATGCGGCGGCGCCAACGTTCTGCATAAATGAACTGATCACCCCCACTGTGGCAGAGACGATTGGGATGATCCGAGTCTCGGTTGTGCCTCCGCGTTTCAGGATCAGGGTGGCCACTTTGGACATCAGGCCCGTTTTGTCCAACCCGGCCCCGATGATCATAACCGCAATGATCGAGATGACAGCGTTTGACGAGAAGCCTGAAAAGAGTTGGGCCCGGTCGGCAAGGTTTTCCAATCCGGGCAAGGTGCTTAGTCCGCCAAGTATCAGCATGACGAGGATCGCGGCCAAATCGATACGGATAATTTCAGAAACAAATAAAAAGATGGTAAGGGTGAGCAGCCCAAGGACCACCATCATCTCAAACGTCAGTATCGTCGCGTCCATCATCTCTCCCCGGGAAAGAGCTTAGCGACGGTTTTCCGTTGCGCATAGGACCAATCCTGGGGTTCCCCCAACTTCGCAGCTTGTCGCAACCCGTGTATTGCCGATCTGCGGGGAGTGGCCTGGTC
>CAYUSM010000169.1:0-7039 GCA_964447345.1 uncultured Sulfitobacter sp. | reverse complement strand
TGGACCTGCCGCCGAAACTGGTGGCGCGTCTGACTGAGATGGGGATCAAGGACCCCACACCGATCCAGAAACAGGCCATTCCCCATGCGCTGAACGGGCGCGATGTAATGGGTCTGGCCCAGACCGGCACCGGCAAGACGGCCGCCTTTGGTGTGCCACTGGTGGCTCAGATGCTGGAGAACCCGAAACGACCGTCGCCCCGTTCTGTGCGGGCGCTTGTGCTGGCGCCGACACGTGAGCTGGCGCAGCAGATCATGGTCAACCTCAAGGGGTTTTGTGAGCGCACGCCGCTGAAGGTGCAGATGGTTGTCGGCGGGCAGAACATCAATCCGCAGATCAACCGGCTGGCCAAAGGCGTGGACGTGCTGGTGGCCACACCGGGGCGGTTGCTGGACCTGATGGACCGCAAGGCGGTACGGCTGGATGAGGCGCGGTTCCTCGTCCTCGACGAGGCCGACCAGATGCTGGACATGGGGTTCATCCACGACCTGCGAAAGATCAGTGCCGTGATCCCGAAAGAACGTCAGACGATGCTGTTTTCGGCCACGATGCCCAAGCTGATGAACGAGATTGCCAACAGCTATCTCAACAGCCCGATCCGGATCGAAGTCTCGCCCCCGGGCAAGGCGGCGGACAAGGTCACGCAGGAGGTGCATTTCATCGCCAAGGCGGAGAAGACATCGCTGCTGATCGAACTGCTGAGCAATCACAAGGGCGAGCGGGCGCTGGTCTTTGGGCGCACCAAGCATGGGTCGGAAAAGCTGATGAAGACGCTGGTGAAGGCGGGTTTTGATGCGGCCTCTATCCACGGCAACAAGTCGCAGGGTCAGCGGGACCGCGCGATTGCGGGGTTCAAGGCGGGCGACATCACGGTGCTGGTGGCCACGGATGTGGCGGCACGCGGCCTCGACATTCCGGACGTGAAACACGTCTATAACTACGATCTGCCCAATGTGCCGGACCAATATGTGCACCGGATCGGACGGACGGCGCGGGCGGGTAAGGATGGCTCTGCCGTGGCCTTCTGTGCGCCGGATGAGATGGTTGATTTGATCGCCATTCAGAAAGTGATGAAGATTCGCATCCCCGTCGCCTCTGGCCGTCCATGGGAAGGCGCGGAGATTGAAGACAAACCCAAGCCGAACCGTGGCAGGGGCAGGGGTCGCCCCGGTACCGGTGGCGGCGGACATCGCAGCAAAAGCGGCGGTGGTGGTGGTCAGAATGCTGGCAAGCCCGGTGGCGGCCGCAGGCGGCGTCGCGGCGGCGGCGGGAAGTCCGGTGGCCAAAAGGCGGCCTAGGCTTCTAGCACCAGATTATATGCAAAGCGCTCCGGACCGGTTCCGGAGCGCTTTTTCGTTCTTAGCGGAGCGTCAGGTGTAGAGCGATGGCACACCCATACGCGCGTGTATGTCATTCACCTCGGCCGGTTTCATGCCGAAGCCCTGTGCCAGTTTATGCAGGTGCTGTGCCTCTTTCTGGGTGTCGAGATCAATGCCCAGAAGGCTCATCGCGTAGACCTGCGGCCCCATGCCCTGCGGCGTCTCGCGCACCAGTGCATCGGCATCGACGGGGGCCTGCATCTGTTGCCGGACAAAGGCGGCTTCCTCGGCGTCCACGTCACCCAGTTGGTTCAGCAGTTTGTCGCGTTCGGCATCGTCGAATGTACCGTCGGACTTTGCGGCCTGGATCATGGCTGCCAGCATCAGACCCGCCATGGCTTCCTGTTCCTGAGAGGGTTCGATCACCGGCTCCGGCGTCTGGTCAAACTGTGAGTTGAGCACCGCGCCAAAGTCGTGATCGTTCTGTGCGGGGCGCTTTTGCGCCGCGTTGCCGAGCCCATCGAGCAGTCCGCCTGCACCGGCGGCACCGGCAAGACCACCAAGCAGGCCGCCGAGGCCGCCTGATCCGCCGGAACTGCCGCCCAATTGGTTGAGCAATCCGCCCAATCCGCCGCCTGCGCCGGACCCGCTGCCGCCAAGCAGCCCGCCCAGCATATCCTCTAGACCGCCACCGGGGCTGTGGGCACCGCCATGGGGGCGGGAGCCCCCGGCACCCCCTGCCGCCAAGCCGCCCAGGATGCCGCCCAGACCACCACCCGCAGATGTGCCGCCGCCCTGTTGCGCGCGCTTCATCATGGAACTGGCCCCCTTGGCCACAGCGACGCCAACGGCCACTTTGGCCAGTGTCTTCATCAAGCTCATCTTGTCTTCTCCCCAGTGAATTTCTGTTGCTTGACCTCAATGTGGCACAAATCGACAGGACGACGAGGGGAAATTCGCAAAGAGCGCCTCATCGGCGGTGATTTACACATTGACTTGGCGACGCGGCTCGGCGCTGTTGAGCGGGTGGAACGCAAAGATCACATAGACCTTTTTGGCGCCGTGGCGCTGATCGCCTTTGCCCTGCATCTTGCGTTCAATCAGGTGGTTGTGGCCGTCACAAACGGTGGATTTCAGCCGGTATTTCAGGCCGGGCTGCGATCTGCCGGGGCAATTGTCGTGCTGGCGCTCTGGATGCGGCTGCGCGGGGTCAGTTTTCATGTGCCGCGCCGGGCGATGCTGGGCGGTGTGTTGTCGGGCGTCTTTTTTGCCCTTGAGTTCATGGGCTTGTTCAACGCACTTGATCTGACCACGGTCAGCCGGGCATCGGTGATCTTCTATTCGATGCCGGTTTGGCTGGCGGTGATTGCGCATTTCTTTTTTCCCGGAGAGGGGCTGACCCGGACGAAGTCCATTGGGCTGGTGCTGGCCATGGCGGGGGTGGCCATCGCGCTTGCCGATCGTGGTGGTGGCACGGTCAGCTGGACGGGCGATCTGCTTGCGCTCAGCTCTGCGTTTTGCTGGGCGGCGATTGTGGTCTGCGTGCGGCTGACGCCGCTCTCTGAGGTGCCGCCCGCGCAGCAGTTGATGTTTCAGGTCATGGTTTCAGCCCCGATCCTTCTGTTGCTGTCACCGCTTTTCGGGCCGTTTCTGCGGGATGTGCAGCCGATCCACGTGGCGGGGCTGTTGTTCCAGATCGTGGCCATTGCGAGCCTTGGATTTCTCGCGTGGTTCTGGCTGATATCGATCTACCCGGCCTCGTCAGTGGCGTCCTTCAGTTTTCTGTCACCGGTCTTTTCCGTGCTGCTGGGCTGGTTGTTGCTGTCCGAGGATGTGGCCCTTTCGGTGTGGGGGGCGCTGGTGCTGGTGGCGAGCGGGATTTACCTGATCAATCGCAAGCCGCGGGTGGCGGGATAGGCGTGCCCTGATGGGCGATGTCGCGCGGGTGGCGGCGTTGTTGGGGCGCTGCCCCGTCGCGCAAAGCGCGACTCCCCGGGAATTGATATGGCCAAAAAGAGGGATCAGGTGCCACAGAAGGTGGCCGGGACGATTTCATCTTCTGTAGGGGGGCGCATAAGGGCGGTGTCGGTGGCCTCAAAGGGCGTCGCAAGGGCTGTCATCAGGCGCTTGAAAGGCGCCATATCTCCGGCCACGGCGGCGTCGATCATCTGTTCGATGCGGTGGTTGCGCGGGATGATGGCAGGGTTGGCCTGCGCCATGGTTGCGGGCGCGTCGGGCTCAGTGACGATGCGGTCTTGCCAGGTTGACGCCCATGCGTCAAAGGCGTCTCGGTTGGTGAATTGATCGCGGGCCTTGTCCGTGCCGAGGGCGCGGAAGGTATTTGTGAAGTCGGCACCATCCGTTTGCATGAGGCCCAGCAGGTCTTCGATGAGTTTGGTGTCATCCTTGGTGGGCGCGGCGATGCCGATTTTGGCGGCGAAACGCTTGAGCCAATTGTCTTCCAGCAGTTGCGGCATGGCGTGGACGATTTCGGTGGCCTCAGACACGGCGGCGTCCTTGTCTTCGTAGCTTTGGACCAGTGAGGTGGCCAGTTGCGCCATGTTCCAGACCGCAATGCCCGGCTGGTTGCCAAAGGCGTAGCGGCCCTGCTGGTCAATGGAGCTGAAGACACGCATCTGGTGGAAAGCGTCCATGAAAGCGCAGGGGCCGTAGTCGATGGTTTCGCCCGAGATGGTGCAATTGTCGGTGTTCATAACACCATGGATGAAGCCCACCGACATCCAGCGCGTGACCAGATCAGCCTGCGCTTTGACAACGGCGCGCAGCAGGTCCATCGGGCTTTCGGCATCAGGGTAGTGGCGGTTGATGGCATATTGGATGAGCGTCTTGAGGTTTTCGGTCTCTCCACGATGCGCGAAGATCTGGAAAGTGCCGACGCGCAGGTGGCTTTGTGCGATGCGGGTCAGGACGGCGCCCGGCAGCGCGCCTTGTTCGCGCCAGATCTGTTCGCCGGTGCTGACGGCGGCGAGCGCGCGGGTGGTGGGGATGCCAAGGGCATGCATGGCCTCGGAGACGACGTATTCGCGCAGGACCGGGCCGACCCATGCGCGGCCGTCCCCCATGCGGGAGTAGGGCGTGGGGCCGGACCCCTTGAGCTGGATATCGCGGCGGATGCCGTCGGTGCCGATGACCTCGCCCAGAAGGATCGCGCGTCCGTCGCCAAGTTGCGGGTTGTAGGTACCGAACTGGTGACCGGCGTAGAGTTGGGCGAGGGGTTCGGCTTTGTGGGGTACTTCATTACCGCCAAAGACATCTGCGATTTCGTTGAGATCACCGGCATTGATACCCAGGACCTTTGCAAGGTTTTCGTTGAAAGCCAGCACCTTGGGCGCCGCAACGGCAGTGGGCTCCAGCCGGGTATAGAAGCTTTCGGGTAAGGTGGCGTAGCTGTTGTCGAAGGGTATCTGCATCGCTCAGAGCCGCCGTGACATGAACATATACCGGTCGCGCGTCACGAAACCCGCGCGGCGGTAGAGCTTGACGGCTTTTTCATTGTCGCGGTCCACTTCGAGGTGGATGGCGCGCAGGCCACCTTCGGAAAGCGCTTTGGGCAGGGCAACCAGCGCTTCGGTGGCAATGCCGCGTCCGCGCACGCCGGGGCGGATGTAAAGCTCATCGATGATCGCATCGAGGCCGCCAAATTCCACCGACCAGCCGAAACAGATGACGATATAGCCGATGGGCGCACGGGCCGGCCCGATGAGATAGGCCGCACCATAAGGCAGGCCGTCGAGCAGCGGGGCCAGACCGTCGCGGCGGGCGTCCTCACTCAGTTCGATGCCTTCCTCGGCATGAAAGGCGGCGCAGAGCGCCGTGAGCTTGTCCAGATGCTCTGGCTTGGCGAGGGTCAGGGCGGCGGTCACAGGCGGGCCAGCCTGTCGGTGAGCAGGGCAAAGAAGCCGTCAGCGTCGATGTCGCCCATAAAGAGCGCGTTGGGGGCGCGGTCGGTCACGCGCCACCAGTCGGCGACGGTCATACCCATGGTGAGTTCGGATTGGGTTTCGATTTCCACGTTGATGTGACGGCCGGTGAAAAGGGCGGGATTGATCAGGTAGGCGGTCACGCAGGGGTCATGCAGCGGGGCACCGGCGGAGCCGTATTTTTCCTTGTCAAAACGCTCGAAGAAATCAGTCATCTCGGCCACGGCGATGCCAGCCTTTGTGCCGAGGTTGCGAAAGGCATCGTTGCGCGGTTTGGTGACCAGCGCCTTGTGGGTCACGTCAAGCGGCATGACGACAAGGGGAACGCTGGATTTAAACACGATGTCAGCGGCTTGCGGGTCGACGTAGATGTTGAATTCTGCAGCGGGCGTGATGTTGCCGCCTTCGAAGTAGCCGCCCCCCATCAGGACGATTTCCTGCACCTTTTCAACAATTTCGGGGGCTTTCTGAAACGCGGTGGCGATGTTTGTCAGAGGGCCGAGCGGGCAGAGCGTGACGGTCCCGGGGTCATGAGCATTGAGTGTATCAATGATGAAGTCCACGGCATGACCGTCGGAGAGCGGCATCTGGGGATCTGGCAGGTCGGGTCCATCAAGGCCGGTTTTGCCGTGCACATGTTCTGCGGTGACCAGATCACGGCCCAGCGGGCGGTCGCAGCCTGCATGAACCGGTACGTGAACCTTGCCTGCCAACTCACAGACAATGCGCGCGTTTTTCGATGTCAGATCAAGGGGGACATTGCCTGCCACGCAGGTGATGCCCAGCACGTCGATCTCTTCGGGGCTGGCGAGCGCCAGAAGGATCGCGACGGCGTCGTCCTGTCCGGGGTCGGTGTCGATGATGATTTTGCGGGGAGCCATGGGGTGTCCTCTTTGCCCTCAGAGATAGGGGATTGGGTCGGGATGCGAAAGGGGCGGTCAGGTTTTGGCAGCGGCGGCGCGCTCATCGGCTTTGATCGCATCCCAGAGCGCATCCATTTCGGCAAGATCGCTGTCGCCTGGGGTTTTGCCGATGTCGGCCAACCGACGTTCAATCTCTGAGAAGCGCCGCTCTACCTTGGCATTGGTGCGGCGCACAGCGGTTTCGGGGTCAATGTCGAGGTGCCGGGCCAGGTTGGCCATGACGAAGAGGATGTCGCCAAACTCCGCCTCGGCTTCATCCAGGTCCATGGCATCGCGTGCTTCGATGAGTTCACCGCATTCCTCGATGATCTTTTCCAGGACGCTCTCGGTCTGATCCCAGTCAAATCCGACCCGTGCCATGCGTTTCTGAATTTTCACGGCGCGCGTCATCGCAGGCAGGCCAATCGCAACCCCATCAAGCGTGCCTTTCTGCGCTTTGCCTGCACGTTCCGCCGCTTTGATCGCTTCCCAGTCGCGGGTCTGCTGTTCGGCGGATTTGTCCCGGCTTTCATCACCAAAGACATGGGGGTGGCGTGCGACCATCTTGTTGGAGATGTTGCGCACGACGGATTGGAAGGTGAAGTAACCTGCTTCTTCCCCCATGGCCGTGTGGTAGACTGATTGCAGCAGCAGGTCGCCCAGCTCGCCTTCCAGTTCCGGCCAGTCACGGCGCTGGATTGCATCGGCGACTTCGTACGCCTCTTCAATGGTATAGGGGGCGATGCTGTCAAAATCCTGCTCGATGTCCCAGGGGCAGCCCGTCTCCGGATCGCGCAGGCGGCGCATGATTTCCAGCAGGCGTTCGATGCCTGCGTCTTCGTTGTGAATGAGATCGTCCGCCATTGCAGCTTTGCCC
>CAYUSM010000168.1:0-7041 GCA_964447345.1 uncultured Sulfitobacter sp. | reverse complement strand
CAGGCTACGCCCCTGCAAACATCAGATTGCTCAGGAGCGCACCATGGCCAACCCCACCCTTCTTATCCTTCCCGGTGATGGCATCGGACCAGAAGTCATGGGTCAGGTTACCCGCGTCATTGACTGGTTTGGTGACAAGCGCGGACTGAAATTTGACGTGGAAACCGATCTTGTTGGCGGTGCCGCCTATGACGCCCACGGGACGCCCTTGCATGACGACACGATGGCCAAGGCGCTTGAGGCGGATGCGGTTCTGCTCGGTGCCGTGGGTGGCCCCAAGTACGATGATCTCGATTTCTCGGTCAAGCCGGAACGCGGGCTTCTGCGTCTGCGCAAGGAGATGGACCTGTTCTCCAACCTGCGCCCCGCACAGTGCTTTGATGCTCTGGCAGACTTCTCATCGCTCAAGAAAGATATCGTCGCGGGCCTCGACATCATGATCGTGCGTGAGCTGACATCTGGCGTCTACTTCGGCGAGCCGCGGGGCATCATCGAAGAAGGCAACGAACGCGTCGGCATCAATACGCAGCGCTATACCGAAAGCGAGATTGACCGCGTTGCCCGTTCCGCTTTTGAACTGGCCCGGCGCCGGGGCAACAAGGTCTGTTCGATGGAGAAGGCCAATGTGATGGAGAGCGGCATTCTCTGGCGCGAGGTTGTGCAAAAAGTCCACGATGAGGATTACCCGGACGTCGAGCTGAGCCATATGTACGCCGACAATGGCGCGATGCAGCTGGTGCGCGCGCCCAAGCAGTTCGACGTCATCCTGACTGACAACCTCTTTGGCGATATTCTGTCCGATTGCGCTGCGATGCTGACAGGCTCACTGGGCATGTTGCCCTCCGCTTCCCTTGGTGCGCCAAACGCCGATGGCCGCCCCAAAGCGCTTTACGAGCCCGTACACGGCTCAGCGCCAGACATCGCCGGTCAGGGCAAAGCTAATCCGATTGCCTGCATGCTGAGCTTCGCCATGGCGCTCCGCTACTCATTTGATCAGGGCGATGAGGCCACCCGGCTTGAACAGGCAGTGGAAAAGGTGCTGGCCGATGGCGCACGCACCGCTGACCTGATGGGCCCGGAAGACGGCACACCGATCAGCACGACCGAGATGGGCGATGCAATCCTCTCGGCGCTCGACGCGTCCCTCTAGGCTTCAGACTTTGTTCATTGCCGTGCAGTAGCTTTCCGGTTCAGGAAAGGCGCGGCAATGGCTGAACAGAACTGGGAAGACGATGCGCTGTCCGAGATTTATCGCAGCGTCTGGCCAACCATGTGGGCGGGCCATCGGATCGTCGCTGCCCTCGCCTTGGGAGAAACAGCCCGTCCTGCGGACCTCGCGTCCTTTGACCGCGCCCATGCCACGCTGACCACCGATGGTCCCGCCGCCCTGGCAAAGGCAGGCATCGCCTTGTCGCCAGAAGACAGCGCAATGATCAAAGAGCAAGCCCAGGTGCTGCAAGATGTCCGCCGCAAGTTGGTCCAGACAGACGGCAAGACCCTGACTCACGACAGCGCAGCGGCCTTAATGAACGCGGTTGAGGCCGAACTGCATCCCGCGATCCAGCGCGCCATAGACAGGTTTCGCCGTGTCTTTATCGGTTTCAACATGACCCGTCAGGAAAACTATGCCGCACAGGCGCGCGAGACGGCGCATGAGCTTCGGCTGATCAGCAAAAAGATCTTCTTCATCTCGATCAACGCCAGTGTTGAGGCCGCCCGCGCAGGCGATGCGGGGCGGGGCTTTCAGCAAATCAGCTCTGACATCCGCGCGCTTTCACACTCTGCCGAAGCCGCCACCGCCGACTTGTCTTCGCTTGTCGAAACGGGCGGGCGGGCTTGAACCATTCTCTTGCATCAGTCTTCTGTCTTGCCTATGGCAAGCTCAAGGTCGGGCTGTAGCGCAGCCTGGTAGCGCACCTGCTTCGGGAGCAGGGGGTCGGAGGTTCGAATCCTCTCAGCCCGACCAAATCCTCCAAAGCGTGCTCACATTTCCCCTGATCCGGCAGCCTTGGCGGATGCGCATTTGCGCTGTTCATCAGGTGGTCATCCTGCAAAACTGGGTCGCTGACCCCAGCCACCGCTGCCACGCCAGAAAGGACCCAGATATGAACGACGTCGTGAACCCCGACACCTATGAAAACCTCACGATCTCAGCGCGCGATCATGGCCTGCATGTCGTCACCCTCAACCGCCCGGACAAACGCAATGCCCTGGATGTGGCAACCATCGAAGAGCTTATCCGCTTCTTCAGCGGCGCGCGCATGGCAGGCGTTAGGGCGGTGGTGCTGGCCGGGGCGGGCGATCATTTCTGTGCAGGGCTGGACCTGGTGGAACACTGGAAGGCTGACCGCAGCCCCGATGATTTCATGCACGTCTGCCTGCGCTGGCATGAGGCATTTAACAAGATGGAATACGGCGGCGTCCCGATCATTGCCGCGCTGCAAGGGGCCGTGGTCGGCGGCGGGCTGGAGCTGGCCAGCGCCGCCCATGTACGCGTGATTGATCCGGGCACCTACTTTGCTTTGCCCGAAGGACAGCGCGGCATTTTTACCGGTGGTGGGGCGACGATCCGGGTGTCGGATATGATCGGCAAGTACCGGATGATCGACATGATACTGACCGGTCGGGTCTATCAGGGGAAAGAGGCCGTCGATCTGGGTCTGGCGCAATACATCGTGGAGCCGGGAGGCAGCTTCGACAAAGCGATGGAACTGGCCGACAAGGTCGCGCAAAACCTGCCATTGACCAATTTCGCCATCTGCTCTGCCGTCAGCCATATGAACAACATGTCCGGGATGGACGCCGCCTATGCCGAAGCCTTTGTCGGCGGCATCGTCAACACGCAACCCGACGCACGGGCGCGGCTTGAGGCCTTTGCCAACAAATCCGCCGCACGGGTGCGACCCAACGACCCGGACCGGTAACACATGTTCTTGCACAATTTGCCCCCTGCCCATTCCTGCTTTATGTGAGCGGTAACATTTCGCGAGGAAGACCTGTGGGAACGACATCAGAAAACCCCTATGACCTGTTCATCATCGGTGGCGGCATCAACGGATGTGGCATTGCGCGCGATGCGGCCGGGCGTGGCATGTCCGTGGGCCTGGCCGAAATGAATGACCTGGCCTCTGCCACTTCCTCCGCTTCAACCAAGCTGTTTCACGGCGGCCTGCGCTATCTGGAGTATTTCGAGATCAACCTCGTCCGGCATGCCCTTCAAGAACGTGAAACACTGCTTAAGGCGATGCCGCACATCTCCTGGCCCATGCGTTTTGTCCTGCCCTACCACAAGGACATGCGTTTTGAAGGTGGTACGCCCACGTCCAAGCTGCTCAGCATCTTCATGCCCTGGACGCGGGGCCGCAGACCAGCATGGCTGATCCGGCTTGGTCTTTTCCTCTATGACAATCTTGGTGGACGGAAGATTCTGCCGGGTGCCAAGACAATCTCGCTCAACGGCACACCCGAAGGCGCACCCTTGCAGCCGCAGTTCCAAAAGGCGTTCGAATACTCTGACTGCTGGGTCGAGGATTCCCGCCTCGTTGTGCTCAACGCCCGTGACGCGGATGAGCGCGGTGCTGACATCATGGTCCGGACCAAGGTGCTTTCCGCCGCACGCGAAGGTGACCTGTGGGAGATCACGACGGAAGATGCGACGGG
Source organism: uncultured Sulfitobacter sp. (assembly GCA_964447345.1). Classification (GTDB taxonomy): domain Bacteria; phylum Pseudomonadota; class Alphaproteobacteria; order Rhodobacterales; family Rhodobacteraceae; genus Sulfitobacter. The sequence goes on along the minus strand of CAYUSM010000168.1, from coordinate 3,381 downwards.
GGAAACCCGAACCCACCACGCCAAAATGCTGATCAATGCAGGCGGTCCTTGGGTGGGCGACATCATCCAAAGCAAGGTGCGCGTGAACTCCCGTGAAGGCGTTCGCCTTGTGCGCGGCAGTCACATCGTGACACCCCGTCTTTTCGATCACGAAAAATGCTACTTCTTTCAGGGGACGGACGGTCGCATCATTTTCGCCATTCCGTACGAGACAGACTTCACCCTGATCGGCACCACAGACGCCGATCACGAAGACCCGGAGGTCAAGCCGGTCTGTACGCCGGAAGAGCAGACCTATCTGCTGAACTTCGCCAACGGCTACTTCAAACAGCAACTCACTGATAAGGATGTCATCTGGACATACTCTGGCGTACGGCCCCTCTACGACGATGGCGCAAGCTCCGCTGCCGCCGCCACCCGCGACTACACGCTCAAGGTCGACTCCACCAGTGGTGCACCGATCCTCAACATCTTCGGTGGCAAGATCACCACCTACCGCAAGCTCGCCGAAGACACGATGGACAAGGTCGCACCCTTCTTTCCCGGCATGAAGGACCATTGGACGGCAGAGGTCCCCCTCCCGGGCGGCGACTTCCGCGTGGATGAAGTTGACGCGCTCATCGACAGGCTACAAAACGACTATCCCTTTCTGGACCCAAGATGGGCAAAACGCCTGATCCGCGCCTACGGCACCGAAAGCTGGGACATTTTGGGTGATGCCAAATCGTCAGAGGACCTCGGGATGGATTTCGGTGCGACACTGACAGAGGCCGAGGTCCGCTGGCTGATGACACGCGAATACGCCTGCAGCGCTCAGGATGTAATCTGGCGGCGCAGCAAGCTGGGGCTGCGCCTCAGCAAAGATCAGGCACAGGCTCTTGATGACTGGATGTCTGCCGCTTGACAGGCCAGCCCTCCCCGCACACCATCACCGCCCGCAAAACGAAAGGCCCGCACATGACCCATATCCTCGCCATAGATCAGGGCACGACTTCCTCGCGGGCGCTGGTGTTCGACAAAGACATCAAAGTCACGGCCACCGCACAGCAGGAGTTTGCACAACACTTCCCGCAAAGCGGTTGGGTCGAACATGATGCGGACGATCTCTGGACAACAACTCTGCATACTTGCCGCGATGCCATTGCCAAAGCAGGCCTGACAGCAAGCGACATCTCTGCCATCGGGATCACCAACCAGCGCGAAACCACTGTTGTCTGGGATGCCAAAACCGGTGAAGCCATCCACCGTGCTATCGTCTGGCAGGATCGCCGTACGGCGGCGTATTGTCGTGAGTTACGCGAAGCCGGGCACGACAAGATGATCACTGCAAAAACCGGACTGCTTGCAGACCCGTACTTTTCCGGCACCAAGTTGAAGTGGATCCTCGACAATGTCGATGGCGCACGAGAGCGCGCACAGAAGGGCGAGTTGCTCTTTGGGACTGTCGACAGTTTCCTGATGTGGAAGCTCACCAACGGCGCTGCCCATGTCACTGATGCCACCAATGCTGCACGTACACTTCTCTACGACATCCATAAAGGCGGGTGGAGCAGCACGATCTGTGAACTCTTCGACATCCCCATGCAGATGCTGCCGGAGGTCAAGGACTGCGCCGCAGACTTTGGCTCCACTTCTCAAGAACACCTCGGCGCAGCCCTCCCCATCATGGGCGTCGCGGGCGACCAGCAGGCCGCCACCATCGGTCAGGCATGTTTCAAGCCGGGAATGCTCAAGTCAACATACGGCACCGGATGTTTCGCCCTGCTCAACACCGGCGACACACCTGTTGCCTCACAAAACCGGCTGCTCACAACGATCGCCTATCAAATGGAAGGCAAAGCAACCTACGCCCTCGAAGGCTCTATCTTCGTTGCCGGGGCCGTGGTCCAGTGGCTCCGCGACGGCCTCAAGATCATCGAAAATGCGGCTGAAACCGCAGACCTCGCCACCCAGGCTGACCCGCAGCAAGAGGTGATCATTGTGCCTGCCTTCACCGGCCTTGGCGCGCCCTACTGGAACGCGGAATGCCGCGGTGCGGTCTATGGCCTGACACGCGGCTCCAGCCCCGCCGAATTCGCCCGCGCCGCCCTCGAAAGCGTTGGTTTCCAGACCCGCGATCTGCTCGACGCCATGCGCGCGGACTGGCAGGGCCACGGCGCCGACGCCACGCTGCGTGTAGACGGTGGCATGAGCGCCAGTGACTGGACCATGCAGTTCCTCTCCGACATCATCAACGCCCCCGTTGACCGGCCCGAAGTCCTGGAAACCACCGCCATGGGCGCCGCATGGCTCGCCGGGCAGCGCGTCGGTCTCTACCCGGACATGCAAGGCTTTGCAGAAAGCTGGGCGGTCGACCGCACCTTCACCCCGGCCATGGATGAAAACACCCGCGCGACACGCTACGCCACATGGAAGCGCGCTGTGGAAGCAACAATGATGGTGTAGAACCGCGTTCTATATTTCCAGAACCAACGGACAGTGGTCCGACACTTCTGGTGCATGGACAACATCAAACCCGAGTACGTCTTCTGGCCGATTGATCAGCATGTAGTCTGCATATTTCCCCGGCTTTTCATAAAGCGCCGTCCGTGTGCTGGTGAATCCTCTCGCCGTCACCAACTCCTCCATCCCCGCCTCCCGGAGCACCTTCAGCGTGTCGCTGTCCGGCTCGACATTGAAGTCGCCGCAGATGACGGAAAGATCATCACCGCTGGCGACCTGTCGTGACATCCCCAAAAGCCGCTGCGCCTGAACCCTCCGCTCGGGCGTATCAATCTTCCCTCTCAAATCACGCAGCCCATGCATATGCGTGATCGCCACAAACCGATCCCGTTCGTGATCGAACAACCGCACCCCATGCGCACTGCGGGACCGCGGATGATCACCGTAACCATCTGCCGAGAAATCCTTGTGCACAAATCCCTGTACCTGCCCGACAACGCTCAAAGACCCATGCACAAAAGTTGCCAGCCCCCACTGCGACGGCATGGCCTGATCTCCATCCCAAAGCACACCCTGTGCGGCAGGGCAGAACGTGGCGATGTGATCAGGAAGTGCGGCGCAGACATCCCGAAAGAAATTCGCCCGCTGCGGCAACACATGATCTCCGTCCCGGTAGGTCAGCCAGTCCTTGTGAGATTGAGGGCTATGCACAACCTCCTGCAAACAAAGCACGTCAGGCGCGGCGTCACCAAGATAGGGCAACAGCACATCATGCAGCTTCCCACCCCACCCATTCAAACACATGACTTTCATAGCCCGCATGTTGTGCCCGACCCACAAACCGGGTCAATCGCAATCGCTCAGGCTCGACAATGATCGAAAACTGGCGACCCCGGCAGGATTCGAACCTGCAACCTGCCCCTTAGGAGGGGGCTGCTC